>JAHEKQ010000058.1 GCA_024638265.1 Flammeovirgaceae bacterium
CCCTCAAGCACACACGATGACTCTCAGTAAAAGAAAGTCTCCGAAGGAGACGACACATTGGTGACGGGGACTTCTAAGCGCACAAGATGACTCTCAGCAGGGAAAAGTCTCCGAAGGAGACGAAACCTAGGTGACCACCCAGGCGAAACACGGCAAGCTAAAAGGAGACACGGCACCAAACCAGGCTCCTCTACCCCCTTCTCCTATGCCTTAAGTAATAGCCCACAAGCACTACTAACAGGGTACCCATCACGCCAATCTGCACTAATATAATATGGGAGAGCTGCGCGTGGAAGAAGTGAAATAATGGGAGCTGTATCATAGCCAGCACAAAGGAAATTAATACCGGCAGGTACTTATCAAGGCTAATGAAATAGAAGACGAAAATGTTGGAGAGCGCAAAGAAGCCGGTAGCGACAGCATACAGCCAGAGGAGCTGGCCTGCGTCGGCAAAGGCTTCCCCAAACAGTAGCTGGACGATCTCGTTGCCAAAAAATATACTGCCTAGTGTTACAACAAGGATAAATCCACCCACACCGGCAATAGTTCTATACAAAAGGTGATTATAATTCTTTCCCTCTTTTTTCAGCCTGATAATCTTAGGTAAAAGCATCATTACCAGCATCCAGGTCAGGAAATAGATCATTTTTCCTACCAGGGAGGTAGAGGTATACAACCCTGATGAAAAATTATCGAAATAGTGTTTTACAGCAAATACATCGGAATAATTAATGAATATCTGTGTAAGCTCATAACCAGCAGTTATTGCAAAGAACCGGAACATGCCCATTTTCATCTCCTTATTCAGGGTCCCTGGGTTTGACAAGGGCTTTTTCCATGAAAAAATGAAAGCCGTCAGGAGGGAAATGGCAATGGCCAACGAGATCGAAGATCCTGCAGAACCAATACCCACGGCAAAAATGAGTATGGTTGCCAGTGAGCGGGTCCAGAATTCGACCTGGTAATTGGCAGAAAGTCCTATGAATTGTTCTCTCCCCTGCAGCGTTCCGCGGTCAACCGACATCAGGAAGTAAACAGGAAGGGCAATAATGATCCCGGCAAGCGAGTAATTATCGGACAATTTCAGGAATGCCGTCAGGTCATTCAACAGCAACAATAAAAGGGCTGTCAATAGCAGTCCCGAAACTAGGGCCCATTTCTTCAGTGTACCTGTCACTGCCGCTGCTTGAGTCTTTCCTGTCCCCGCAACGTACTTGGTAGCCGTTAGTTGGAAAGTCATGGCCAGGAATGAAAACAAAAGCAGGACAGTAAGGACTATACCTGCTTCTGCGAACTCTCCCGGTCCCAATGCCCTACCCAATACCAGGTTATAGAGGTAATTTCCTCCGTTTATTACCATTGTACTGGCCATAAACACCCTTCCGGGTGTCGCAATTGTCAGAATGTTGGTTCTGAGCGACTGTTTTCTGCTAAGACTGAAAGACATGGCGGAATCCGGTCTTGGCGATCAGGTCGAGTAATTTTGGCTGACTGCAGTTAATGAATGATACACTTTTACCTTCCCTCCTGGCCTCCATGTGGAACTTAACGAGCATGTTAAACTTCGGAAGACTGATCGTATTAATTCCCGACAGATCAACCTGCATTTTCGCTCCGGGACCTGCCTCATTTCTAAAAGTGTTTTTCAGTTTTTCAATGCTGTTGGCATCTACATCAAATAGATTCGGTTTCATGATATTTCTTTTTTGAAAATTGAACATGTACGAAAATAAGGGGGCTTATTCAGTCCTTTTAAATCTTTCGTTCAACCGCATTAAACAAGGGATCAGACCGTATTTCATGCCTTACTCCCTCTTATCGATGGCAGTCTGTCATTGATCCGGAATTACCTTCCATTCGTCCACTATTATCATTTCAGGGGCCGGTCTTATATAATTTAGTATCGTTATGAAAGCAGATCACATCAAAAACTTGAACACAGGCTTACTTCTTGGACTAGCCTTCATATTCAGTATCTCTTTATCAGCTCAAGATTTAACTGAAGGCTTTGGTCTATTGGAGAAGGGTGATTTCAAGGAAGCCTATACATACTTTTCGGAAAAACGAGACCGCTTTCCTGACAACCTGACGGTGAACATTTGTTACGGCAGGGCCGCAGGACTTACGGGCCGAACCCGGGAAGCCCTTGAGGTCTTTAACCGGTTAAATGATGCACGTCCCGGTAACCATGAGGTCATTTTGAACCTCGCTGAAGCATATCTCTGGGATAATAACCCCTCCAGGGCTATCCCCTATTATGAGTCGATTCTAACAATAGACAGTACTTCGGCAAGTACATGGGTGGGGCTTGCCAATGCCCACTTTATGAACAAGAATACACCCATGGCTTACAATATTGTTTCACGAGCCTTGCAACTGGATTCCCTGAACCCACAGGCACAGGTATCGGCCAAATATATCAGGCTTGCCAGGGCGAGTGAACTGGGGAAAAATAAGGAAACGATGGAAAATGCTTTTGAAAAACTCTACGAGAATCTGGCCTGGAAAAATGATGATCGTGAGTCCCTGTTGCTCAAGGCTTCACTTGAAATGTCCAACTCCCAATACCAGGAGGCTATTCAGACGTATTCGAAACTAAATGATCCTGTCAGTTCCGCACCGGGTTTGGCACGATGCTATTATGAACTTGGTACTCCGCGAAAATCAAGGAAAGTTGTTAGAGAAGCGCTAGAACTCGACAGGTTTAATAAGGACTTGTGGATGACCTATATCCGTTCCTTCCTTTGGGAAAAGAATATCTCTTCTGCAACACGTGTACTTGATTCCGCTATTACACGTATTCCCACTACAGACCCAATTATCGCCCAGGCGAAAGCCGAGATTGCGAGCTATTCCGGTAACTACCTTCTAGCATCAGATCAGTACAATCAAGTCCTCGACACAATGCCAGGATCCTTCAACGGAAACCTGGGATATGCCAATATGTTGTTTGCTCTCGAAATGGATGACCATAGTCTCCTTTATTCGCAAAACACACTAGATTACTTTCCGGGACAGCCAGATGCCCAATCACTAATCAATCGGGTTACTGACAAGAACTCACTGGATATTGGTGCTGAATACCAGTCTGGTTGGGGTATGGACGGCACTTTGAATTCGGGTATGACCTTCAATGCATCATTCAGCCCAGCCCTTAGGCATCGTATCGGATTTCAGATCAGCAGCAGATCCTACGCCAACATTGTGGACATTGATCCGATCAACCTTGTGGTCGGGCGTATAAACTATGCACACCGGCTCTCAAAAAAGATTAAAATTTCTGCAAGTCTTTATTCCTACCTGGATTTCAGGAATTCTGTGGATGATTTCTATGGGGGGCAACTCAGCCTCGGGACACCGGTACTGAAAGGTGGCTGGTTCGAGCTTGGCACATCGAGGAGGATACAGGACTTCAATGGGGCACTACTTTCCCAGCAACTGATCGGCCAAACCTTTTCAGGAAAACTGAGTAAATATTTCAATCAATCGGGAACGGGGATCTATTTTGATTCCGGAGTCGAATTCCTCTCAGACGGAAATCAAAAAAGCTATGGGTACTTCTCCTTATACCGGAAAGGAAGGATATTTAAATATGGGCTGAATACCATGCTGATGTCCTTTAGCCAACAACGACCTGACAAATATTACAGTCCTGCTCAATTTATTAACCCAAGTATATTTTTGGGGGTTGATAGGGTCGCACTATCAAAGAACTGGAACGTGAATGCCGAGGTCAGCCTCGGTCGTCAACTGGAAGGTGGAAACTGGCAAACCAGCAGAATGGCTCGTGTTGAATTCACCAGGCAAACGGGTACACACCAATTATTCATAAAGGGAAGTCACAGTAATTTTTCTATCCAGGGACAGATGGGTTTCTCGTACACAGAGATAAAAGCGGGAATCCGAATAAAGCTGCGTAAGCCCGGTGAGAAGTTGGTAAGAAACTTCTCAGATCGTATTGAGCCTGTTCATTAGATTGGGTTTCTGACTCCGGCTAACGGGAATCACTTGCTCCCCAATCAGAAGGTTATTCTCCTCAATATCCACTACTTTCTTAATATTGATTATATAGGATCTGTGAACTCGAATAAACTGGTTGGGATTCAGTTTACTTTCAATATTCTTAAAGGTAGAGTTGACTATATAACCCTTCTTATCGGTCTTGAACAATGCGTAATCCCCTTTGGCCTCCACGTACATCAGGTCATTCACATCAATACGCACCAGACGGCCATTCGCTTTCACAAAAAGAATATCCTTATATACCAGGTCCCCTTCTTCATCCTCCCAACGTTTGAACTGCCGATGATTCTGCATGGCCACTTCAATGGCAGCATTAATATTTTTCATGGAATAAGGCTTCACCAGATACCCGTAAGGTCCTTGTTCGGTAGCTGCACGAATGGTATCGGAATCGGCAAAAGCAGTGGTGAAAATGAAGGGTATGCGGTAGCGTTCGCGTAAAGTGTCTGCCAGATCAATCCCCGATTTGTCACCTTTAAGCTGGATGTCCAGTAAGGCGAGTTCCACATCATTTTTGTCGAGGAGCTTAAGGGCGGCATCATAGGAATCGGCAATTCCGACTACTTTCTGATCGAGGATCTGTAACATCTCACTAAGTGACTCGGAGATACTGGGTTCGTCCTCAACGATAAGGATATTATAGGGTGTCATATAACCTAAACTTATTGCCTGAGCAATATAGTAAAGGTTGTTCCTTTATTTAGAAGGCTTTTAACTTTAATTTCCCCCTTATGGAGGTCGACAAATTCTTTAACAATTGCCAATCCAATACCTGAACCCTGCACATTCCCGACGTTGGTAGCCCTGTAAAAATTCTCGAATAGATTATTGAGCTGATCTTGTGGAATTCCAATCCCCCGGTCAGAAACAGCTATACTTACCTGATCTTCTTCGTAAACCAGGTCTACATCGGCAGGGCTCTCTGCAGGTGAATATTTGAAGGCATTTTCAACCAGGTTAGTAAGTATATGAATAAATAACTTGGGGTCGATATTTACAGCCCTGGCTATGCCCTTCTCCGAGAAGTTAATTCTCCTGCCCTTGTGAGAATCCATCATGGTGGGAATCACCTTATCCCGGATTAGCCGGGTCAGATCTACCTGCTCAGGATCAAAGGGAATCTTCTTGTTGTCCAACTGGTTGATCAGCAGGATATTGGCAACCATATTATTGAGGCGGAGAGAGTTTTCCTCCATACGCTTAAGGCTTTTCCTCAGCCTGTCCTTATCCGGATGACCCTCTTTGTCAATATGAAAATTAAGGAGTTCGATATTGGAGGTGATGGCGGTTAGGGGGGTTCTCAATTCATGAGAAGTCATGGAGATGAACTGGGATTGCATCCTGCTCAGTTCCTTCTGCTGGGAAATGTCGAGGTGGATACCGATAGAACCGATGAGCTCCCCTTTGTCATCATAATTCGGAGCCCCACTTATAACCATCCATACCTGGGATCCGTCCTTTTTCCTGACTTTAGCTTCATAAACACTGTATTTTCCCTCCTTACGTGATCGGTTCTGGTCAAGTACCCTTTCCCTTTCCTCCTCATCTTCCTCCGGAATCAGTACTTCACTCGCCTTTCTTCCCAGCAATTCTTCCAGCGTATACCCCACTATTTCGCAAAATGCCTCGTTGGCATACTGTATCTGCTCGTTCAAATCCACTTCAAGGAGTCCCAGGTGGATATTATCGATTATACCTCGATATTTTTTCTCGTTGGAAATCAATAACTGCTCAGCTTTTTTCCTTTCGTAGATCTCCTGTTTCAGGAGTTGATATGACTCGGCGGCTCTCAGGCTGACAGCAAGTTGATCAAATATTTCTACTAAGGGACCCAAACTGGTCTTTGAGATATTTTTGGGCAATGAGGCTGAGTGAAGCTCAAGAATACCGTAGTCCCTCAGTTTGATATACGAGAAAGGTCCATCGATTTGGATTTCAGGAAAAATTGACCCCTCCGTTTCTACAATACCAGGGCTCTGAAACAATTGACGAAATGATTTCTCACTAAGAGTTACTTTTCCCTCAATGGAAGGCAAGGCATACAGTCTTTTGAAGGTCCTCTCCTGATCTTCTATGCTATCGAGTACCCATATCGCTCCGTAATTTATCCCCTTCCGTGAGAGCAGTTTCTTTAGGAATTGCCTGCCAATCTCATCAGGTGATTCATATCTCCCCGTCGTCAGGGAGAGTTCATACATCAAGGCGATCTGGTGAACGGTACTGCTCATTCTGAAATTGCTGAAACTACAATCGTTTTATTAAAGAATTCCAGGAACCCATCAGGATAGGCGGATATCTCCCCTATAGTCAGTGCACCTTCTGCCACAACATCCGGATTTTTTTTACGCACGGCCTCCATGATTCTTGCCAACTCATTTCTGAAATCATCCTCGAGATACAAAACCCTTGAAATACAGTCGATTACAATAATGGACTGAAAGTCTGAATCACTTGCCGCATATTCAGCAGCATGACCAGCACTTTCAATGAGATTGTCATTATCACCTTTCAGGATATTGACCGCAGTATTATTTGCCACTTCCCCTACACAGACGAGCTCATTGGCCTCATTCATTATAATAGGATCCCTTACAATATCTTCGAGCCCCTCCCTTGTGACCCCGAAGGGATAGCCTTTCGATATGTCAAAGAAGTTGTCTGGCGTAATCTCTTCCCTCACACCGTCTCCCTGCAGAACTTCTTTATAAACGTCCAGGGAAGGCTTCCAGTTGAGTTCTTTTATAACTGTCCCCTCGACACTATTTGCGATAAAGGGACCATCAATCTTTTCCCAACCATGCCTTATACCCACTCGTTGCTTTTGTTTCAGGGGTATAATCAGTCCGGAATCCTGGAAAAGCCCTTCATTGCTGAAAACACAGGGAGTAGATTGCAATGAAAGCGACCCGCATCCACCACCGAGATACTCCACATTGTTCCAGAATTTATCATAGATCCCTTCCAGGAACTTCCCGATGTTTTTTGTAAGTCCATCGACCAGGATAATCGAAGAAATCATTCCTTGCCCTTCCGGAAGATTCGGTTCAAAATCCTTTGTGTCAAGTCCGTGGGTAAATGCGGGTTTTTCAGAGACCTTGAGACATTTGATGATAATCCCGTTATCTGAATACCCGTTCCCTGAGAGTACCATAGGAAATATGCCACCGGCAATTTGATAACCGTCTTTATTACAGGCATCCACCATTCGATGGATATCTATATCATTCTTTTCTCCGATAAGCACGAAATTGAGCACATCGGGCTTCATGGAGGCATATACCTCTTTGAATGAGCCATTTTCTAAATACATAGCATTTCAACTTTGCCCGAATGTAATATGAAGGGCAATGCACTATGAAATATTACGACGAATGGCAGGAAATTCGGGACGAATGGAATCAACTCATCGGTATCGAGATGGTTACCTGAACTGATTCAGGCTCTGAAGAAATAGTGAATTCACCTCCTGCAATCTCGGTGAGAGACTTTGAGAGATATATTCCCATTCCCATCCCCTGTGAAGTTTGCCAGGGTTCGTCACCCAGCATATTCAACACCTTTTCACTGATCTGTTTGCCACTATTCTTTATTTCCAATTCAGCCCTTTCCGAACGTTTAATCTGAATTTCTACCAGCTGACCAGGTTCGGAGTATTGAAATGCATTGAAGAGTATCTCACTGAGAACCACTTTGAAAATTTCCGGGGGCATGGCGATATTCACTGGATTAAAGTCCTTGATGAATACATCGGAAGATCGTCCCAGGAGCCCTGCAATTTCACTTACTCTCTCCCTCATCCAGTCCATGGAAACCTCAGTAGTCCCATTGGCCAACTTGGCCCGCGTAGAATCATCGTACTTGGCAAGCTCCAGAGACTGGTACAGAATCAGGTTCTTGGAAGACCTCTCCACGTTGTTCAGGATGGAATAGGACCGTGTAAGGTAAGAGACCATTTCGTCTTTTGAGTACTCATCAAAATAGTTGAGGAACAACTTTGTTGATCCGAGCAATGCCTGAATCGGGTCGATCAATCCCTTCTGGACATTCTTCTCCTTCAGTGGCTCCACCGACTTGCCGGCCTGCTCAGCATCCAGTTCCTTCTTTTTAAAGCGTGCCTCAATGGCTTCATACAATTCTGCCGCATGGAAGGGTTTGGTCAGGTAATCATCGGCACCCAGGTTCATTCCTTCCCGGATATCACCTTTAGTAGAAAGGGCACTTAAAAAGATAAAGGGTATTCCGGCAAGAGACTTGTCCTCCCTGCATTTCTCAAGCACATCATGTCCACTCAGCCCGGGCATCATAATATCGCAAATAATCATATCGGGGTTAAATGCCTTTGCTTTGACCAGCCCTTTACTGCCGTCTTCTGCTGAATCAACCTTATAGTCCTGGATCTCAAGCAATTCTACTATTGACTCCCGGATATTGATATCATCTTCAATGACCAGAATCTTCTTCATTATGTTCGATGTATGGTTGTGTCACAATAAATTTAGTTTCTACCCCGGGATTACTGATGAAATACACGTCTCCTTTGTGCATTTGGGTAAACTGCCGAACAATCGGTAATCCCAACCCTGTTCCCTGGATGTTTTCAACGTTAGTTCCGCGGGTGAATGTCTCAAATATTCCCTCCTGCTCTTCCAGTGGAATTCCCATTCCGTAGTCTGTTACCTCTATGGTAAAGCTCTCCTTGTTGAAGTTAAGTTTCATTTGAGGGTTGTCTTTTCCCTTGGAGTATTTAAAGGCATTGGAAAGTATATTGGAAATCACGTGCGTGTAGATATTTTCATCGATCCAGTATTCTTTTGGTTTTCCATAGACTGAAAATTCAACGCTCCTTCCATCATCCATTCTTGAAAAGCGGTCATGGACTAAACTTCTACATAAGGCCTCTACATCTATTAGCCCTGGCTTGAACGGTATCTTGCCAGATTCAAGCCTGCCCAACAAGAGTATGTCGTTCATCAGGTTGGTAAGCCTTCCAATTTCGCCGAGGATCCGGTTGAAATTCTTCTGCAGCTTTCCCCGTTTTTCTTCAGGTTCGTCCTTCAGATAGTACTGAAGCAACTCTACATTGGAGCTAATACTTGTAAGGGGCGTTCTGAATTCATGGGAAGTCATGGAAACGAACTTTGACTTCATCTCCGCCAGCTTTTTTTGCCTCTCGAGAGCCTCTTTTAGTTCCTCTTCCGCCTTGATTCTCACTGAAATATCCCTGACGAATGCAGTAAAAGTCATTTCATTATCACCTCTTACTGGTATTACCGTCAATTCCACAGGAAATTCATGGCCCTCCCGGTTGATGGCCGTAATCTCGATCCTGTTGCCGAGTACCGGGCCCTCTCCGGTCTTGTTATAGTGATCCATTCCCCGCTCATGACCTTCCCGGTGCTGCGTAGGGATAATGAGTTCCGAGAGTCTTTTCCCGATTGCCTCACTTTTACTAAAGCCAAATAATTCCTCCGCACGCGGATTCCATCCCTGCACCATTCCGTCTGATCCAATTGTGATAACGGCATCGAGCGCCAATTCCAGGATCTGGTCGGAACCTTCTTTTACTGTTTCCAATTTTTTTTCTGATTTCCCTATTTCCTCCCGGTACATGGCGTTCCTTATCTTGGTTGAGGAGATACTGGTCAGGAGCTCAAAAAAGTCAAACTCCTCTTCGCTGAATTTTTCCTTTCCGGGTTTGATTCCCCGGAAAAATCCAATGGTCTTCTCTTCACTGATTATGGGCAGGACAATTTCTGAAGCACTTGATGATGGAGCCGGTTCGAAGGATTCGAGATCCTTCGCATTTCTGTCCAGGTTATTCCACCAAAGATCATAATTGCCATTACTCTCCAGGTAGACTGCCAGCTTTGCATGGCAATGTGTTCCAACGCTCTCACCAATCAATCTCAGGATATCCGAAAGTGCCTGGGCCTTCAGCAGTCGGACATTGAGTTCATTGATAGCCTCAAGCTCCGCATTGGACTGGGAAAGCTGCTCCTCTCGTTCTGCCAGTTTTTCACTGATTTCCTGCAACTCTTTACTCTTCTTCCTCGCACTGATCAATCGCATGGCCTGCCTGGAGAGGCTTGCTAAAGCTTCTTTTTGGAAGTCATTGAGTTCCCTGGGCTGTTCGTCTATTACACAAAGTGTTCCAAGCGGGTATCCATCAGCATCTACCAGTGGCGCTCCTGCATAAAACCTGATCTTGGGATCGCTCGCCACGAGTGGATTATCTCCAAATCGCTCGTCTTTATCCGCATTGTTGACAATAAATAGTTCATCCTTGTCTAGAATAGCATGAGCGCAAAAGGCCACTTCCCGGCTGGTTGAATCGGCTTCCAACCCCCTTTTGGCCTTGAACCATTGCCTCTCCCCATCAATCAGGGAAATAAGTGAAATTGGTGTCTCACAAATCTGCGAAGCCAGCGTGACGATTTCGTCAAAGCTCTCCTCCTGCATGGTATCGAGAATATCATAACTCTCCAATGCGGCAAGCCGCCCCTTTTCATTATCCGGTAACCTGGCGATTTCCATGGGAAGGTAAATTACTATTTTTTTTCTGTTGCTAAATTATTGCTGGATTTTGTTAGGTGTTGAGTAGTTCGATAGGTGGTCGGTGGTCGGTGGTGAGTGGTGGGAATTTTGGGGTGGGCATGATAGAAAGTGCTTACTGACCTATACCAAGAGTATATAAATTTTGGTATATTACTTTTACTAACCAATTACTAAACGCGTATGAAAAGCCTTTACAAAAGCCTCTGGCTTGGGTTGTTGGCAACTTTCATGTTTGTCACAGCTTATAGCCAGGAGCTATCAATCAACGGGACCGTCACCGATTCCTATAACGGGGAACCATTGGGCGGTGTAAACGTGATCATCAAGGGTACATCGACAGGTACTATTACCGACATTAATGGTGTGTACCAGTTAAGCGTACCCGATGGATCAACAATCGTATTTTCTTTTATCGGTTTCAAATCTGTTGAAAGAGCCGTAAGCTCATCCACGACGACTATTGACGTAGCTTTAGTGGAAGATGTGACCAACCTGGAGGAGATTGTGGTTACCGGATTGGCCTCTTCTATTAAGAGGTCCAATCTTGCAAATGCTGTTTCTTCTATAAATGCAGACGAACTCCGTGGCAATACCACACAGTCTACCTTGGACAATGCTATGTTTGGAAAAATGACTGGCGTAAACATGGTATCAAACGGAGGAGCTCCCGGTGGGGGAGTCAATGTGCAACTGAGGGGTATTTCAACCCTGGGTGCCGGCTCAAGTCAACCTCTGTACATCATAGATGGAGTATATGTTGACAATTCTGTCATTAGAAATGGAAGGACACAGGTAAACGGCGCTAGTGGTGGACAAAGCACCGCAACCCAGGATGATGCTTCCAACCGGATCGCGGATATTAACCCGGATGATATTGAAAGTATCGAAATTCTTAAAGGACCATCCGCTGCCGCAATTTACGGAACTCGGGCAAATGCCGGTGTTATTATTATTACTACAAAGCGCGGTACCCCCGGTCAAACCAAAATCAGTTACAAGCAAGACATTGGGTGGAACGAGGCGCTGAATCTCCAGGGATTCGAAGGATGGGACGATGCCAAAATCGAAACGGTGGATGGTACCGGTGCTACAGGCGATGCTGAAAAAGCTGCATTGCTTGCCAACGGTGAGAATGATTGGGAACAAGTTCTTTATGGTGAGAAGGGTATGATATCAAACAGTCAGATCGGAGTCTCAGGCGGTACGGATAGGACCAGGTTCTATATATCGGGAGGCTACCAAACTGAGGAAGGTATTGTAAAGGAAACAGGGTTTGAGAGATACAGTGTAAGAGCCAACATTGATCATACCATTAGTCCGAAGCTTAACCTTACCTTGAGTACCAATTATGCCAAAACTGAAACAAGGCGCGGATTCACGGGAAATCAAAATAATACTGGTGGAAGCCTTGGTTATAATATTGCCTACACCCGATCATATGCCGACCTTTTCCCCGATGCAAATGGGATTTATCCGGATAACCCTTATTTCAATGATAATCCGCTGGCCATCAGGGACCTTGGTAGAAACGAGGAGAACGTAGATAGGTTCATTGCCGCAGGTGGATTCAACTGGAAGATCTTTCAGTCTGCCAATTCGCAGGTTCAGTTTTCCTTTAACGGGGGTGTTGACTTTCTCAGCTCAAGGTCCTTTGTGTATTTCCCGGAAATCCTGCAACACCAGAGGGCGCTCGCCAATCCTGGTGACGTAATGCATGGTAAGCAGGAAAACCTGAATACAAATGCACAGGCATTTTTAACTTGGAACCTTCAGAGCGGAGCAATCAATTTCAATACACAGGTAGGTACTACCTGGCTCCAACAAAGCAGGGACCTTCTTCTTACAAGGGGCAGGGGGCTTTCTGCCGGACAGACTAACCTCGCATGGGCGCAGGTAGTTTCTGTTCAGCAAGATTCCGAAGCTGATGTGATTGATCAGGGTCTTGTAGTTCAGGAAGAGATCAACTGGGACGATAAAATTATCGCTACCCTTGGGATAAGAATGGACCGATCGACTTTGAACAGGGATCAGAATAAATTTTATGCATTTCCGAAATTTTCTACAGCCGCTAACATTGCCAACTTTGACTTTTGGACAGTCTCTCAAATTAACCAGCTGAAAGTTCGGGTGGCCTATGGTGAGACAGGTGGTCTCCCGGCTTTTGGTAATACCTTCGAATCTCTGACGTCTCAGCTAATTGGGGGTCAGCTAGGCTCACAGGTAGGCGGAAGGGCTGTGGATGCGAATTTAGTGCCTGAAACGGCTTCAGAACTTGAGCTGGGTCTTGATATGGGATTCTTCGATAATACACTGGGATTTGAGTTTACTTATTACCAAAAGACCGTAAACGACCTTATCCTTGATCAACAACCCGTTGAATCATCAGGTATAGCAGCAATAGCTACAAACGCTGCCGACCTTGAAAACAAGGGTATTGAACTAGCCATTAATTACCAGGTGCTTAGAAACACGAATGTCTCATGGTTTACACGGTTAATGTACTGGAGCAACGATGTCGAAATTACAAGGCTGGATATACCCGCCTATAATATCGGTGGTTTCGGTCCATCGTTGGGTACCTACATGATTGCAAAGGGATATTCACCAACTACCATTGTCGGTAACCCCAGTGGTCAAACGGATAATCCCCTCGGGAGAACTGTTTATGGAGACAGGCTACCAGACTATCAGATATCCTGGTATAACGAAGTGAAGTTTTTACAAAACTTTACCTTTAATGTCCTTTTCCATTCAGCCCAGGGACATAAGAATATCAACCTGTCTGCCCTTCTTTGGGATGATGGTGCTACTACTCCAGGTTGGAGTGAACCGGGCAGCGACGGATCCACACCTTTTGGTCTTGAGAGACTTCTGGACTGGGCGGTGAATGGCAATACAGGTGTTTATATTCAGGATGCTTCCTATATAAAACTACGGGAAGTAGGTTTATACTACACAGTACCTCAAAGTATACTCGCAAGCGCTTTTGGAGATGGAATCACAAGGATCAAAGTTGGTGTTTCCGGTAATAATTTGGCTTTATGGTCTGATTATGGAAGTTATGATCCTGAAGTCTCCAACTTTGGTATCCAGGCGGTTACTTCGGCTATCGAGGTGACGCCTTATCCAAGTTCCAGGAGAATGATGTTCCATCTTGCAGTTGACTTTTAAATAGAACGAACATGAAAAATATAAAATATAATATCGGTCTTACAATCGCAGTAATCCTGATGGTAACAGGATGCTCGTATGTTGAGCAATTCGACCCGAACAATCCGTCTCTTGGCTCTGATGCCTCGGTGGCGGAATTGCAAGGAATGGTAACTGGTCTTGAAGCCAGACACAGGCAGTATTTCGGTAGTGCCACGCAAATGTTCGGTTCATTTGGCAGGGAAGTTTGGGCTTTTTTCGCTTCCGATCCAAGGTTTATCAATGACTGGCTTGGAAGAAGTGGATCCACTTACCCTGACTTTTTCGCATCTGCCGGGACATACAATAGTCCCTACCAGGCTGTGAAGCAGGCTAACGAACTGATTGATATGGCACAGGGAAGTTCAAGTCTTTCCGCTGCACAAGAGGCGGGAATCACCGGATTTGCCAAGACCATAAAAGCCTATCAGCTTCTCTGGCCTTTAATGCAGCAATGGGACAATGGAATCAGGATAGATGTAGAAGATCCCCTCAATCCGGGACCGATCTTGTCCAGGAGTGTTGCCCTTACAGAGATCAGGGCTATACTTGATGAAGGATATAGTGACCTGCAGACTGCTGATATTGTCTTCTCTCTGACCTCAGGTTGGGAGGGGTTTGATGATGCTGCCGGACTTATCCAGGTCAACCGTGCTATAGCTGCCAGGCTTGCTATTTATGATGGAGATTACACCGGGGCATTGACTGCTCTTGGTCAATCATTCTTCGATATCAACGATGCGCGATCAGATGCAGCAATGATGGTGGGTCCTGCCCACGTCTATGGTGAAGCACCGGATATTAATAACCCCTTATATTATCCGCTTGACGCTAATACCAACACCATTCTGATCGTTCATACGGCACTTGTTGAGGATGCAGAGGTAGGAGATTTAAGAGTAGTCAACAAGTTTCATCAAAGAGCCGATCCCGTCATAAATGCAACAATGGGCGCAGGTAATCCCGGTGAATACCAGGATAAACGATGGGCTACCAATGTTGATCCTATTCCCTTTATAAGGAATGAGGAACTCATCTTGATAAAAGCGGAAGCTGAATGGTATGGTGGAGATAAGAATGTCGCAATTCAAGCCATCAATAATGTTAGGAATACATGGGGTGTAGGAGATTCTGCAGTTACAGCAGCTTCTACAGATACAGAATTTGATGATGAGCTACTTTTCCAGCGCAGATATTCACTCTGGGCAGAAGGAGGCCACCGGTGGATTGATCTGAGAAGATTCAACAGGCTGGATGCTTCTAATATCGACCTGAGAGATGGAGGTAACATCTTTACCCAGGTGGATCAAAGAAGTTCGGAGACCAATTGGGAGAATAGCAATTGATCATAATTGCACAAAGAGTGGGCTGAAGAAATTCAGCCCATTTTTTTTGTCTTCAATTTGAGGAGGAGGGATTAATTGCATTGATCCCGTTGGGGGGTTTTTTCAACTAAAATGAACCCTGGCGGCCTTCGGGCCTTCCGTTCTTTCCATTTATCCGGAGGGATTAACTGCGTTGATCCCGTGGGGGGGGAGTATCAACCCAAAAGTAAAAGCCTGAAGCCTGCGGCTTTCCGGTCTTTTCTGTTTCTTTCACTAATCAAATGAATTTGAAGTTCATAAACAGAAAAGCCCGACACATGGTGTCAGGCTTTTACTTTTGGGTTGCAGAGGAGGAGGGATTCGAACCCCCGGTACCTCGCGGTACGCTGGTTTTCAAGACCAGTGCATTCGACCACTCTGCCACTCCTCTGGGTCATCATCTGCGTTGGGAGGACAAATGTATGTGATTCTGCGATTTTGGACAATACCTTGATTAAATAACTTGAGCCAATACCTCCTCCACTTCTTCACCTATCACAGAACCAACCGGCAACTTCACCATAAAACAAGTCTTGCCGGGTTTACTCTCGAAATCAATCTCCCCACCATGTCTTGCCACAACCTTTTGAACCAGGTTTAGTCCCAACCCCGTGCCATGGCCGGCGGTCTTGGTCGTGAAGAAGGGTTCAAAAACCCTGGAACTTACCTCTTCCGGGATTCCAGGTCCGGTATCCGAAATATGAACATTGATTACGTCGCCTTCACGCTGAAGTTCAATGCCCAGTGTTCCTTCATTCTCCATGGCCTGCAAGGCATTGTGAATAATATTCAGGAAAACGAGCTTAAGCTGGCCTGGGATTCCCTCCATCATTACAGTTTCTTCCATGCCTTCGATCTCGAGATTAACACCCTTCAGCAGGTTCGGATATCTTTCCAGTACTTCCCGTATGAATTCGGCCACATCCACGTCTTCCCGGTCTGCGTCAGCTTCACTCTCAATATAATTCTTCAGTGACGAGGTCACTTTATCGGCCTTGTCAATGGAATGCATGGCCACACCGGACATTCGTTGCATGAACACTGAATGCATCAGTGAATCGAGGATATCCTCCACCCTGTCACGCTGTAAAAGGAATCGGTAACGATCAAGCTTTCCGTAGTAACCCAGGTCGGCCATAACGCCCACAATCAACTGGGTTTTCTGCCAATCCTTTGAGTGCAGCTCTTCCTTGAGAAGTTTCTTCATCTTCCGTGCCTCTCGGGGTGAAAAATGATTCTCATTGCTCAAGATTTCTTTAAGTAGTTGTTTAAAAAGCTTCCACTCCTCCCTTGAAAGGTATTCCCGGGGATCGTTCTCAAAGTTGTAAGTTACCGAGGAACTCAACTGCTCCACAGCGGCTTTGATCGCCCCCACAGGGGTATTGATCTCGTGGGCGATTCCCCCCACCAACTGACCGAGTGCTGCCATTTTCTCCGATTCCACCAATTGGGCCTGGGTCTTTTGCAGGTGGTCCAGTGTATTCACAAGATCCTCATTTGACCTTGCCAGGTCGCTTGTTCGTTCCTTTACAGTCTCCTCTAGCCCTTCATTGACTTTTTTCAATTCCGCCTGGGCTTCCTTGAGCATTATGTTCTGCTCCTTCACCGTATTGCTGTATTCCTGTAACTCCGTCATGGTCTTGTCATTCGCCCTTAGCAGGAACATGGCATCAGTGAAATAATCCTGCAGCGGAAAATCGTTCAGGTCCAAACCCACCTCGCTAATGTCTTTCAATCCAGCTATAAGCGGTGTACAAGCTACCAGGTAAGCTGAATCATCAATTTTGATTAATTGTCCCTTTATCCGGATGTCGACCGTCCGGCAATTGAGGAAATACAAGGTTTCCTCACGGAGTTTGTATTTTTCATTGCTGAAGACCAGGGGGTTCTTCATAACCTCAAAATGATCATGTAATGCACCCCGGAGTTCTTTGCCCCCGCACAGCTTCTGAATGGCAGGGCCGGATTCTTGAATCATCCAGTCATTACCGATGACCAGGTAAAAAGAGTTCAGCTTATAAAAGGCTTTATTGTTCAGTTGATAGTTCATCTTCAGTTTACGTTTACCTTGAAAATATCGTGGTCCTCGCCTTCTGCCTTATGAGCGATCTGTTCGATCACTGCAGGTTCGTCGAACCGTTTGCTCAGCCCCCTGAGGATCCCGATAACCATGGGGGCCAAGTGAGGTCTCTCAGTAAAGTAGTGCAGGAGAATTGTGCCGTCATCTTCAATCTGGCATTCAAACATGGGGGGATTAAGGTCGGGCATTACGCTGTGTACCCTTGAGTGCAGGTGGTTCAGGTTCTGGAGGAACTCTTTCATATTCTTTCCGAACATATCGAGCATCTCTTTGTACCCTTCCCTCGCCGTATACAAAATCCAGTATTCCCCCACTGCTTCCAAAAGTGGTCCTAGTTCCATTTCAAGCACCTTGGTGGCTGATATAGCCATGTCATAGGTGGGCTTGTCAGGGTTGGCTTTCATACTGATAAAAATATCGTCCTCAACCCCTGAATCTTCCTTGATTTTTTCCCAGGTCTCCTGTCCGAAATTTTCAAGTATAAGATTCTTAATTGCGCTATTTACCATTCCGTACATAGTATTTTCAGTTTAAGTTGATTTTTGTTCCGTGAGCGATTATCGCTGCACCGTCTGACAGGTTTATGCGATTGTCCCTCGATTTTCTTCTTCGTATATGCTTTAACAGGATCCTTTCAGCCAGTTTATCGATGGGCTGCAGGATCAATGCAATGAAAAGCTTAGCTCCCATAGCAAGCCACATGGTATTCACGAAATACTGTTCGATCCTCGGCTCAAGGAAAACCTCTGATAAGATAAAAAGGCCTATCCCAATAAAAAAGGTTATCAGTATAGCCCTTCGGCCGATGCGGGCACGCGTAAGTTCGTCGATACTCTGCTTAAGCTCTTCATTCTTGGTAGTTATTTCCTCGTTCTGCCGGACGATCTCATCGTGCTGCTCCCTGATCTTATGGGTACGTTGCTTCACTTTTAACTCGAGGTTATTGTTGAGTTCTTTCAACTCCTCGTTCTGGATTTCCAGGGTTTTGTCGCGGTGGTAACTCAGAATCGCCTCCTTCCCGGTAAGGATAAGATCAGTCTCATCCCAGGGCTTGGAAATATAACGGTAAAGGTCAGCTTGATTTACCGCATTTCCGACGGCCTCTACATCTGCCTGACCCGTGAGAAGTATCTTCCTGGTATTGGGAAGGTTTTCATGAACGCGGATCAAAAGTTCGTCACCCTTCATGCTCGGCATGATCTGGTCGGAGATGATCAATGCGATCTCGGTACCTTCCCCATGCAATTCCTCCATGATCTCCAGGGCCTCCTCCCCGCTTTCGGCAATCTCTATAAAGAGGTCCTCCCCGAAATGACGTATCAACTGCTGCTTAATGGAGTCGAGAACAATCTTCTCATCATCCACACATATTACTGCCGGCTTTTTCATGACACTGCCAGGTTATTGATTTCCAATCCGCTTTTGATTGTACCTACCAGCTCGGCCTTTTCCCAGGGCTTACTGAGCACCTTGTAGAGATTGGCTTCGCGAAACGCGCGGTCCACCGCGGTTTCGTCGGCCTGCCCCGTGAGCATCACCTTGACGATCTCGGGAAATTTCTGGTGGACCTGTACCAGGAACTCGTCCCCTTTCATGCCCGGCATCAGCCAGTCGGAAACGATCACCAACACTTTCACTCCGTCCTCGATCATCTCTTCGATAACTTCAAGACCTTCGTTTGCATTCTCTGCGACCTCCACACTGAAGCCGCTTCCCAGTTCACTTCTGAGTTGTGATTTGATACTGTCAAGGATGATCCTTTCATCATCGATACAGAGTATTGCTTTTTCTTGATTTTCCATTATTATCTTTATTTAGGTAATGTCACAGTAAATGTGGTCCCTTCGGGAGATGAGGTGAAACCAATCTCCCCCTCGTGTTTTTCCACAATCTTTTTTACAATATCCAGCCCGAGCCCGCTGCCTTCACCACTTGCTTTGGTAGTGAAGAAGGCATCAAATATCCTGTTCTGGATGTCTTCTGGAATTCCGGGACCATTATCTGATATGGATACTTGTATTTTATCCGAACAGGATTCAATCCCGATCTTCAAAACACCCCGGTTGTTCATGGCCTGGATGCTGTTGTGTATAATGTTCGTCCAGACCTGGATCAATTCGTCAGGGTAGCAGGACAGAAGGGGCATATCGCTATCATAGTTTTTCACCACTTCTATACCCTGTTTAATCTTATTGTGATACAGGACCAGTACAGTTTCAAGGTTTTCCCTGAGATCGACATCTGAAGTCTTTTCCGTTTCCCCGAATCGGGAATATGATTTCAAGGCATAAACGATCTTTCCTGCTTTTTGAACTGCCGTCTCAATATTTTGCGTTGTTTTATTCTGGCTGATCAG
>JAHEKQ010000059.1 GCA_024638265.1 Flammeovirgaceae bacterium
GGGAGATATAAATCAAAATAGCCAATGGTATGGCGTGGAGGGGAAAGATATGGTCAAAATAGATATAACTGGTACGCCCAGGATAATAGCCAAATATAAAGAACAGGGGCTCCCGGGTTGGGACCTGGCTTACAACCTGGATGGGAACTTTTACTCAATTCATGACAGGATCCTTTATCGTTTTGACACTGAGAGTAATACGATGTCAGAAGTAACTCAAATATCAGGTATGGATATTCCTGATTCAGGGGGATATGGTGCCCAATGGACCGGGTCCGATGGATACTTGTATGCCTCTCATAATGAAAGCGGAAAGATTATCAGGGTAAATGTCGTAAGCGGGACCGGAAGGGTCGTTTCGAAGTCTATTGATGGATTAAGCAAAAACGACGGGTTTTCATGCCCGACTCAAATTGCAGCAGTTACGGGATTTGTCAGCGGAAATAATAATATTTTGGAAGGAAGCAGAATATTAAATTACTTCCAAGACCTGGGTAATGATGGGATCCCTGATTACCCTTCAATCTGGTTAGGTAAAAGGATTTCCGATAGCCCTGGCGATGAAGATGGGCTTATCATGGGAAACAGGATAGAATACGGTACAATGACTGGCCTGTTATCTTTCAGTTCAAACTATTCATCACTGGCCTACTACCTTATAGGTATTGACTGGAATGATGACGGAGCATTTGACGAAGTAAGTTTGGATTCTATTCCAGTAAATACTAGTGAGACTGTTCTGATGGTTTTGGATGCTCCTGAAAATTTTTCCGGTGGCCTTGTCAACATGAGAGTAATTGTATCTGATATTCCACTTTCCCTCTCTGATATTACTGGTGAGGTTTTGGAAATTGGTGAAGTTGAAGATTACAGGTTGCAGGTGGAAGCTCCGTGTACCGGATCTGATTGCAATATTTCATCCGGAGCTGATGGAGGCCTGGAAAGCAATGGGGATCTTGCAAGGGCGATAGCAAAGCGTAACCATATAAGAAGCAGGTCACCAATAGAATATAATACCAAGGATGGCCAGCAGAGTTTTAGGCAATTCCGCATGGCACGCACTTCAGATTCGGGTGATGGTCTCGATAACTTTTTCCCTGGTACGGGTCTGACGGGACAGGAGGAAGCCAGGATTTCAAGCCCGGAGGACCTGATGGAGCTCACCAATGCTTCAGAAGTGTTCGCGGTTGATTATTACAGGGATTCTAAGCGGGTGGCTGCCTCCCTTCTCTTGCTCACCGATGGAGAGGTATATAATCACTCCAAGAACGTATGTGATCGATTAAACGGAAAGATTCTTGAATCAGCGAATATTATTAATATAAATGGCATCCCCTTGATTCTTGCAACCATCAGGAATGATAATGGAGTGGTGGAATATGCTACCTGGTTTTCTGCACTCACAAAGCCGGATCATTTTGAAGTAATGAGCTATTGGAATGTGGATGACTATCCTGGGGGGAGTTTTTTGAACTTCCAGGTATGGAGCTCTTCTGCCGGACAAGTATTCTATATTCTTCAACATGTTCTTTCACAACTCGAGCAGAAAAAAGATGTCCTACCGGGAACCAACCCAATGGAACTACCCGGATTGCTTGTCAAGAACGGCTCCTACAGTCAGGGTAAACTTAAACTAAACCTTATGAATGCCCGGGGAGCCCGACAGGCTGAAATACAGGTTAGTAAGCGAAGGACGGAGTTTGGGCAGTTTGATACAGAGGTTTTCAGCATAGGACTTTCGGGAAAGGAAGTAGAGGAAATTGAAATTCCAACCTCGTATATCTTTGATGCAGGTATCTCTATAACGATTCCCGGAAACACTCTCAATGATGCCCTATACCTTGCCGATGGGGCTTGGGGAACTGACTACAATCCCGATCTCTCCTCGGTGTATTCTTTTGGAATAACCCGGGAAGAAAGAGACCGGACATCATTGGATGAAAATAATCATGCAGTAGAGCGTGGTTTTGAAGTGACGGGAAACAGCAGTGACGTTGTCAATGTATTTCGTCAATTGAAAGCAGGAGAACAATCCTTATCTATGGAGGGATTTACCTACCTCAGCCTGGAGATCAAAAACGATCATCCCGTGGAAATCAGCCTTGTGCCTGAAGCGATAGAAAATTGGAATGACAGGCTTCGCATTACTCTTCCGGTGAATGACGAATACAAACGAAAAGTAATCTGGCTGGAGAACTTCAGGAACAATCCTTTATCGGGCTATCCCGCTATCAGATCTGTTGTTTTCAGCTACCTGAATCAATCCGGAAAAAGAGAAGAATACAGTATTAGTGCCCGAAACATAAAATTTGGGCGCGGGGAAGTGATCACTTCCGTAAATGAAACAAGGATTGAAAACAAGGTATCTGTATACCCAAATCCCATTAAGCATTCTGCCACCCTTGAATTCCATACAAAAGTCAGGGGCGATTATATGGTTAGGATTATGAACACGGAAGGCCGCGTATTAATTAGTTTTAATGGGTTTTCATCAGGGGAAGTATCAAGGTACGCCTTTTCAAGATCAGGCCTGCATAGCGGAATTTATATACTAGAACTGACTGCACCCGATAGGTCAATCAGTCATACCAGGATATTGGTAGAATGATATCAGCGGTAACTATTTGTTTACTCCTGAGTAGCCTATATTAATTAGTATACCAAAGTCTGCATGGCCCTGGCATTGATCTCCAATTTGGATTCAACACCTTCTATATACAATGAATACTCCAATTTCTCATTGGTGGCATTCATAACAACGGTAATGATCTGGCCATCGGGATTCATCCAGGAGGAGCTTTCCAGACTACTTTGACTTGATGAAGTACTTATTCGTTTGGCTCCTGGTTCTACAAATTTGGAGAAATGACCTAAGTAGTAGTAAGTGGGTGTATAAATCAATGAATCTGTTCTTACATCTGCATGAATGGGCGCGAAACAGAAGTTCTTTACATGATTTGGCCCACCATTTTGATCCAAGAGGATATTCCAGTCTGTCCATCCCACCGTACCATTGTTAAAATCATTGATCATGGATCGACCATAACGCTCTGCATTGGGCCAATACTGGTACCTGGTAGAATCAAACCCCTCGTTACATCCTTCGGTGAATAACAGGTTCATATCAGGATAAGACTCATTGATGAGTCCAAGGTTTTCAAATTTAGGCTCTCCTCCTGTCCAGGTTTCATACCAGTGGAACCCGATTCCCCAGGCGTACTTGGCGGCTTCAGGATCATCAAAGATCGTATTTGCCCTGTTAGTGATTAGGTCCCTGTTGTGATCCCAAACAACAATATTCTTGTCGCCATATCCGGCCTTTTCAAATGCAGGTCCCAGATGGTTTTTGAGAAAATCTCGCTCTTCTTCAGCCGTGTATATGCACGACTCCCATCGCTGTACGGCCATTGGCTCATTTTGTATGGTTACTCCCCAAACCGGAATACCCTCTTTTTCATAAGCTTCAATGAACTTGACAAAATAATTGGCCCAGGTGTCAAAGTACTCGGGGAGAAGTTTACCCCCATACAGCATATTATTATTTGACTTCATGAATGCAGGTGGACTCCAAGGACTTGCATAGAAAACCGCCTCATCGCCTATCATATTCATGGCTTTTTTGATCATTGGCAGCCGGTATTTCTTGTCGTGATCGATTGAAAACGTTATGAGATCCGCATCTCCTTCTTCGATATATGTATGACTTCCGGAACCAAAATCTGCACTATGGATGGAGGTTCGAATGATGTTGTAATTAATTCCACCTTCCCCATAGTAGGCATCCAATAATTCTTGCCTTTTTCCTTCTGATAATTTGTCGAAAACCTCAGCACTGGCATCGGTGATAGCCCCTCCTACTCCAAGGAATGACTGGAATTGCTTATTGGGATTTACAAAAATTGATTTCTCCGTCTCTAAAGCCTGGTCTTTCTGTACAAATTCAAATTCACCCATTTTAGAAAGCCGGGCATCTGAATTTCGGGCGGTTTCATATAACTCCAGTGAACTTGGCGCTTCATAGATGGTTGCTGGAGTGACTTCAATCTTTTGAGGGGGGTCAGAACAGGAGTAGCCTGTAAACACTATAATTAAGGGGTATAATAATCTTCTCATGAGACTAATTAGGTTTTTGATGAATATCTAAGTTCAAATAGTCTTTTATTCCCTTCTCTGTTCCAACGCATCCTGCATTTCCATCGAAACCTGCCTGTTAATCGGGTAGAAAAACAGGAACAAGGCACAACTCATATAGAGTATTCCTGGTATGATGGAGATCATAAGCTTGATACCGGTGATTGCCGTTTCTGTCTGATCCACATTGGGTTCGAAGCTGAACAAGGCAAGAATCCAACCTGCAAGCGCTCCTCCAATCCCCCACCCTGCTTTTTGAGCAAAAGTGGCGGCGGAGAAGGTGAGTCCCGTAGATCTTCGCCCCGTTTTCCACTCCGAATAATCGGCTGCATCCGCAAGCATGGTCCACAATAACGGAACCGCGGGCGCGTAGGCCATTTTGGCGAGTATGTTGACTACGTAGATCGTGACGATATCCTTTTCACCGGGAATGTAGAGCAACATGAAAAACAGGCCGGACAGCAGAGAACTCGCAAGGAATACATTTCGCTTTCCGAACTTCCTGGAAAGAAACTTGGAAAATGGAATCACTGCGATCAGTGCAATCGTCCCGGTTACGTTGAATAATTGAACGCTTTCCTCATCTCCAATATAGTATTTGAAGTAGTAAGCAATCGACAGGTTTTGCAGGGCAAACATGACGAAGGATATAATACCGACGAAGAAGAGTATCAGCCACGGCCTGTTTTTGAAAAGATTCCTGAAATCCTCTTTGAGGGATTCCTTCTGTTCGGCAAGGGGTGTCACCCTTTCTTTGGTGGTAGAGAAGGTAACCATAAAGAGCAGGAAGCTGATTACAGAAAAGAGGATCAGGGTCATTTGATATCCATCGGCGTCATTGCCTTTTCCGAAATACCGCGCCAGCGTAAGGGCGGTACCGGAGACAATCAATTGGCCCACAAAGGCGAAGACAAAGCGATAAGAATTCAATTCTGTGCGTTCCAGGGAGTCTGCCGTCATAACCGCACCCAATGAGGAATAGGGAAGATTGATCGCTGTGAATACCGTCATCAAAAGCAGATAGGTAGTGCCCGCGTAGATCACCTTGCCCGTTTCACCGAAATCCGGCGTTGTGAAGGTCATTACCGCCAGCACGGCATATGGTAAAGCCATCCAGAGGATGTAAGGTCTGAACTTCCCCCAACGCGTGTTGGTACGGTCGGCGATGACCCCCATGATGGGATCACTGATCATGTCCCAGAACCTGGCAATCAGCATGATGGTACCGGCCGCTGCCGCTGAAATACCGTAGGTGTCTGTATAGAAAATGAGGATCCAGAATCCTACCATATCCCACACAAAATGGGAAGCGGTATCCCCTGCCCCATAGCCCAGCTTTTCTTTTAGGGTGAGTTTAGTCGCAATTTTGTTCATTGATTTCCTTTTGAAGGCGCACCGATAAGGCGGGTAAAAATACTAATTTAAAATACAGTTGCTACTTAAGCTGATTAAAAGGAATTGCAGGCACGGTTATACTTTGATAAAATACATTTTCAAATGTTCGTTCCTGTTTTTGATTTCCATACTTCCCCTGCTCTCTACCTGGAAATCATCTTGAATTTCTGTAAGGATATTCTCAGAAATATTTATACGCCCGGCAATTGAGTTGGCTTCCATTCCGGAAGCAATATTGACTGTGTCTCCCCAGATATCGTATTGCCACTTTTTGGTTCCTACAATTCCCGCAACCACTGATCCACAATGGATTCCAATTCTCATGTCGAATTGCAGAATTTCTCTTAGGTGGCCTGCTTCATCCTTTATTTTGAGCATTTCCAGGGCAGCAAGTACAACCTCTTTTGCCTGAGAGGAATCTGAATGCAAACCGCCGGCGCACATATAAGAATCCCCAATCGTTTTGATTTTTTCCAGTTTGTATTTAGTAATGATTTCGTCAAATCGCTTGAAATAGAAGTCAATACTTTTAACCATCTGCTCGGGAGCAACTTTTTCTGAATACTTTGTGAAATCAATAAAATCTGTGAAAAGAACTGTCGCCTTTTCGATTTTCCGAGCCTGTACAGATCCCTTTTCTTTTAGTTCATCAGCTGTTTCTTCCGGTAAAATATTCAATAATAGATCCTCCGATCTGTTTTTTTCAGTCTCTATGATCTTATTCGTCCTTTTTACATACCGATACCTCCTGAAAGCTGAAACGGCCACCAAGGCCACCATGGCAAGCGATAAACCGGTTCCGTAAATCACCCACTTTTGTCTCTTGTTTTTCAGGTCTGAAATTTCTGCTTCCTTTACTAAAAGGTCTACTTCTGACTGTTTTTGGGAAATTTCATACCTGTTCAGAACCTGTGAAGCTTCAATCGCCTTAAGACTGTCATTATTTGATACGTAATCTTTATAGTGCTTTAAAGCCATGTCAACGAGTCCTTGTTCCTCGTAGAGTTCATGTAGTTGCAGGTTGGCATTACGGGCTTCTACTTTCAATCCCAGCGAATCTGCGATTGATAAACTATACCGGGCATACTCAGTAGCTTTTTCAGGGTCTCCCCTGTTTCGGTAAATTTCAGATCGGGCCAGGGAGTAAGCGCTTACCGGGTATAAATCTCCATATTCTCCAAGTATATTGATCGATTGAACTAACAGGGTTTCAGCAGAATCCAGGAGTCCTAATTTCACGAAAATCCGCCCTATATTCCCAATATTGTAGGCCCCGGAATAGTCATCTCCCATTGACTTAAACATTTGTTTAGATTCCAAGTAAAGCAGCAAAGCGGTATCGAGCCTTTGCCTTTTATAGTATTCATCCCCCAGGTTAAACAGGGAATTGGCCAGTAAACGCTCCTCTTGTCTTTCGCGGAATATTTTAATCCCTTTTTTATAGTAATCCACGGATACGATGTGATCGTCGATGGCTGAAAAGCAATCACCTATATTGATAAATATTTTAGCTTCGCTCAATACCATATCGTTTCGAAATGCGATTTCCAGGCCGGAAATAAGGCTCTCGAGTGCTTCTTCGATCTCTCCCAGCGTACGTAATGCAGATCCCTTTCCGGTATGCCCTTTGACCATGTACTCCGTATTACCCAAAGCTTCTGCCGAGGCAATGAGCTCCTCGGAGTAGAAAAGCATTTCAGAAGGTTCCGGATGCATGTTTACGAGCTGCCATAATAATTCAAGTCGATTCTCTATATCGTACTTTCCTGAATTATATAACGACACGAGGCTGTCAATTTCGCTTGATTCCTGGCTCCTGAGAGGAATAGGAACAGTGACAAATAGTATCATCAAAAGGAATACACAGAATATTCCTGAAGACTTGTTTCCCCGAATCATAAACGTTGGAATTTATGCCTACAGTACTTTTAGTTTGGGGTCTATTATATAAGTCCTCCCCGGGTTTCCGCCCTCCTTTTTTATCTTGAAATGAAGCGAATACTTGTCGATATCACCTGATTGTACATCTTCATTGCGCACTTTACCCAATACATTGCCGTGCTTGCCAATAATTTGAGTCTTGGTCAAAACCTGTTTTTGATTTTCGTGCTTTACCTTGGTGATAAGTACTTCGTCATTCTGATTGGAACTATCACCTGGAATACCAAGCCAGACGATTTGGTCGCCCTTATTAACCTCTGTAAGAAATTCTATAAGATTTGAACCTGCAGTTTGTCCGGAAAATGAACAATATAAGTTAAGATCCACGGGGCCGGTAGCAGGTAATTCCGATGTGTTGACCACCAGTATTACAGTTTTAATTTGTGATACCACTGCGGCATCTTGTTCCTTTTTGCAACCAGTTATAATGAACGCGGTCAGGATAATGGTTGATGTTAAAATGGGTTTGAATAGCTTTAGCATGATATGCGGATTGTGTTTGATAAAATTTAGTCCAAAATTGTCACAATCTCAAGATTATCAGTCAATTATCAAGATCATTGAACGGTTGATAAACCCCGTCAAAGAATTATAAAAATGTTACGCTTCTGGGGCTGTGGGTGTCTACTCCAACGAACCGTATTTTTCTACAAACCTCCTGAGTATAGCATGGGAATGCTCCGCTTTTACATCACGGGTGTGCTCAATAAGCCTTCCGGCCTCATCCGGTTTAAAATAACCATGATGGCGGTAAAATCGAATCCTGCGCGCAATCCCCAGCGCATCAAGTTCGCAATGAAACTGAGTGGCGTAAATGTTGTCTTTGAAGCGGATAATCTGAACCAGGCAATTTTCTGAAGTGGCTAAGAGTACTGCTCCCTTGGGTATATCCTGGCAAGCTTCCTTGTGACCGCAAAAGGCGTTGAATGGCACCTCCAATCCCCTTAGAAGTGGATCTTCCTTTCCCTCGTCGGTTAAGAATACCTTCGTATGACCTACTTTTTCAGCATATTTCTCCCGGGAGACCGTTCCACCTGCATACCTCATAAGAGATCCCAACCCGTAACAACTGCCGAGATATGGGATATCCTTTTCGAATATTTGAGCGTAGAGTTGATCCAGCTCCTGTTCGAATCTCCGTTGATCATCGGGCTTGGTATCTTCTTCATCACTCACATTGGCCGGACCGCCCCCAACAATGATTCCGGCATAGTCAGCAGCATCGATATCAGCAAAACTCTCCGATTCCATTCGAACCCGGTGTACATCTGATTTGTCGAGCTTTCCATATTTGAGGAAGGCTTCGAATTCATTGTCAGCAGCAGCATCGAGCGAACGCAGTTGTAGGATGAGAAATGGTTTCATCTATGGGTTAGTCAGTTGGTGGGTTAGACAGTTAGACAGTTAGTCTGGATAGATTATAAAATGATCACAAGGTATAATTTGTAATATTGTAATAATCGACGAGAAATGGAATTCATTATTTGTCGAAGCGTAAATTTTGGTTCCATCCAGGAGTTTCCGAAGGAAACGAAATATTGGTTATTGGCTGCCGTGAGTACAAACAAGAAGATGCAAAAATGAAAAGAGTAAAATTCATAGCCATGAAGGAAGGCACACAGGAGGATTTCGAGATCATCAATGAGAATGATGCACAAACCAACAGTGAACTTCCCGACCGAATTATCGAACATCTTGAGAAGATGAGCGAGGACGACGGGGCCTACCATATAGACAGGCTTCAGCACGTACTGCAATGTGCGACAAGGGCCTACCGGGATAATGCCAACGACCAATGGATCGTTGCCGCACTTTTACACGACATCGGTGATACCCTGGCTCCCTATACCCACGGTCCTGTGGCAGCTGAAATTCTGAAACCTTTTGTCAGTGAAGAAATTGAGTGGGTGGTTCGCCATCATGGATACTTCCAGATGAGATACAATCGTAGCCTGACCCGCGAGCAGCGGGACACCTACCTTAAGTTTAAGGAACACCCGTTTTTTGACGCCGCAATGAAGTTTACCGAAGGCTGGGATCAGAACTCGTTTGACCCTGATTACGATACGCTGGATCTGGAGTTCTTCAAACCTTTGATTCGTAAGATATTCAGCAAGCCATGGTCGTAATGGGAATCTATTTGCAGAATCTTCCGGTCTTCCACCTTAATTGAACTGTCGCCCAAATGAAGCTACCTTACATAGAACCGTACAAAATCAAGATGGTGGAATCGATTCAGCGATCAACCATTGAACATCGAAAACAATGGATCAAGGAAGCCGATTATAACCTCTTCAACCTTTCCAGCGATAAGGTAATGATCGACCTGTTGACGGACTCGGGAACGGGGGCCATGTCGGATCACCAATGGAGTGAGATTATGTTGGGTGATGAGAGTTATGCTGGTTCAAAATCCTTCCTGAAGCTGAAGGAAATGGTAGTGAAACTTACCGACCTCCCCTTCTTTATTCCTACTCACCAGGGGCGTGCAGCAGAAAATGTGTTGTTTTCTGTCCTGGTAAAAGAAGGAGATATTGTTCCGGGAAATGCACATTTCGATACCACTAAAGGACATATAGAGTTCCGGCATGCTACCGCGGTGGATTGTACGATTGATGAGGCATATGACAGTTCAGTTAATCACCCCTTCAAGGGAAATATTGATACTTCGAAATTATTGAAGGTTATTGAATCAAATCCCAGGGATAAGATTCCATTCATCATGTTGACTATCACCTGTAACTCAGTGGGGGGTCAGCCTGTATCACTAAAAAACATAAGGGAAGTCTCAGAAATCTGTAACAGGCACGGCATCCCCTTATACTTTGATTCTGCCAGGTTTGCTGAGAATGCCTTTTTCATCAAGGAGCGAGAGGATGAATTTAAGGATAAGACCATAAGGGAGATTGTTCTTGAAATGTTCTCCTACGCTGATGGCACATGGATGAGTGCCAAAAAAGATGGGATTGTCAACATGGGTGGGTTCATTGCCCTAAGGGACGAGGATGTTTTTAAGGGTTGTACGACCTACAATATCATGTACGAAGGTTTTATAACCTACGGAGGCATGTCCGGACGTGATATGGGTGCCTTGGCCAGGGGGCTTTGGGAAGCCACAGAGTATGATTACCTGGAGAGCAGGGTCAGACAAGTACATTATCTCGGACGTAGGCTGGAAGAATTGGGAGTCCCTGTTCAACACCCTTTCGGTGGCCATGCGATATATGTGGATGCAGATAAATACTTGCCCAATATCCCTAAAGAGGAGTTTCGGGCGCAGGCATTGGCTATTGAATTATACATAGTAGCCGGAATCCGGGCGGTAGAAATTGGGACTATCCAGGCAGATCGGGATCCGGAAACCCGCGAAAACAGGTACCCTAAGCTTGAACTTGTCAGGTTGGCAATTCCCCGCCGAACCTATTCGCTTTCCCAAATTGAATATGTAGCGGTGGCCTTAAAGAATATTTATGATACCCGGCATAAAGCCAAAAAAGGATACCGGATTAAATGGGAAGCTCCAATCATGAGGCATTTCACTATAAAATTGGAAAAAATTTAGATAACAGGTGAACAGGTGAATAATTGTACAATTGAAATGGGAGACTACTCCACCCTCGCAATCTTCACTATCTCCTCAATTTCTATCCTAAACTTTCCAAATCGTGTCCCGCCGGTCACAATAATTGCCGGGGGTAGTTCGGGGATCTCAAGGCCGGAATACTTCTTCTTTTCCAGCCCCTCCACTTCGTGGCTGGCCAGTCTTACCTGGATGATATCACCGTTGGTTTTAATGATTTCCATTTTGGATCCTATGGGAATTTGCCCTATGCTCTTAATTACTTCTTCCTTTGTCATTATTCTATGGTCTGTTCTTATTATTTAAGGGATACAACCAAAAATTGTTTATCAAAAAATACCCAGTGCTGATCCAAGGACAGTTGCTAGCCCGAGAAAACTCAGGAAGCCCATAATGTCCGTGACTGTCGTCAGGACGATTGAAGACGACTGTGCCGGATCCTGGCCAAATGCCTGGAGGACGATGGGTACAACCGCACCAGAAAATCCCGCGATGACCATTGAGAGGATCATGGAAGTTCCAATTACCAATGCAATGCCAAATGATGAGGCCCAGAAATAGGCAATAATAGCAGTTGTAATAGCAACAGCAATACCATTGACAAATCCTACCAGGACTTCCTTTCGGGCTACTTTCCACCATTGGGCAGTCTGAAACTCCCTCAAGGCAAGACCTCGCATGGTAACCGCCAGGGCCTGGGAACCGGTATTTCCGGATTGTCCGGCTACTACCGGGAGAAAGACTGCAAGCACAGTCACCTGGGCAATGGTATCTTCAAAAATTCCAACAATAGAGGCGGCAAGGAATGCGGTGGCCAGGTTGATCTCAAGCCAGGGAAGTCTTTTCCGTACGGCAAACCATGGACTTGATAGTGCTCTTTCTTCTCGACCGGCACCAAACATCGCGAGAACATCCTCACTGGCATCCTTTTGAGTAGCGGCAATAAGGGTGTCACTTCGGATGATTCCCAGCAGGTTTTCATCCAGGTCTACAACTGGGAGGTTGATGATCTTTCCTTTTTCGAAAAGTTTTACCGCTTCTTCTGCGGGTGACATGACTTGCACCCTTTCGCATGGAACCATTAACTCCTTAAGTGGGGTGTCAGGTTCAGAAATTGCAATATTCTGAATGTACACCTTGCCCAGCAGCTTATCATAGGGGTCTGTGACATAAATATAGACCAGCTTTCGATCTTTAGTCTGTCTCAGTTTATTGAGCACCTCATCTACTGTGTTTTCTGGATAAAAAGTCACGATACGAGTATCCATGAGATAGCCTGCGGCATTGGGGGGATAGGAAAGCAATTCCCGAACGGCTTTTGATTTTTTAGGATTGAGAATATCCAGTTTTTGTTCAAGATGTGGTGGACTCATTCGGGAAATGAGCTTGGCCGCAGTGTAAGAGTCAACCGATTCAAATATATCCCGGAACATGGATTCGGCCATTTGCTCGAGAACTTTGGCCACTACATCAGGACTAAGGGTTTTCAGGACTTGAGTCGAAACCTCTGGGGTGAGATTTTCAAGGTAATCCAACAATTCTTCGGCCTCCAGCAGATTGAAGGTCATGGCTGCTTCGCCCGGAAACCGTTCTAAGTATTGGTTGACTATCTTCTTTTTTATGTCTGTAATATCCATATGATGCTTCTTTTATTTCGGTTCAGTATTTCCGATCAGGCTGGAAAGGCCAATCAGGTAAAGGTCACCTAAAGCGTTACCGGCTTTAATTGCTGGATTTCGTGGCTCTGCACTCAAGTTTGTATTCTTTCGAACCGCCTCTCTCGAGACAGTCCCGAGAAATTCCCCATTTATTTTAGTTACCGGCAAGTCAATAAATGCGTCATTCCATGCTTCCAGCAGGTCTGTTATTTGCATTTCTTCGTGGACTGTGACAGGAACTTTATTTAGCAGGGAACTGATTGTCTTTTCGGGTTTTTCTATGATCAAGTCATTCAACTGGACATATCCGATTAGCTTCTTATGATCATCAACTGCATACAAATGAGACCTTACACGGCCTCCGGAATTCTTAACCTTATTGAGCGTAGACTCAACGGTATCTTTGCCGTTAAGGTACAATACATAGGGATCGAGATATGAGCCTACTTCTTCCTTACTGAAACTCAGTGATTTCCTAATGAAGCTGCTTTTATCATCATCCATAGAGTTCAATATTGCCTCCCGGACGGATTCTACGGTTACCCGGAGAATTGCTTCAGAATCTGCTAGCGAAATGCTATTTAGTAGACTTGAGGTGAGGGGTTGGGGAAGATTTTCGATAACCTTTCCGGATTTGTAGTGGCTTAAGCGGGATAATATAAACCCTGCCTGATCCGGAGCTAAATCCTCCAGGAGTTTTCCAATATCCTCGTAATCCCAATCTTCTATAATCTGGATGAAAATGTCCGGATGATTCCGAAGAAATTGCTCGATTAGAATGTGATCGCTATTCATACTGATTTGTCTTTTACTACGATAATATGGGAATCATTAAATTCCTTGGCGGGAATGACCAATATCCCTGATTCCGTTTCCAGTGAGATGGCACTATCGGCAATCTTTATGATGGTACCTTCCGTTTCTCCTATCCGAATCCGGGTTCCAAGGGGATAAGATTTGCGCGCATAATAGGATCCAAGGATATTGCTGACAGAGGTCCTGGCTCCCAGTCCAAAAGCAAGGGAGGCACCAAATAAAAGTGAGGCCAGGATGATTGAAAAGAGGTTGGTAAGAAATCCAATATCGACACCCAGCTGGTCCACAGCAATAACCAGGGCAATAAACAGGATAAAGTACCTCACAAAATTTCCTAAGTATTTAGCATTGGAAATAAGGTTACGCGATGCCCCTGAAGTAATCAGGTCACCCAAAAGACGACCGGCGATAATCCCGGCAAATACGATTATAACCGCCACCAGTACGTTGGGTAGAAAGACAACAACCCTTTCGAACCAATTGCTCAGGAATTCAAGCTTTAAGACGTGCAGGCAGATTAGCAATGAGATAACAATGATGATCCAAAAAATAGTCCTTGAGATAAATGCCGCCGAATTTTTTAAATCCACATTCAGCGGGCTGTTCTTTAATTGCTGGTTCAATCCCTGATTCAGGTACAGTATAAAACGTCTGGTAAGTTTCTGGACAATTATTGCTATCAGGTATCCTAAAAGGATAATGACTAATGCCAGGATGACCCTGGGAAGCATATTTGTTAGTCCTGCGTAGAAATTTTCAAGAAATACACTTATCTCTTCTTTCATGACTTTTCATATTTACTGGAAATGGGAGAGCCTATACAATATACCTAACTGCAATGAAAATAGGAGTATAGATTTTCATTGAATGATCAAACGACCATTAGGATTATGACTGGAGAATTAAATTAAGTCACAATTTCAAAACACCGTTAATGGAATTATTGAAGAGCAGTTCAGGTGGGTTTTAAGTATTTAGTAATTTAGCCATCCCGTATTAAAGACCATGGATGTGAGAAATTTTGCGACCTCCCTTTTAGTAATATTTGCAGTAACCCTTTTCTCTTGTACCACTGATGAGAACAAAAAGGAATCAGTGGATTCAGGTAAGGCTATGAATCAAGACGAAAAAGTTACCATCTACGATGTAGAGCAGGGCATTCGTGAGAATATTGAAAGGATGACTACGGAAGGTGACGGTTATTTCAATTTCAATAAAGATACTACCGACTTGAGCTTGAAGCTGGTAAGAGTTCACACGGAATACCTTTCAGTCCTGGGACCAAATAAATTCTTCGCATGTGTTGATCTAGCCACGGAAAGCGGAGATGTCTATGATGTAGACTTCTTCATGGATGGTACCAAAGAGGATATGGAAGTTACGAGGACGGATGTTCATAAACTGAATGGAAAGCCATTCTATACATGGAAGCAGGCCAAGGATAAAACCTGGTTTACCGTTCCGGTAAAGGCTGCCTCAAACGATTTGCTGGGAGTTGTGGAGGGCACGGATGAATTCATCTTTACCTACAAGGTAGACCTTCCTGTGATTGACAAACCTTCCAATATTTGGATCCCGATTGCTCAAAGTGATGAATACCAGGCATTGGAGATCACAAGGCTTGAATCCCCCGGGAGTCACCGTGTTATTGAGGATCCTGATTATGGGAATTCGATATACTTTCTTGAATTAGCGCCTGAACACAGTGAGAAGTCCATTGTGATTGAATATAAGGTCGAGAGGAAAGAAAAGTCGCCCTATGAGGAGGCAGAGCCGGATTTCGATCAACATTTGGGTTCAACACCCTACTTACCGGTAGGAGACCGGTTTGCGACGATTGCCAATGATGTGATTGCCAATAAACAAGCCAAAAGCGAGCTGGAGAAAGCACGGGCCCTGTACGATTACGTAATTGATGAAGTCCGTTACGCCAAGCAGGGAATATACGGTACCGGGGACGCCAATTATGCCTGTGATTCGAAGTCAGGAAATTGCACTGAATTTCATTCTTTATTTATCTCACTGGCCAGGTCGGCCAATATTCCTTCAAGATTTGCAGTTGGTGCTGCCATACCTTCAGAGAGAGATGAAGGCGGTGTAGATGGGTATCATTGCTGGGCGGAATTCTATGCCGAAGGTAAATGGTGGCCAGTGGATATCAGCGAGGCCAATAAATACTCTGCACTGGCCACCTATTACTTCGGTCATCACCCGGCAAACCGGATTGAATTTACAAGGGGTCGGGAATTAAGCCCTGATCCCCTGCCTCAATCGGGGCCGATAAATTTTCTGGCTTATCCCGTAATGGAGGTAAACGGTGAACCCACTACCGTGAAGACCACATTTACCTTCAAAAGGAATAAAACAAACAGCTGATTAATTTTCAGTTGCGGTAGTGTCAGTAGGGTGCTCTTCTCCTTCAGGATGCTCCTCAGTAGCCTCTTCCTTTATTTCATCAGCGGCTTCTTCCACTTCATCCATAACTTCTTCTGCTCCCTCTTCTACTTCTTCCATTACATCTTCTGCATCATCAGCATCCGTGGAAGATCCACCACAAGAGCTTAAGCTTACAGAAAGAACAAAAGCCAGCGCCACCATCATAGCTGACACAGACTTAAACATTTTGAATACTCTAATCATTTTTACGTTAAGTTAGGTTTTGAATAGTTGATATCAAGGTGCAAATATATGTACAGGGAGCTTATGGTACAATAGGCAATGTTTTAATCGCAAAACTCATTGTTTAGTGAACGGGTGAACCAGTAGAGCGGTAGAGCGGTAGAGCTGTAGAACTGTAGAGCTGTAAAGTGGTAAAGTGGTAAAGTAGTAAACCCCGTAAACTCGAGTCGCGTGAACCCATCAACCCATCAACCCATCTACTTATTATACGATGCAGAAACAGCATCAAACTCTTTCTTCTTCAGCATGACTTCTTCATCAGATGTCTTTAATTGCAATAAAACCTTGGGATCAGAGGGTACTATTGTATTCAGTTTCGTGACGTCAACGGGAGCTTTTATTCCTTCAAAAATAAGTACCGCATTATACCAGACCTTTTGCTTCTGATGGATATATACTATTACCTCGAATTTTAAGGAGCCTTCAAGGTTCGGAGGAACAATCAATCCCCTGCCCTCCACTTCATAGGAGTCAAGACGCATTTTCCCCAGGATAATCGATTTGGAAGACTCAATATGCAACTCAAATTTGTGTGTAGCTATTACCCCACTAGGACCGATGGCACCGGACGAAGTCTTATAACGACTCGACGCATAGCCAATTTCCTGAGCATGGGCAAAAAGTGCCATATAGCAGAAAAAAAGTAATATGTAGAGTTTGCGGGTAATCATATATGCGAATTAGGGCAAGAACAATGCCGGGATTAACTAACAACTAACAGTAGGTTGGAGTGAAGTGTAGAAAGTAGAAAGTGAATACGTGAACATGTGGACGTGTGAACCATTTTAGCCCTGCTGAACTTACTTTGTCTCTTAGTGTCTTCGTGGTTAAAAATCCTCCATCCTCAATCTCTCCACTAGCCGTTCTCACAAATAATTCCGATATTCTCCTCGAATTTAAACCTCATCTAATATGTCCCTATCCAAGAAAGATATTCCCCAGGAAGTATTTGACCTGTATGACTATTATGCCCATAATAAGATCGATCGGAGGCAGTTTACCGAGAAATTGTCTGCCTATGCAGTAGGGGGTGTCACTTTGCCGGCCCTCATGAGCTTTCTGATGCCGGATTATATCAATAAGATCCGGGTGAAGCAGAATGATCCAACCCTGAACACCGAGTGGGTGAACTATGATTCACCAAAAGGAGGTGGATCTATTAAAGCTCAACTGAGCAGGCCCAAGGAGGCCTCGGGTAAATTGCCGGGTGTTGTTGTGGTTCATGAAAACCGTGGACTCAATCCGCACATAGCCGATGTGGGACGGAGAGCAGCAAAGGCGGGTTTCATTTCACTTTCCCCGGATGCCCTTACTCCACTTGGAGGATATCCCGGCACAGACGATGAGGGTAGGACTATGCAAAGGAAGCGCGACCGGAATGAAATGCTGGAAGATTTTATCGCGGCATTCGAATACCTGAAGGATCATGAAGGATGCTCGGGTAATGTTGGGGTCGTGGGCTTTTGTTTTGGAGGTTGGATATCCAATATGATGGCCGTAAGGTGCCCTGAACTCAAGGCCGCTGTGCCCTTTTACGGGGGCCAACCCGCAGATGAGGACGTACCGAAGATCAATGCCTCCCTCCTGCTCCATTTCGGTGAACTCGACACCCGTGTAAATGCCGGCTGGCCGGATTATGAAGCCGCCCTTAAGCAAAATGATAAGGAATACCAGGCTCACTTTTACCCCGGTTGTAATCACGGATTCCACAACGATACTACGCCGAGATATGATAAAGAGAATGCGGAACTGGCCTGGAAGCGAACAATAGAATTTTTCCACGAAAAATTAGAATGAGCATTTACCCTTTATTCGGCCAACTATACGTTGCTAGCTGAAAGCTAATTCTCTAATGAGCAAGCCTCTTCTGTTTTTCAAAATTCCTTATCATTTCACCATAGGAACTGGTGTGCGATGAAAAGGAATTCTTCAGGCTGTTAAAGGTATTTACCATATCGGTTACGACATCTTTTATGGGGTCAGGACTTAATCCCAGGTACGCTGAGATCTTTTCCCCGAGATAGTAACGGACCTGTGACTCTACGAAGTTTGCTTGGCTGGAAGGAGCTACCTTCCTATAATAGTCTAACAATTCCCGGGTAAGCTCCTTCCCTTCTTTGGAATGGGTAAAATTCCTACGCTTAATAACATTGGTTAGTTGAGAGGCTTCCAGGTAATTTGCAGGGAGTAGATCCTCCAAGATTCCATTTTGGTAACCGATATAGCGCCATAGGAATAAGTAGTCTTCATTCTGTTTTTCAGTTAATGTAATGCCTGATTTTCTCAGACCATTCAATATGATATATGAGAAAGCGAGATTGGTACCTGCCATATCCTCCTGGTTGACAGGAGCTCCCCACTGCATATTCCAACCGTATTTGAATGTATAGGCCCGTGCAATGGCATGAATCAAGCGAGTCTTATTGATCTGTATCAGACCGATTTTGTTCCTAGTAAGGTTTCCACTTGTTGAAACGCTAATAACGAATTCTGCAGTATCAAACAGCCTCTTTCCGGGGTTTTTACGCATCTTCTCCGAAAGATAAAGTGCTTTATTGCCTGGTGACCCGGCATAACAATATGGTAAAGAGTAGGCACCAAGCAAAGTCATGATTTCTGTAGCATACTCGGCGAAAATGGCCTGGCCTGATTCAATCTTTTCTGCCGAATACCAGGCAGGCTCTTCTGTACCGCCAAGCATGAAGTCTGTAATGTCATTTCCACCGCTGGAATTTGCCACATCATCGGTATTGGCTGACAACGTTTGATAGAGGTCCTTCATTCTACCTGAACTGAAGAACCGAGACACCAATTCGTCGGCCGGCTCATCGGTTGTCAGTCGTGCCTGATCAAGGAAGGAGTGTGTGAGGTTCATCCACCGGATTTCTTTATGCCAATCTCTGCCCTCCTCATGGGCATTTGATCGATCTTCCGGAAGATTTCAAAAGGCTGGACGGGTTTATCCGATTTCATTTTAATGCCCCCGTCTTTTCCAATAAGGAAAAGCTGAAATTTATCTTCAAGTTTTAATTTAACCTTTAAATCGGAATAGGCTATATTTTCAGCTCTGACTCCATCAATATAGACGTACCCCGGACTTATCATAAGAACCTTTATATCTCGATCCAACAGTTCAGCCTTCCACTGCTGCAGCTCATGATACTGTTGTGCTGATGGTTCAGCCACCTCATGTATGACGATCAACCGATGCTCCCATTTGAATTCATCAAGTGGTCCGTTTAGTGTATTGAAACCCATTATTACTGAAAGCAGAAATTTACCAACCATATGTTCCCGGTCCTCCTTTAAATGGTCCTTTAATATTA
>JAHEKQ010000060.1 GCA_024638265.1 Flammeovirgaceae bacterium
AGGATCTCTCCGAAGAAGAATTCAAGTTGGCCCCACCCCTATTATGGTTTACTGAAACTGTACCCACCCCCTCTGTTCTAAATACTCAATGGCCTGTTAAGGTGTTTATCCTGCAGGATTCAGCGGCGGATCCCCGAAATACACCTATGATAACGGATGATCTACTGAGGTTCAGAGACCATTTCCTTTGGCAATGCAGCCCCATTCAAAGCGATATTTTGGCAGAAAGGTGGCCAATGTTGCTGCAGTCCAGAACAAATGTGCTTACCTACCTGCCCATACTAGACGATACCGGTTATGACGATATTGAAAAGTATCTAAAATCACTTTCCCTGATTGAAAAAAGCAGGTTGTTCCCGGAAATATGGTTTACCCCCACGGGGTCATTTCTTCAGGGACTGGATATTAAGTTGAACGAGATGTATGATAGCCCATTTGTTGAATTTAAAGACCGGTCTTACCGGGTTTCCTGGGCTGATTTTGCCTTTTTGAACGAACACTGGAATTCTCATTTTCAGCCCTTTGATGATGAAAGTGGCTGGGTTACCGTACCTGATTTCCTTGAAGGATCAGTTGGGAAACCAGTAATAATTACAGAAACCAATGAAAAATACAGTGTAAGTGAAGAGGTAATTAGGATTTGTAATTGGGTATATGGTCGTTATACAGATCTGATCAAATTGTACCGGTCAAATCCTGACCATGTCAGAGCCAAACTCCTGGAAGAGTTGGGAAGTGCCTATGAAGAAAAACTTCAGTCGATCAGGTACGAATTTGATGAGAAGCTTAAAACAGAACAAAATAAGCAGGCACAGATTATTCGGGAAAATCTCAAAAAGCGATTATTGGAACTTTCGAGCAGGAGAAAAAAATGAGTGCAGCTGCAAATACCATATCCCCCCAATTAACTTTTCAGCATGGTATTCATCCCGAGGAGTTTAAAGAGCTCTCCAATTTAAAGCCTATTGAAAGAATGGCTTTTGTACCGGAGTACAGGTTACCTCTTAGCCAGCATATCGGTGCACCTTCCCTACCAGTAGTAAAAGTTGGTGAGAACGTAAAAAGAGGTCAGAAAATAGCGGACCCCGGAGGCTATGTTTCTGTAGCGCTTCATTCCCCTGTTGACGGTACAATTAAAGATATTGGAATTTATACGCACCCTAATGGCCGGGAATTGCCTGCAATAATTATAACAACTGATGCTTACAGTTCACAGGAATTTGTTGGCATGGAATCAGTTGACCCTTATTCACTCTCAAAATCTGAGTTTATTCAAAAGATCCAGGATTCGGGATTGGTTGGACTCGGGGGAGCAGCCTTTCCTGCGCACGTGAAATTTAATATTCAGGAAGATAAAAAATGCAAGTATCTCATGATTAATGGATGTGAGTGCGAGCCCTTCCTGACTGCGGATGACAGGTTAATGATTGAATTTGGAGAAGAACTCATAGAGGGTATTAAAATTCTTAACCATTTCATAGGGGCTGAAAAGGTGTATATAGCCGTTGAGGTTAATAAACCAAAGGCAATAATGAACCTCAGGAACCTGGCTTCAGACAATATTGAAGTAGTTTGCTTAAAGGTTAAGTATCCTCAGGGTGCCGAAAAAATGATGACTAGTGCAATTCTGGGGAAGGAAATACCAGCCGGAGGGCTACCTCTCGATCTGGGCGTGCTGGTTAGTAACGTAGGAACCCTAGTGGCCCTGGCGCAATATTTCAGAAATGGGATTCCATTGATTGAAAGAGTTGTAACTGTCACCGGTACAACAATGAATCGTCCTTCGAATGTAATGGTGCCTGTTGGGACACCAATGGAGAGTCTTGTTAAATGGTGCGGTGGCTTTACTTCTGATACTACGCGAATTTTGTTGGGTGGACCGATGATGGGTATGGTGCAGAAACGTCTCGATGTACCCGTAGTAAAAGGAACTTCCGGCATATTGGCATTGAGTTCCGAACAAGTAAAGGAACTGAATGAATACAGCTGCATTCGGTGTGGTCGTTGTCTGGATGCCTGCCCTATTTACCTCAACCCCAGTCACCTCGGATTATTGGCAAAAAAAGGACTTTGGGAGGAAATGGAAGAGAACCACGTGATGGATTGTTTCGAGTGCGGTTCATGTTCATTTGTCTGTCCTTCCGCCATACCCCTGGTACAGAGTTTCCGTGTTGCAAAAGGGTTTATTAAGCAAGCAAAAAAAAGAGATGTATGAGTGATCAGAAGCTGACCATATCAACTTCTCCCTTTTTAAAGGATGCGGCTACAACGCCGGGAATTATGTGGAAAGTGGTTTTCAGCCTGCTCCCGGTAGTGATTGCGTCAAGCTATTATTTTGGAGTCGGTGCCTTAGTTACCACAGCGGTTGCTATTATATCCTGTGTTCTTACCGAATGGTTTTTCTCTCCGAGAAGCGCCTATTCGATCAGCGATGGAAGCGGAGTGATCACAGGTATTCTCCTTGCAATGACCTTGCCTCCAGGCTTTCCTTTATGGATGACTTTTATCGGGGGGATTGTAGCTATAGGTATGGGTAAAACCATTTGGGGTGGACTAGGTCAGAATATCTTTAATCCAGCGCTCCTTGGGCGGGCTTTTCTGCAGGCGGCGTTTCCGACGGCAATCACTACCTGGAACCTTCCTGATGGTGCGTTTCTTGATGTTCAGGCTTCTCAACTTGCCATGCCCTTCATGCAGTCACAGGCAGATGTTGTGAGTTCAGCAACTCCGCTGGCTGTTATGAAATTTGACAAAGTCGAAACGAATACCTGGGATCTCCTGACAGGTAATATCGGGGGCTCCCTTGGAGAAACCTGTGGGATATTATTGATCCTGGCCATGGTATATCTCATTTCAGTAAAGATTATTAAATGGCAAATTCCAGTTTCGATATTACTGACGGTGGGAATTTTGTCCCTCGTATTCTATCTTCTGGATGCGAATAATTATCCCAGTCCCCAATTCATGATTTTGTCCGGGGGCCTTCTCATTGGAGCTGTATATATGGCCACCGATCTGGTCACTTCACCCATAACTCCATCGGGCCTCTGGATTTACGGCATTGGCATTGGAATCCTGGTAGTGTTAATACGTTTATGGGGTGGCCTGCCCGAAGGCGTGATGTATGCTATTCTACTTATGAACGCCGCTACTCCATTGATCAACCGCTATACTGCTGTACGAACCTACGGTTATAAAAAGTGATGGCTACAGCAAACAATATACTGCCAACTCAAGCTCCGGAACCAGGTTCATTCCGCCTGATATTTAGCCTTGGAACGGCAGGATTTTTTTCAGGACTTTTGCTGGTAGTAGTTTTCCTCTATACGAGTCCTCTTATAGAAGAAAATCAAAAGAAGGCCCTGCAGACAGCTATTTTCAAAGTGCTTCCCGATTGTGCGAGTTTCGAGCTTTTTGTGAAAGGCCCTTCCGGACTGGAAAGGTCAATTTCAACTGATGAAAAAGGTGTATTTGCCGGCTATGACAAAAACGGAACTTTCATAGGCTTTGCCATACCTGCCGAGGAATCAGGGTTCCAGGATATAATCAAAGTACTGTACGGATACGATCCGGAATCTGAAAGGATTATTGGCTTTGAAGTACTTGAAAGTAAGGAAACACCTGGACTGGGTGATAAAATATTTAAGGATGAAGAATTTACTGAAGCCTTTCGATCATTAGTGGTGCAGCCGATTATTGAAGCGGTGAAAAAGGGTAAGAAGTCCCGGGAGAACCAGGTAGAAACGATTACCGGGGCAACCATTTCCTCCAAGGCTGTAATCAATATGTTGAATAACAGTTTATCGGAGTGGGAAAGTTCTATTGACGGATATTTAGAAACAAACACAGAACCTACAAGGTGAAAAGTCAGGAGTCAATATCGAAAAATAGTGAAGAATTCCTGAAAGGAATTTGGCGGGAAAACCCGGTCTTCGTGGCGGTGTTGGGAATGTGTCCTGCCCTGGCTGTTACAAATTCTGCAATTAACGGTCTTGCTATGGGCCTTGCTACCACTTTTGTCCTTTTTTTCTCAAGTACCCTGGTTTCGTTATTCCGGAGCTTTATTCCCAAACAGGTACGGATTACAACTTTTATAGTGATTATCGCCACTTTCGTAACGGTAGTGGATATGTTATTGGCTGCGTGGGTTCCTGATATACACAAGGAGTTGGGCGCTTTTATTGCCCTGATAGTAGTCAATTGCCTGATACTTGGCAGACAGGAAGCCTTTTCAAGTAAAAATCCAGTGGGATATTCCATGCTAGATGCCCTGGGCATGAGTATAGGTTTTACCATTGCATTACTAAGCATCGGGGTTATTCGTGAAATTCTGGGAAATGGAAGTCTGTTCAATATTGATCTATTCGGGCAGAATTTTGAACCATGGATTATTATGATTCTGCCTCCCGGTGGATTCCTGGTATTGGGATTTCTGCTTCTGTGTTTTAACCGTGTACTTAATAAAAAGTCCAGCTGATATGAATGATTTTATCTGGATATTTGTCTCAGCTCTTCTGGTAAACAATTTTACCTTGTCCTATTTTCTTGGGCTATGTCCATTTCTTGGAGTTTCGCAGCGACTGGATACTGCATTTAGGCTTGGCTTAGCCAATATATTTGTTATGATAATCACAGCATTATGTTCCTATGCACTGAATCAATGGGTATTACCTTTTGCGCCCTATTTACGACTTATCAGTTTTATCATAGTGATTGCCAGTGCTGTTCAGTTTGTTGAAATGGCAATGAAAAAGCTGAGTCCTGATCTGTTCAGGAAGCTTGGAATCTTTTTACCCTTGATCACTACAAACTGTGCTATTCTTGGTTTGGCACTTTTCAGCACAAATAAAGGATATGGTTTCTGGGAAGGACTGGTTTATGCTTTGGGAGCGGGAGGTGGAGTAACACTCGCATTGGTTCTTATGGCAGGTATTCGTGAAGAAACGAGATTATTGAACATACCAAAACTAGTGGAAGGTACTGCACTTAATCTTATTATCGCCGGGATTTTGTCAATGGCATTTATGGGGTTTGCAGGATTATTCAGTACATAGATAATGGAGATTTTATTGCCCATAATATTGATCACATTTTTATCTGCAGGTTGGGCAGGGGTTCAACTGCTTGCAAAGCGTTCAGGAACTAAAAACCATATCGAAAATGCAGAACAGTGTGGAAATGGATGTACTTGTATGACAGGGGTATGTTCTAACAAGAAATAATTACTTTCCAGCCAGTTTTCGCCGGATCTTGCTCAGGAATTCCGGGGTAATGCCGAGATACGAGGCGATATATTTTTGGGGTATAATGAGCTGAACCTTTGGATATAGCTCAATGAATTCGAGATACTTCTCTTCGGCGGAATAGGATATATTCCTGACAATCCTTTTCTGATGAGAAATCAGCGCATTCTGAAATATAATTCTGAAATAACGTTGGAATAGAGGTTGTTCGGTCAACATGGTATTATATAAATGGATGTCGATCAAGTATACCTCTGAAGGGAGAATGGCTTTAATCCCATAGAATGAGGGGGATCCATTAGTGATGGCCTCCAGGTCTCCCGACCACCACATTTCCATTCCAAATTGAAAAACATGCATTCCCTTCCGCTTGTCTTCGAAGTAGGTCATCATACATCCACTCTGGATGAGTACAAGAGTTACCCTTGGGTCACCTATTTGAACGATATGTTCATTTTTTTTCACCTTTCGGAACTCGGCCATATCGAGATACTTCTGAATCTCCCTGGCAGGGATATTAGATTGCGTACTGAGGCTTTCAATTAGCTTGTATCTTTCCATCGGGTCCTAAATCTCTTCTAATTAATTAAAATTAGGTTTTCTGACAAGCCATGATTGAAGGTGCTGTCAAAATCACTGTTGAATGATTACCTTCAATTAGACTTTATCCGGTATGGATGCCGGGACAGATAATCGGTATTTATGAAAGAATCCTTCCATGCAGCTATCCTTAAAATTTGTGCTGATACCGAAAATGGTTCCAGTGTCCTCCTCCACAACTATTTGGATACACTCAAGGAGTTTTCCCCTTCCACCGAAGATTTGAAATGGTCGGCGGAAGAGATTAGAAAAATTTCACGTGAAATGATCATCCTCCATCACATCGCCGATTGGGCCCAGTCCTTATCGGGCAAGGATATCCGCAAATCGATAGTGAAATATGAAAAAAAATGGAGTCGTCTGGCGGATGTTCACTTTATCAACCTTCTTCGGCATCAGCAAAAGAGAAACATACGGGTACTAATCCATAGTGCGAGTGGCTCGGTTTTTAAGCTTTTAATTAAAATGCGCGAGGAGGGTATGGTGGTAAAAGTATATCAAACTGAAAGTGAGCCGGAAGGTGAAGGTATAATCCAATTTAACTCTTTAAAAGAAGAGGGTTTTGGTGTGGAACTTGTTTATGAAAGTTCAATTCCCCGCTACCTTGAACAGGCTGATTATGTCTTACTGGGAATGGATTCCTATGATGATTATTTTTTCGTCAATAAGAAGGGATCATTGGAAATATGTGATCAGGCAAAAATATATAATACCCCTGTATTCCTATTATATGACAGCCGGAAGTACATCAGCAAATGCTATGTTGAAAGGTCAGCTTTTGAAGTGGTGCCCTTCACCCCTATTGTGACAATGATATAATTGATTTTTAGCCTAACTCTTTTTCCGTGACTACAACTGAGGGAATAAGGATCTCAAAAACGGAACCTTCTTCCCTTGATGACTTACAAGTCACTTGCCCATTGAGGCGGTCCAGTGTTTCTTTTACAATGTACAATCCAAGTCCGGAACCGGTAGATTCTTCAGAGGCACGGAAAAACATATCGAAAATTTTGTCAAAATATTCAGCCCTAATTCCTATTCCATTATCCCTTACCTGCAGTAAGCAATTATTTCCTTTGAAATCAGCCACGATTTTTACCCATTTTGAAGGTTTCATGGGATCTCCATATTTAATCCCATTAGCAAGCAGGTTGTTTAGTATAACCTTTAAGCGAATTTCATCTGTATGCAATTCGAGTTCATCCGGAATGTCCATGGTAACCTTAACGTCAGCTTCCTGGGCGAGGTACTCGAATGAATCGACCACATTTTGTACTAGTTTTTTAAGGTTGAACCGGGAAACCTCGAGATCAATACGGGCATTTCGGGAATAATCGGTGACTTCCTCGATAAACCCTTCCATGGTGTGAATCCTGTTGGTCATCATATCGAAGTACTCCTCCAACTCATCGGGGTCACGGCTTCGTTTTGCCAATTGCAGCAGGCCTAGCAATGTACTCAGGGGAGCTCGCATGTCATGGGATGCACTGTACACAAAACGATCAAGCTCCTCGTTGATTTTTCCAAGCTCTTCGTTCTTGGAGAGTAGAGACTCCTCTGCCTTCTTTCTGTCTTCTATATCTATAATGGCCCCTACCGCTACAAGGGGTTGTTTATCTTCCATTTTAATGATTCCGCTGTCCTGAACCCATAGATAGGTACCATCCTTCCGCTTCATTCTGAGCTCATTTTGATATAACCCTCCCACTTTCATAGCCTCTTCAATGGAAACCTGACTTCGTTGCAGGTCATCAGGATGCACAATTGATAAAAAGAATTCCAGGTTTACATCAAACTCCTCCTCTACCGAATATCCGAGTAGTTCTTTCCACCGGTTACTGACAAATACGGAATTGGTCCGGATATTCCATTCATATATTCCTGCCTTTGAACCCTCAAGCGCAAGTCTAAATCGTTCCTTTGACGCTTCCAGTTCAGATGCTAGCTTTTCAAGCTGATCCTGGTGGGCGAGCATGGATTTTTCTGAGTCTTCGTTACGGCGTATTATGAAAAGCACTACGAGCAAAGAAGCCAGGAATCCCATCACCAGATTGACTGTAAAATTGATCTTAATATGTTCAGGAGTCTGAACCGGTGGTGGTATGGGAGAAAAATCACTGAATGAGGCTAGCAATGCTAATGCCATACTCAAGAGCACAAAGCCTATTGCCAAAATCTTATTGATTGGATAGAAGAGTACAAGTCCAATAGTGGCAGTGGCGATGAAAAAGAAAAATACACCGCTGGCTGGATTATCTACTGCAGCAAAAAAATACACGAACAGGTTAGAAAATATGGTGAGTATGAGTGTACTGACCACATAATTGCCAATCCTGTTGAAGAAAATGATAAAAGCGGCCACGGTTAACCCCATGACATACCAGGGAAGAAAATCATAGACCTCATGAAGTATATCAATTGGAATATAGAGAAAGCATATAATGGCAAGGAGAAAAGCTATTTGTCCCCGGAGCAGTGCATATTTATAAACATTTCTTGAAGGGATGTGATCCTTCCCTACCAGGAAGGTTTGAAATGTAGTACGGTTGCCCATATTTCATAAAAATAGTTAAAGTTGATAATTTCAAAACAGGGGGAAGCCTTTAATTGAGTTTTTGAATCCATTAGCTATGAACCTAAGCTCCAAAATTATTCAACTTAAATGGGTAGAAGTTTATGGTCTCGCAGGACTTAGTCCTGCAATAGCTATTTCCTGGATCGCTTGAATATGGGAATAAAATCTGGCACCTAGAGAATATTAATTCTATCACCCGATTTGTATTCCAACATTTCACCAATCTTCCAGATTTCTTGACCAAATTGTTTCAATTCCGATTCAAAATCACTAGTTCTTAGCGGATCAACAGCGATTAGCAGGCCACCGCTGGTTTGAGGATCTGCTAAAAGGGTCAGGTATTCTTCTCTGGCTGTGGTTATCTTTTCCCCATAAGTAGCAAGATTGCGACCTGTACCACCGGGAACACAACCGGCTTTAATGTACTTTTCAATGAAGTGATAGCGGGGGACCTTATCAAAATAGATATTTGCCTTGAGTCCTGATCCCTCACAAACTTCAAGAAGGTGTCCTGCCAGTCCAAATCCGGTCACATCTGTAACCGCATGCACATAAGGTAATACCCCGATTTTGCTTCCCACTTTATTGAGCTGCAGCATCGTATGCCTGGCAAGGTCAAAATCTTCTTCGATTACCTTTTTCTGCTTTTGGGCGGTTGTGGTGATGCCTATTCCCAATGGTTTGGTCAGATATAGTACATCCCCTTGCTTCGCGCTGGAGTTTTTTTTGATATCCGCTGTCCTGGCTTTACCCGTCACAGCCAGGCCGAACACCGGTTCAGGAGTATCAATACTATGACCTCCTGCCAGCGGGATGCCCGCTTCGTAACATTTTTCCCTGGCACCTGAAAGCACAATTCCGGCAACTTCAGCAGGAATCTTATCGATGGGCCATCCCAGGATAGCAATGGCCATAATAGGCTCAGCGCCCATTGCGTAGATATCACTGATGGCGTTGGTGGCCGCAATGGCTCCGAAATCAGCGGGATCATCCACTATAGGCATGAAAAAATCAGTGGTACTTACAATGGCAGTCTTTCCATCGAGATCTATCACAGCTGCATCATCCTTAGTGCTGTTGCCAACAAGCAGATTATCAAACATAATGTCCGATGATTCAGGTCCAAGGATTTCAGAAAGAACCCCCGGGGACAGTTTGCAGCCACATCCCGCCCCATGACTGAATTCCGTAAGACGTATTTCACTGGAGTAATTGGTCGATGGCATTCTCAAGGTTCGTTAAATCTGTATTTATTCTTTTTTCAATAAAAGCCCCTTTTCTTTTCAGGCTCGATGAATAGCGTTTGTCGTAATATTTCAGGATAATATCACAGGCTGTGTACAAGTCTCCCTTCCCTATCGCTTCAATAGCGGTATCAGCCAGTTTCTTGCCCAGTTTTTTAGAAATGGAGCGGGTAGCATAAACCAGCCTGTCTTCGGATATATCCCCATAATCGTCTACAAGATATTGGACTCTCTGCTCCTTGCTTGCTTCAATTACATAATGTGGACTTTTACTCTTTTGTTGATACAAACTTTCGAGCATATTTACATTCCCTATTCTAATGCTCTCATCCTCAATCCATATAGGTTTTGAAAGGTCGAATGACCTGAAAATCTCGAAGACCTCATTCTGAAATTGTTCAGTAGTGGGCTGTTCTCCTGATTTCTGATTGCCAAAACTCGAACCCGGGTGTTTTGCAATACCCTCAAGGTCCACAACCTGTTCACCCTTTGCCCTGAGTTTATTTAATATGATCGTTTTCTTGGTGCCGGTAAATCCACTGACTACCCTAAGAGGCAAATCCTTATCAAAGAATTTAAACTGTGCATTTCTGTAAGCTTTATAACCTCCTTTAAGCAAGGTGGTTTCAAATCCGGCCGTGTTTAGCAACCAGCTTATGGATTCTGATCGCATCCCTCCTCTCCAGCAATGCAAACGGAAGGAATCAGTTGACAGTTGTTCTGCCTTATCAATATATTCAACAATCCTGGGGCCTGTAATTTCAAGCCCTCTTTTCACCGCTATTTCCTTCCCGTCCTTCTTATAAAGTGTTCCAATTTCTGCCCTTTCACGATCAGTAAAAAGTGGAAAACTGATTGCTCCGGGGATATGTCCGTTCTCATACTCCGCCGGTGACCTTACATCGAGCAAAGGTTTAACTGTTTCGAGAAATTGATCAATATCCAGAAGTATTGACGCCATATGCAAATCTACGATTTTATGATCAGCCAGAGGTCAATAATAACTACCAGGCTCCATGAAACAGTTCTCCAACGATTTACGCGGACTAGTTGTGATATAAACTCACGATTCCAGCCCCGACTTAACCGCGAGTGAATGGGTATAGCAAAGCCAAATGTATTGATCCATGCGAAACCCACTAGTATAATAGCCGCTATACTCAAGAAAGTGGGCTTGAACCAAACGTAGGCAAGGCTCACAATTAGTTGAGAGGTCATCAAGGGAAATACAAAAAAAGAGATGTTACGGGAATAATTCTGATGCCACCGGACAAATTGCTCCGGCTTTATCCAGGCAAAACCAGGGTAGATAATGACTTGTACGAGCCATGCAAGCAATGCTAGGGCAATGTCTATGGTCCATTTAATGATCAGGAGTTCCATGCGGGACGCCGGTATTGGCCCGAGTACCAGATCCATAGGATGAGCAAGGGGTGAATAATTAACAATCTCACCCATCCTACCCAGGCTGGAACACACAATCCTCCTTCAATACATCCACCAATCTCAATGAACCAGATATGGGAGGGAATGAAAAGAATCATCAGGAAGATCAACAGGTAGGATACGATTCTTCTGTACCGCACGGACAACAATGTAAGGCCCAGTGTAATTTCAACTATGCCCGAGATGATATTGATTGCATTTTTGTAAGGTAGGTAGTCCGGAATTAACGGAATATAGAACTCAGGGTCGCGAAAATGGTTCATTCCGGCCAACACGAAGAAGACAACCAATCCCAGGAAAAGTAACCGGTTAATTATATTTTTTGCCATGCCCTTACTTGATAAACTCTATACAATATGGCCCCAAATGGTATCCACCAAATAAGATCATTTGTGATGAGGGTATACCCGAATTCTGCCGGAACTGCCCCCGAATAATAATTTATGATAAACCCGGCCGGTCCGAATATTTTTCCAAGGAACCCAACAGCTACAATCGGCCAGTGAACAAGTGGTTGATAGCTTGCCCACCAGTAGCCCAGGCCATATACGCCGATGACCATGCCCATACCTTGCCAGATCATTGGATGGACCGGTTCATCCATTCCTAATATTTCAAAAAACTGTAGCGGAAAAAGTACAACCCAGATGCCCCAGAGAATATTATATATCGCTGCGGCCTTAAGAACAACACTCATCCATTTTGGGAATTCCATATCTCAAGAACATCCCCGGATTAGCTTTGTTTTGAATCTCTTACGAATTCCACAAAGAATTTTACTGACTGGTTCAACTGTTCAATTTCAATATGTTCTTTGGGGGAATGGGCATATTCCTCATTGCCTGGGCCAAACCCAATCGTAGGAATGTCATGGACCCCTTTTGTCCATACTCCATTTGTGGAAAATGCCCAGACTCCGATTTCAGGATCAGATTTATAGGCTTCCTTGAATGCTGTTTTAGCTCTCTTGACTGCAATATGATCTTCCTCCATAATCCAGGCTGGGTAATAGGCAGGCAATTTGATCTCCTTTCCCGTATAGGACCTGACCTGGTATTCCGGGATGCTTACAGTTCCCTGGGAAGATTTTACGGACTCCAATGATTCTATTTCTCTTTTACATGATTGCAGTGTTTCACCACTTGTTAACCGGCGATCCAGGTGAATCGTACAACTATCGGCCACAGCGCAGAGCGATGGCGCGGATGAGCGGATGTCGGTTGCAGTTATACTGGCGGCCCCCAATTTTGAATCGGACTCATAGTTCTTATTTAGCTCATCGATTTCTTTCAGAATCGGGGCGGCCTTATAGATGGCATTGTCCCCGCGCTCAGGCGCAGATCCGTGACTTGATATGCCTTCAAGGTTTACTTTCATTTCCATCCTTCCTCGCTGTCCGATCTTAATCTCCATGTTGGTGGGTTCGGTTAAAAGCACAACTGATGGTCTGAATTCTGTTTCTTCCAATATGAACTTCCAACTAACCCCTTCATAGTCTTCCTCAAGTACGGTGGCACAGACCACAAGGCTCGTATCTTGGGGAATCCCACGGTCAATTAGTTCTTTTCCCGCATAGATTGCTGCGGCTATTCCCCCTTTTTGATCACAAGCTCCCCGGCCATAGATTCGCCCTTCTGATTCATGCGCTTCAAAAGGTGGATGCTCCCAGTTGGAAAGGTTTCCCACATCAACCGTGTCCAGGTGCCCGTCTATGGCTATAATGTTGGGGCCATCCCCAATTTTGCCATAGAGGTTTCCAAGTTCATCAAACCAGATTTTTGGGTAACCGAGGTCTTCCATTTCAGCCTTCACCCTCTGAAGTACTTTCTCCTCATCCCCGTTCATCGACGGAATCCGTACAAGGTCTTTTAAGAATGCCACGAGCGATGAATTATTCATGGAGGGAAGATAAATGATTCGTGAGTATATTCAACCCTTCTATCCTTCTACCCGCTACCCTTCTACCCACCACCCCCTTTAGTTTGTTCTAAAACCTCAACCCCCCAACCCCCTTCTCCACAGTCGCAGAGAAGGGGGGCAACTCATTGTAGAGATTTATACTCAACACATTCTATTTTCCACTTTTAACTTTATCCCCATCAACCCATCAACCCTTTTACCCTTCAACCTTCAACCCACTCACCATCCCGGCCAGAAATTAAGTCCAATTACACCCCTTTTACCATTGAGGTCAGTTCTTTGGTAAGGCACGGCATAGTAAGGTTCCAGGATCACCTGGCCAAAGAGATTGATCCGGGTTGAAATACCTGAACTGATGATGAAATCAGAGAATGGCCTGTCATTGCCATTGCCTGTTTCAATACCACTGAAAGCAGGAGGAGTGTCCCAGGTGGTACCGGCATCGACAAAGAAAGCAATCTCTGTAAATAAGAATTTTGATTCGAACGGAGTCAGCCGTTTTGGACCTGTAAGGGGAAAACGAAGTTCAAAATTTCCAACAAGAATCTTATTGCCATACAGTTGGTTAATGCCCTGGGGGTCAACAAACGAATTACTGAACATTACGTCATCGTAGCCCCTAACCAACATCGAGTGACCAACAAAAAGCGGTGATAAGCGATTGCTGGTAATATCACGTCCATACCTGCCATAGAAATATCCCCTGAAAGCAAGGCTGAAAGGTTTTAGATAAAAATACTGTCTTATATCTGCCAGCAACCCATTGTAATGCAGTTCGCCACCATATTGTGTGAAATCCAACCTGAATCGGTGCCCTTTCATGGGTGAAGCAATTCCAAACGAGGCATTATCACCTACATAGGCAACACTGGTTCGCAAGAGTCCATAGGGGTCAGGGGCATCCAATTTTTCCCTGCTCTCGCCAATGTACCATCCCCGGTAGTAATAGTTATTAAATTGGTCAATTCGATAAGAGTAGTGAGAATAGGAACCTGACCATTCGACCCGACGTGTTGTTGAGAAGGGGTAGTAAGCAAAGAGGCTTGCCTGGTCTTCAAATATCCTCACTACCTGCCTGCTCCAGTTTTCTACCACAATCGTTGAGTCCTGGGAGACCGGTAATTCTTCCAATCCAAATCCAATGTAGTCAAGCCGATAAGGTATATGAGAGATCGAAGCACCCCAACCGAGTCTTTTTTTCTGATTGAAATAAGCTACCTGGCCTCCGAAGTCGTACACTTCGCCATTCACCATTAAAGCTGCGAATAACTGGTTATTGCCAAGCATGTCACCGAAAAGCATATTGACTCCACCGGCCATACCGAGACCGTAGCTTCCATAAGCAACTCCCACACCGGTGTTGCCCACATAATCCAGTTTAAACTTGCCGCGATAGGGTTTGCTGGAAAGGGAATCCGCCGGGGTTTTTTCATATTGATTTATCGAATCAATCGTCTTTTGTACCATCATTCCTGCCTGATTCTGAGTACCGGGAACCAGGTAGGCCGGGGTCATGTCAATATCGTTCAGTCGAAGGGGTATCCGATTGAAATCCTCCAGAGGAGCTGAATAAATACTGTATTTTCCTTTTGAGTAGTAGGTGTAGACTACCTTTTCATTTTTACTTGAAACGTCAATGGCAGGCGCAAATGGAGTAATCCCACTTATTCCCGTGATGTAATCTGTAAGCTGATGTACCTGGTTATTAGAGATGTCATACTCATAGAGGTTTCGGTATCCGTCGCGGTTAGAGACAAATACAAGGTCATTTAGATTTGCATACCTGGGATTTAGGTTGTCGGCTCCGGGAAAAACCGGCAGATTTGTAATGGTCCCGCTAAGCAAATCAATAATGCTCAGGTTAAATGAATACATATTGCCATGTTGTTCAAAGCTCTTGCGATCCGTGGAGAAAACCAGGTAACGTCCGTCTGGTGACCAGGATGGCTGAATATCGGAATAAGGATCATCCGTCAGTTGTTCTACAGCACCACTACCCAGGTCATAGAGGAATAAGTCGCTTCTACCATTTTTAATCCCTGTGAAGACAATTTTATTTCCCCAAGGCGACCAGCTGGGATTGCTGATTGATTCAACACCGGGGATCTCTATCTTTTGCTCATTTCTACCGCTCCAAAGATCGGTTACCATGAGCATGTTTTTCCCCTTATCAAATACCACATAGGCATAGCTGCCACCGTCAGGTGACCAGGTACCACTGGATTCAATAAAACTCAATGCATCAATGTGTGCATTTCTCCCGGTGCTTGAAGATATTTTCCTGAGGATTTTTCCCGTTTCCAGGTCAGCCAGGTAAAGGTCAATACCAAAGAGGTTCTTCTCGGAAAGAAAGGCAACGTACCTGCCATTAGGACTGATGGAAGGTGAAATATTGATATATCCTCCCCAATTCTCGTCTACCAATAATTCTCCCGTTAATTGATCAGTGGAATCCTTGAGAAACTTCATGTAGTAGTTTTTAACGCCTTGTTCCCATAACACTGAAAGCGCTTTTGAATTCATGGATAAGGTTGAATCAATCCCGGCATCCGGGCCAAACCTCACCACATTCTTGTAGAGCTCTATAGCCGTGCTATCTCCCCAAACTCCACCAATGAATGCCCAAAAAGCATGACCATACCGATATGGGAAGTATTTGCTGGATGTAGTAAGGTCTTTCAGACTGGGAATGTCATCATTCAAAACAGCATCCCTCATCCACATGGCAGTATGGGGGTCTTTGCGTCCAATGGAAAGATACTCAGCCAGTCCTTCAATCATCCAAAGTGGCACTGACTGCATATTTTTCAAGCTGAGTGTGTCATTTTCATTTCTCAGCAGATTGTACTGAAAAGCATGGACTAATTCATGCCCCAATACATGATCTGTTTGAGCCCATGTTTCCATCATGGGCATGACCACCCTGTTTTTCAAACCTTCCGTTACACCGCCTGTTCCCACTCCGATAATACCCCCAATAGTGGCAGTTTGTTGGAATTCTGCATGGTTATTGTAAAATATTACCGGGTTCTTAAAACGAATTGTATCCTTGAAAGTAGTTTGATGTATTCTATACCAGCGCTCGCTCAGGTCAATCAGATGATTGATGGAGGAGTCATTGGTGTAATGATAAAATTCAAAATGTGGGCTTTGTACCACCTCGAAATCAAAAGTGCGGTACCTGGCCTTATTCTTACCGAAATATTGACCATAGTCCGGAGTGACAGCCCCCAAAACAAAGGCTGATATACAGACCATGTACCTTATCGTCCGATATGTTTTTTCCTTTGCCTTCATATTTAATAAAACGTTGTCAAATCGTCATTGATTCATTATTAAGATACGATTTGTAAAAATATAGTTGGCAAATGCAGTGCCAGATCGAATGATTTCACAAGCATTCCGGACGAACTGACATTTTTTGACGATAGATGGAAAATATGGGGCTTTTTCATATCTTGATAGCAATGAAAAATTCTGCTGAATTCAATCTGAACGTCGTTGTGGTTTGTCTCGATCTGAGTCCTATGGACAATATCCTGATCTCCTATGTACACCAGATTGCCACCATAAGGAAATTCCGTCGTATCTACTTTTTACATGTCTGCAAGGAGTTGGAATTACCTGAAAAACTGGCAGATAAATACCCGGATCTCCTGGCTCCATTGGATGAATCACTCGAGCACGATATCAAGCAAAAAGTTGACAATTTTACTTGGGCAAAGGGAATAGAGTTGACCGTCGATGTCATGGAAGGGAATCCAATAAGGGAGATCCTTCACTACTCGCATGTCAAAGAGTCTGACATGATCGTCATGGGGAGGAAAAAGCAGTTGAAGGGTTCGGGTGTAGCTTCTTCCAGGATATCACGTAAGTCTATCTGTTCTGTTCTGCTCGTACCTGAGATACTCCCGGAAAAGTTAGAGAGAATACTGATACCCATTGACTTTGCCGCTACCTCGGAACGATCGTATCGGGTGGGAGAAAGCTTTGCTAAAAAAGGTGCGCTGATTTCCATGATACACCTATACCATGTTCCCCACGGATATTCGAAAACCGGCAAGAGCTATGAAGAATTTGATACAATCATGCTTCAAAATGCCCAGAAGGAATTCAGGCACTTTACCAAGACCCTGAATATGAAGGCTATTCCTGATTCTCATTTTGTCAACGGTGATAAAGAGAATCCCGAGGCAATAATAATGGAATATGCCGGTCAGATTAGTGCAGATATCATTGTAATAGGATCCAAGGGCAAGTCCACCAGTGCATTTATTCTTCTGGGTTCCATGGCCGAAAAGCTTTTAAGCACCAATGACACAGTTCCCATGCTGATCGTAAAAGCCAGGGAAGAAAATATGGGATTGTTTGAGGCCTTGAAAAGGCTATAGCTTCATTATCCTCATCCTGTAGCCATTTATCGCATACTCACCCAACTTAGCAGTCAGTGAATGATTGACATAAGCTCCAACTACAGCTCCGGCTCCCGGGATTAATTGCAACAGTTTTCTCAAATCGATATGATCCCTGTACTGCAATTGAAAAGTCTTCCAGTCGAATCCCCTGAGGTCCCCGGGTAAATTCTTTGATTCGGCCTCCCAATTCTCGAGATACCTGTAGAGATCCTTTCTGTGATTCTGAGAACAGAATGTAAGCTGGAAAATGTATAGAATGTAGACTCTTTCCCTCAACTCCTTGGTGTCCACTCCATAGCACGAAGCGATATCAAATAGCATTTTCATTTTGATGCTCAGCCACAGGGGCAGATCGGCAAGTCCCAGGGCTATTCCCCCAAATCCAGTAATTGCTCCTTCGGTGGCAGCAGTGGAACTATACCATTTTATCCTGCTTTTTACGTTTTGTTCCAGTTCTTCCAGGTTTGTGTAATGTTTCTTTTTGAAGGTTGAGAATTCAGATCCCATAATAACAGCGCGGGTCATTTCACGGATGGCAGAGGTTACCACCGAATGGATCTTTTCCGGTATAAGCCGGTTGACTCTTGCCTGGAAATTACTGGCTAATTGAGAAGAAACAGAAGGTTCACCAGACACCCGGTCTTTCCATTCTTTCAATTCCCTCGATGCTAGATTGCGGTACTGGTCAGTCAACTCTTTGGATTATATCTATATATTTAAATCAGAATCTAAAATTATGGAATTCCGGGATAACAAATTGAAACGATCTCTCAGAGATGGGGAAGTTACATTGGGAATATGGAATGCCCTGGTCAATCCCTATGTGGCCGAACTCTGTGCCGGGGCTGGCTATGATTGGATGGTCATAGATGCAGAACACGGACCCTTCACTTTGCCGGATATTCTACAGCATATACAGGCCGTAAGCAGATTTGATATTCCAGTAGCAGTCCGGGTTGAGGAGAACAATGCTGCCAAAGTAAAACGAGTACTCGATCTTGGAGTCCAAAACCTTATATTTCCTATGGTCAATAATACAACAGAGGCTGAAGAAGCCGTAAAGTCCACCAGGTACGCCCCAAGAGGGGTTAGAGGGGTAGCCCCGGCAATGTCACGTGCAGCAGAATTTGGTGATATCAAGGATTATGTAAAACTGGTCGGAGACCAAATGTGTGTCATCACCCAGGTGGAAACTGCAGAATCCCTGGAGCATATCGATGAGGTATGCGCCATTGAAGAAGTGGATTGCCTATTTATCGGTCCTAATGACCTTGCCACTTCCTTGGGTTATTCCGGGGATTTCAGGCATCCGGATGTGGAGAATAAGATACTGGAGGCACTTGAAAAAATCCGGGATAATGGGAAAGCGGCAGGAATTCTTGCCCTTGAACCGGACCTGGCCTCTAAATATCGCGATCACGGAGCGAATATGATAGGTGTTGGAGTGGATATACTCCTACTGAAAAGTGGGTTGAAAAGTAACTTGGAAATATTCCGCTAGTGATAATGCTGATGTTCCTCCGACCAGACCTGACCGGGGGGAGCACTTGCTTCGGGATCCTGGTTGCTTAGATAGGCAACCACCCCTACAACAATAATCAGGATAAACAGTAAAAGATAGGTAAAGCTCTTATTCGAAGACTTTTTGTGTTCTTCTTTATCCATGTGGCAGTTCTTGTACTTTTTACCACTCCCACAGGGACATGGATCGTTTCGTCCTACTCTCTCCATAATTGAAAGTTAAGGAATTTTAGCGAAAACTACTTTTTAGGCCAGCCGAAGTAGTTTTTGTACTGAACTACCCGGGGTAGGAAGGCCAGGAAAAGCAATGGGTATAACAGCAAGTCAAAAAATAACCACCCCGATGAAAATTGCATATTATCCTCAATGATAGAGTTTTTTTCTCCTGCCCGGTGCACGATATGCTTATGATGCCATCTTTTCAGGCCAAACGGAAGCTTTTTTCCTTCATCTATGAAATAGCTGGTTCCCTCGGTATGATGATCTTCGGTAATCTC
>JAHEKQ010000144.1 GCA_024638265.1 Flammeovirgaceae bacterium
CCATCGAGTAAAAGGCCGAATCCACCGTTGATCACTTCACCCCAGCCTACTCCTCCCCCATTGTGGATGGAAACCCAACTGGCACCCCTGAAACTATCCCCAATCACATTTTGAATGGCCATATCCGCCGTAAAGCGGCTTCCATCATAGATATTCGAAGTTTCCCTGAAGGGGCTGTCTGTACCAGAAACATCATGATGATCTCTTCCCAACACAACCGGGCCAATATGTCCATCCCGGATAGCTTTGTTGAAGGCTTCAGCAATTTGTATTCTTCCAGGTGAGTCGGCATATAAAATACGAGCCTGTGAACCGACCACCAGGTTATTCATGCCGGCTTCCTCTATCCAGCGGATATTATCCTCCATTTGTTGGCGCGTATCTTCAGGAGCTTTTGAAGAGAGTTTCCTCAGTACATCGAGGGCAATTGCATCAGTTTTGGCAAGGTCTTCAGGATTACCTGAAGTGCAGACCCAACGGAAGGGTCCAAAACCATAGTCAAAACACATGGGCCCCATGATATCCTGCACATAGCTTGGGAAAATATAGTTGCCTTCTTTATTTATTATTGGAGCGCCTGCACGTCCTGCCTCCAGGAGGAAAGCGTTACCGTAATCGAAGAAATAAGTACCTTTTTTCGCTTGGGAGATCACTGAATCTGCGTGTCTCAATAATGACTCCCGGACTAATTTTTTGAATTTTCCAGGCTCTGCTGCCATCATTTGATTTGACTCCTCGAAGCTTACTCCAACCGGGTAATAACCTCCCGAGTACGGGTTGTGCAAAGAAGTTTGGTCAGAACCGATATCAATGATGATCCCTTCCTTATCAAAATACTCCCAGACATCCACAATATTTCCCGCATAGGCGATGCTCACCGTCTCCCCTTGATCTTTAGCTTTTTGAACTCGATGTGCTAAATCCGGGAGATTCTCAATCACTTCATCCACCCATGCCTGTCCATGCCTTATTGCAAGAGCCTTTGGATTTACTTCAGCAGTTACTGATACTAAACCGGCAATATTTGCTGCTTTTGGTTGTGCTCCACTCATCCCTCCCAGGCCCGAGGAGACAAAAAGCATCCCACCCGGATTTTCCCCCCTCAATTTTCGTATTGCATTCAGGAGTGTTATGGTTGTGCCATGTACAATGCCTTGAGGGCCGATGTACATATATGATCCCGCAGTCATCTGTCCATACTGGGTCACACCCATTGCATTAAACCTCTCCCAGTCATCAGGCGAGGAATAATTTGGTATCATCATTCCATTAGTGACAATAACTCTGGGGCCTGACTTCGGACTTGGGAATAGACCCATGGGATGCCCGCTGTACATGTGCAAGGTCTGCTCGTCGCTCATTTGCGACAGGTATTTCATGGTAATGAGGTATTGTGCCCAATTTTGAAAAACAGCTCCATTTCCACCATATGTGATCAACTCGTGTGGATGCTGCGCCACCCTGGGATCAAGGTTGTTCTGAATCATGAGCATAACTGCAGCAGCGGTCCTGCAGTTGGCGGGATATTCATCTATGGGTCGGGCAAACATCTCATAGGAAGGTCGAAACCGATACATGTAAATCCTTCCGTAATCTTCCAACTCCCTATAAAATTCATGTGCCAGTTCTGAATGAAATTCAACAGGAAAATACCGTAGGGCATTTATGAGCGCCTGCTTTTTCTCCTGCCGGTTTAGAATATCCTTTCTACGGGGGGCATGATTTACATTATCGTCATAGGGCCTGACAAGGGGAAGATCGCTGGGAATCCCCGTTTTTATAGCTTTTTGAAAATCATTCATCGGTTTTATCTGCCGCTTCTAATGCCTTTTCCAGGGAGGGAATTTTCTTCTTAGTGTAACTATAGCCAATATCAAACATTTCCTGGGCTTTACCCAGGTCAAATCCGCCGTATTCCCCCAGTTGCATAGGTTCAATTACAAAGTCACACATCTCCTTACTTTTGGTCGTATTGCCGTTGATAGCCATTATTAGGCTCCTTTCTACTACAGACTTAAGCCGACCTACCTCAAAATCATCCGTGATGGGATTCGTATGGAGGCCAATAATGAAGTCGCATTCATCTTTCAGTACGTGAACCGGTAAATTATCAAGGACTCCACCGTCAACGAGAACCTTCTTGTCAATAATCACAGGACTGAAGAACACAGGAACGCAACAAGATGCCATTATTGGTTTGATAAGTTCACCTTCCCTGAAGTATACAGATTCTCCCTTAACGATATCCGTTGCCACCACTATAAGGGGTATTGTCATGGCGCTGAAGCTATTGTGTGAAAGGTGTTTCCTCATGATATCCCCAAGTGTATCAATCTTCAGCAGCCCTTTAAATGTCAATGCGGGGCGCAAAGCAGTCAATACTTTGGTATTTACCACAAAGTCAAGGATTTCCTCAGGGGAATAGCCGTCAGAATAAAGCGACCCGACGATCGAACCCGCACTGGTTCCTGATATGACATCAGGTTTAATGCCCGCGTCTTCAAGTGCTTTTATCATCCCGAGATGCCCAATGCCCCTGGCACCACCGCCTGACAATGCTAAACCAATCTTCATAATAGATCTGTAAGTCTTCCTGATTCCGAAACTGATATTTTACCATTATTCGATGATAATCTCGCGGCCTCATTAACTGCATCGTGTTCGAAGAACAATATTATTTCCTCATTAATCGCACGGTCCAGGAATTGTGATTTTTCTTGCATAGTTAGAAGTGGCCTGACATCATACCCCATAACCCAGGGCAGCCTAACATGGGCCGTTGCAGGCATCAAATCAGCCATGAATGCCACTTTTTGTCCATTGATAGTGATCAGTGGCAACATCTGCTTTTCTGTATGTCCATCCACAAAGATGATCTCAAAGGGCAGTTCGCCCGGATTACTATTCATTTCCAACATTCGAAGGTTACCGCTGTCCTTTATCGGGGATAAGTTTTCTTCAAGAAAGCTGGCCTTCTCCCTGGGATTCGGGTTTGTAGCCCAATCCCAGTGGTCCTGGTTTGACCAATGGGTTGCTGAATGGAATGCAAGTTTATAATCAGATCCAGTATTTAGAACCGCTCCACCACAATGGTCAAAATGAAGGTGTGTAAGAAAGACATCGGTAACCTCATCCGGGGAATACCCGGCTTTTTGGATAGCTTCCCTGATTTCAACTGTCTCGGATCTATAGTAATATGAGAAGAACTTCTCGTCTTGTTTATCCCCCATCCCGGTATCCACCAGGATCAGTCTGTCTCCGTCTTCTATAAGCAAGCATCGCATTGCCCAGTTACACAAGTTAGAATCATCTGCAGGAACGTATTTTTGCCATAAGACCTTGGGAACCACCCCAAACATGGCACCGCCATCAAGTTTGAAATATCCTGTAAATACGGGGGTTAGCTTCATTACTATCTTAAGATCGCGTTAAAGATCAACTTGTAAGTTGCCCTTGGCTGACCCCTGAATTGTGGACGGAATCCTACCATAATAATATTGCCATCACCATGAGGAATATCAATCATAGCGGCACGACCACTCAAGTAACGATCCTCACCCATTGCCCAACCGCTCATCAGCAGGTCACTTTCTGCATACTTCATTATTATATTCACATCGGGATCATCAACCCGCTCTACTGTAGTTTCCTCTCCCCCTTCACCACTGTAATTTTGCTTGATTACAGAATATGCACTGCTGTTGCTAAATGAAACTGCCACTTCCCTGTTCATCCCAGTGGTATATGTTGATTCCATTACCTCGGCACGTATCAATGAACCTGGAATAAAGAATTGTTGGGGAGAAAGTCCACTCAGAGAATTTCTAACCGGAAGCCCAAATTGCTCAATTACAAAATCTCCCGCTCCGTCAAAAGTCAATAGTCTACCACCATTCTCCACATATTGTTTGATATTTTTTGCTCCCTCAATCTCGATACCGCCCACAAATTCCTCCGGCATTGAACCTTCCCTGTGCCCATGCATTATCCTGGAAGGTGATTGATCGGGTAAAATCAGTATGTCATATTGAGAAAGGTCTACATTCTGGATGTCCGAATTGTGCAGCGTGTCCCAATCAAAACCATATTCAGTAAGAAGCCAGCGGGTCCAACCTTCGTCCATATTTGAAACCCAGGATTTATATAGTCCCACCTTTTTCGGCATAATCTCCTCCTTATCATCTTCCTCACCCTTGGAAACATAAAAATCAGCTCCTGTCTTACTAGCAATGCCTTTTAGAGCATCTACATCGGATAATTCCACCAGAAAATCCCCGGAACTCGACTGGTATACTTTGGTCCCTGTGGAAAGGAATTGGTTGACCGCTTTATAGGAGGTATTTTCACCAGCTTTCAGACTATAATAGGTAGAGTTGCCTTTTTCCACTTTACCTGATGGTGGTTCCAGATCATTTACCCTTTCAGTTCTAACCTTTATTTGGTCCGTAACTTTTTCCACTTCTATTCCCATCTGTAAAGGAAGAGTCCACCCGGCAAGATCGTAAGGGGGCGTAGGAGGTCCACCGGGATACAGGTACTGATCGGGATAATCCTGCCGCTCCATCAAGTCTTCAAGGTAGGGCCTAAAAGCCTGTGCAGAGGAAATAATGTAACTACCCTCGGGATAATCAGTGTCATTCACGGTGAATTTTCGTGTTGCTTTTTCAACCTTGATCCCACCCCTTATTAATGTGTTAACCAGGTTGATTACCTCGTCATATTCCGCCTGGTCTGCCGATAGAATATAACTGTAGTTCTCCCCAAGGTGAACTCCCTCAATGGCATCT
>JAHEKQ010000061.1 GCA_024638265.1 Flammeovirgaceae bacterium
GATGCAGGATGGAGGAGGCAGGAAGCAGGGGGCAGGAAGCAGGAAGCAGGAAGCAGGAGGCAGGAGGCAGGAGGCAGGAGGCAGGAGGATCCTTCGAAAAACTTTTCCGCTATCCTGTATCCTGTATCTGGTATCCCCTATCTTTGCACCCCTATGGAAAAAGTGGCGGAAGCGGTGGTAAAAATTGATGACCTAGACCCCAAAGAGTTCATTATCATCAAAGGGGCGAAAGTGAACAATCTCAAGAACCTCAGCGTCGCTATTCCGAGGAATAAAATGGTCGTTATAACGGGGTTATCAGGGTCGGGGAAAAGCTCCCTGGCATTTGATACGTTATATGCCGAAGGCCAGCGGATGTACGTGGAAAGTCTCAGTTCCTATGCAAGGCAATTCCTCGGCAGAATGGAAAAGCCGGAAGTAGAGTACATAAGGGGTTTGTCTCCGGCCATTGCCATAGAACAGAAGGTCAACACCCGAAATCCAAGATCTACCGTAGGAACCACCACGGAGATCTATGATTATCTTAAACTCTTCTTTGCTCGGGTTGGTGTGACTTACTCACCTGTGTCGGGGAAGCCCGTTACACGGGATACGATTACTAATGTTGTCGATTATATCCTCTCTCAGGAGGAAGCAACCCGTATCTTCATTGGCAGTCCACTGAGGATTAATGGGGACAGGACCGTAGAGGATGAATACAAGATCTTGCTGAGCAAGGGCTACACACGGGTACTTATTGACGGAAAACCAGAATTTATTGACGATATCATCGAATCAGGTGAATACCCGGAGCAAACGGAGATATTTATTGACAGGGTTAAAGTGAGCGATGATGAAGACCTTCAATTCCGGCTCACGGATTCGGTACAAACTGCTTTTTTTGAGAGCCATGGCGATTGCCTTGTGCACCTGGAGGGGAAAAAGAAAAGCTTCAGTGATCGTTTCGAGGAAGACGGGATGATTTTTGAAGAACCTTCAGTCAACTTCTTCAGTTTCAACAATCCCTATGGAGCCTGCAAGAAATGCGAGGGATTCGGCAAAATACTGGGAATTGACCCGGACCTGGTTATCCCGGACCATAACCTTTCGGTATATGAGGGAGCAGTTGCCCCCTGGCGTTCAGAGAACATGAAAAGATGGCTGGAACCACTCCTGAGGAACCCTGATATCGATTTCCCTGTCCATAGGGCGTACAAAGACCTCGGCAAAAAAGAAAAGGAGATCCTCTGGAAGGGCCAGAAGAATTTTAAAGGTATCGACGCCTTCTTCAATTTTATTGAATCAAAACTCCACAAAATCCAATACCGAGTAATGTTGAGCCGGTACCGCGGTCGTACTACCTGTCCGGACTGTCGTGGGAGCCGATTGCGAAAAGATGCAGACTACGTAAAAGTTGAGGGAAGATCGATCACAGATATTGTACTCATGCCGATCGAGATCTCACTTGATTTCTTCACTAACCTTCGACTCGAAGAAAACGCAGGAAGGATCGCCGAGCGTATTTTGACTGAGATAAGGACGAGGCTTACCTACCTTAAGGAGGTCGGACTTGGATACCTGACCTTAAACCGTGTGACCAGCACCTTGTCCGGGGGAGAGTATCAAAGGATAAAACTGGCTACTTCACTGGGGAGCGCACTGGTCGGAAGTATTTATGTACTGGATGAGCCGAGTATTGGCCTTCACCCGAGGGATACCCTAAGGCTTGTAAATGTAATCCAGAATCTTAAAAAACAGGGTAATACGGTAATCGTTGTGGAACACGAGGAGGAAGTTATGAAAGCCGCAGACCAGATTATCGATATAGGCCCGGGAGCCGGATTTCACGGAGGGGAGCTGGTATTCCAGGGCGGTTTCGATGATATGAACGGGGTGGAAGAATCCCATACAGTACGCTTTCTCAAAAATATCGACAGGATTGAGGTGCCGTCGAAGAGGCGGAAGGCAATAGATCACCTGGTGATAAAGGGCGCAAGGGAGAACAATTTGCACAATATTGATGTAAAAATTCCACTCGGCGTAATGACCGTGGTTACAGGTGTCAGCGGATCTGGTAAATCTACTTTGGTTCAGAAAATCCTTTACCCGGCGCTCGGCAGAAGGATGGGGATAATTTCAGATGTGCCCGGAAAGTTCAGCGAATTGTCCGGTGATGTGGATAAGATCAGTATGGTGGAGTTTGTCGATCAGAACCCCATCGGAAAATCTTCCCGAAGTAACCCTGTCACCTATGTAAAAGCCTATGATCCGATCAGGCAGCTGTTTGCCAACCAACCCCTTGCAAAACAGCGCGGTTATAAGCCTGCCTTTTTCTCCTTCAATGTAGAAGGTGGAAGATGCGAGGAGTGCCAGGGAGAAGGCGTTGTGAAGATTGAAATGCAGTTCATGGCTGATATCCACCTGGTCTGTGAGAACTGTAAAGGGGCGCGATTCAAGCGGGAGGTAATGGACATCGAGGTCAATGGTAAAAATATAGCCGATGTACTGGACATGACTATTGACGAAGCGATGGAATTTTTCCAGGATGAGAGGCCTGTGATTTCCAAGCTTAAACCCTTGCAAGATGTAGGTATGGGTTACATCAAGCTGGGACAATCCAGTAATTCGTTAAGCGGAGGTGAAGCCCAGCGCGTAAAACTGGCTTCTTTTATAGGCAGGTCAAAGTCGAGTGCGAAGGATAACGTCCTGTATGTATTTGATGAACCCACAACCGGTCTTCACTTTCACGATATTTCAAAACTCCTTGACTCGCTCAACCGATTGGTGGAGCAGGGAAACAGCGTTCTCATTATCGAGCATAATGTAGAAGTAATTAAGTCAGCCGACTGGATTATTGATCTTGGGCCTGACGGGGGAGACCGTGGGGGAAAATTATGCTATGAAGGCACTCCCGAAGGGATGGTTGACCTGGCGGATACGAATCACACGGCAAGGTTTCTCAAGGAAAAGCTCTAGGAGTATTCAAATACTCCCTCTTCGTTGTGTATACTCACCTTTTTGCCATCGTGGGGTTCTACCCGACCAATGACCTGGGCTTCGAGATTGAATTGGCTGCATTGATCAATGATTTCTTCTGCTCTCGATTCTGAAGTGTAAATTTCCAGGCGATGACCCATATTGAACACCTGGTACATTTCGTGCCAACCTGTATTGCTCTCTTCCTGGATGAGTTTAAAAAGTGGAGGGACTGGTAAAAGGTTGTCTTTTATTATATGTACGTCACTGGCAAAATGGAGGACCTTGGTCTGTGCCCCACCACTGCAGTGTATCATCCCGTCGAGATCATGAAGACCTTCCCTGAGTATTCCCGCTACAAGAGGCGCATAAGTCCGAGTCGGTGATAGCACAAGTTTACCCGCATCTAATGGGGTGTCTTTTACGGGATCTGTAACCATGTAACTCCCGGTATATGCGAGGTTGGCCGGTAGGGACGGGTCGCAGCTTTCCGGGTACTTCTGCCGGTAAATTGAACTGAACATGTCGTGGCGGGCTGAAGTAAGGCCATTGCTTCCCATGCCACCGTTGTACCCGGATTCATAAGTAGCCTGTCCATAAGAAGCCACACCCACAATCACATTCCCCGGCTTGATATTATTTTCGATTACTCTGTCTCTTTTCATCCGGCAGATAACCGTACTGTCTACCACTAAGGTCCTGACCACATCACCGAGGTCTGCGGTTTCCCCACCGGTACTGTGAATACCCACCCCATTGTCCCTAAGCATTTGAAGGACCTCCTCTGTTCCGTTGATGAGTGCGGCGATAACTTCCCCGGGTATAAGTTTGGCATTCCTGCCAATCGTTGATGACAGAAGGATATTATCAACGGCCCCAACGCAGATGAGATCATCCACATTCATAATGATGGCATCCTGCGCGATCCCCTTCCATACACTGAGATCTCCTGTTTCTTTCCAATAAACATAGGCCAGTGATGATTTGGTGCCTGCTCCATCAGCATGCATGATCATACAGGAATCCGGGTCCCCGGATAAATGGTCTTCCACAATTTTACAGAAAGCATTGGGGTACAGTCCCTTATCTATTTTAGATATGGCCTTGTGAACATCTTCTTTGGTTGGGGAGACCCCTCTTTGCCGGTATTTATCTGACATGTGGAGAATTTCTCCAAAGATAATATTCCCGGGGAATTCCGTGCCTAGTTTTTGTTGCCGTCGTTCTTGAAGAATCGATCTTCATCGAACTCGATCTGGCTTTGGGTAATTTCCAGTATCTTAAATTCCGTACGCCTGTTCAGCTGGTGAAGTTCTTCCCGTTCATCCACATCCAGTTTAGATTCGATGTAGTTCTCAGTCAAAACGATCTCACGGCCGTCAGAAGTCCGGATCTTGTAGGGTTTTGATTCACCATACCCCCTGGCCACTAGCCTGGTTGGATCTATTCCCTGGGTGACCAGGTAATCTACCGCTGATTTGGCACGGCGTTCTGAGAGCCTGTTATTATAGGCGTCAGTCTGCCTTGAATCCGTGTGTGAACTGAGTTCTATCTTGATCTCAGGGTTATCGATCAGCAGTGTAACCAGCTTATCCAGTTCGATGGCTGCATCAGGACGTATTTCCCAGCGGTCGAGGTCATAGTAAATATTCTCCAGTACAAATACCTTATTGACTTCTTCCTTCTCAAGCACCAGCAAAGTATCATAGGTAATATTCGTTACCATTTCCGTAAGCTTGGTTCTATCTACCGCCCTACCGACAGTGGTATAAGGAAGTCGGGTAGTCAGGTAACGCTCAGTTTGAGACTTTTTAGAGCCTACCAGGGTATAATGTTCATGTTCATAGACTCTGAACAGGAAGCGCCCGTCCGGGCCGGTTTCAATGATGTCGATTTCATCATTTTTATAATCGAGCAGTTTTACTGTACTATTGGGCAGTACAAGCAATGAATCATTTTCATTGGGTGTAACAGTGGTGCCGGCCAGGTAGTAATTGACAACCTTCAAATCAGGGTCCTGGTTGAGGAATGTGTAGATATCATCATCGCCCTTTCCCCCATCCCGGTTAGAGGCAAAGAAGCCCCGGTCGGTCTTAAACAGATTAATTCCAAAATCATCAGCAGGACTGTTCATCGGCTGTCCCATGTTCTCAATTTCGATCCTTCCACCTCCCCGGTTAACTTTAAAAAGGTCCAGACCACCAAATCCGGGATGTCCGTCCGAGGCAAAATAAAGATGGCCATCATCAGAAATTGAGGGAAACATATCATTTCCAGCGGTATTGATCTCCGGTCCAAGATTTCTCGCCTGGCTGAATCTCCCCCTGGAACTGAGACGAGCTGAGTAAATGTCTACTCCTCCGAATCCGCCGGGCCTGTCCGAAGCAAAATACAATGTTCGTCCGTCCCTGGAAAATGCGGGGGTTGAATCCCAGTAGTTGGGATCATTTACCGCAGTCCCAATCATTTGTGGCGCTGTCCATCTGCCATTTCTCAACCTGGACAGGTACAGGTCTACGTCTGATCGGTCTTTTCTTTTCTTCCCATTTCCACGTGCAAAGACCATAATAGTACCTGCTGGGTTGAATGTAAGCGTCCCCTCATTGATGTTTACCGTGTTGATAGCCTCGCTTAAAGATTCGATTGTTGTTGAATCCACAACGGCTCCTTCTGTAGCAGCGCGATACAAGTTGGTGAAACCCGTACCGGTTGTTTTATAAATCTTCGAACTGTACCGGTTAGAGGTGAAGTACAGGTAGCCGTCCATATAAACCGGTGAATACTCAGTATTAGGCGTGTTGATAAGATCCAGGTTCTTTACCCTGTAAAATGATTCTTTTTCCTTGAGGATATCCAGCATTTCAAGGCCTTCCGCCTGCTCGTTTGCTTTTTTCCTCAGCTCCTCGTCTTTTACATTTCGCAAATAGTCGTCAATCTGCTTCTTGGCCTCTTCATACTTTCCATCTGATTTCAGACTGTATGCATAGTTCAGCTGGATGGTGTCATTCTTAACACCCATGCTGAGAGCCTTCTCATAGAATTCTACCGCCTCTTTGGGCCGGTTGGATCGCCTATAGGATTCGGCGATATAATAGTTGGCAGTGGCATCATTTGAATTTTTGGCCAGGACATTCTTGTAGGTGTCAATCACCTCCTGGAATTCCCCTGCTTTGAAGGACTTCTGAGCCTTCTTTTCCACACTACAAGCCAGGATAAACACGGGAAGCACTAATATGGCAAGTCCCTTCTTCATAATATTCTTTATTAAACCTCTTCTTTCTTCATTATAAATCGGTTCAGCCAGGATTGACCTGCTTTTATCCTGAACCTCTCCCTCAATTCAGCTACATTTTTTACCAGGTGGTCAAACATGTAGGTATTCTCATTAACGAGGTGTTGAGAGGATAGTTTCTTTACTTCCGCCGTAGTATACAGACTTATATCATCTTCTATTTCCAGCGCTACTTTTCCCCCGTTCATAAATCCAATTCCGGTTTCTTCCTCCAACTGATGGATAAATCGCACAGATGAATCAATACTGCAACCGCTTGCTCCATGTGCATTTTCATCTACGGTTAAAATGAGGAATCTCTTGAAAAGCACCTCGCAGGAAGCGTGCAAAGCAACATTATGGGCAGTCCATTTTTCCACAAAGTCCTTTGACTTACTGGATATATCTGATATTTCTTCCGGGGTCAGTTTTCTCTCCGCCGGGTAGATCCATACCCGTGAAGTCCCTTCCATGTTTTCAAACTCCGTATACATGCACTCTGTTTCTAACGCGAATTTAGCTATTCTTTATATACTGCTTCCGAGTATTTCAGCAATATCTTTTACTTCAACATCATTTTCCCTTCCTTGGTTCTTTACTCCGTCTGACATCATGGTCAGACAAAAGGGACAAGCGGCTGCAATAGTCTTGGCTCCGGTAGAAAGGGCTTCTTCTGTCCGTTCAACATTAATCTCTTTATCTCCCTTTTCCGCCTCTTTAAACATCTGAGCTCCTCCAGCCCCACAGCATAGCCCCTTGGAACGGCATCTTTTCATTTCGGTCAGGTCAGCATCCAATGATTCGAGTACCTTTCTCGGCGCCTCATAAATATTGTTAGCTCTCCCCAGGTAGCATGAGTCATGGTAAGTGATCTTCTTCCCTTTGAAGGGATTTCCATCTTTGGGTTTCAGTTTGCCCTCGTCAATCAGTTGTTGAAGGAAGGTGGAATGATGGATGACTTCGAAGTTGCCCCCTAATTCAGGGTATTCGTTTTTAATCGTATTAAAACAATGGGGACAGGCCGTAACGATCTTTTTAATATTGTACCCGTTCATAACCTGGATATTGTTGATCGCCTGCATTTGGAATAGGAATTCATTTCCCGCCCTTCGGGCAGGGTCCCCGGTACAGGTTTCCTCTTCGCCGAGCACCGCAAAGGGTGTTTCAGTATGGTTTAGAATTTTCACAAAGGCTTCGGTAACCCTCTTGTAGCGATCATCGAATGAACCGGCACATCCCACCCAGAACAAAATCTCAATCTCTTTACCACTGGCAGTAAGTTCTGCCGCGGTAGGTATATTTATTTTATTGTCCGTCATTTCTAGTCTGTTACAGTTGTTTCAGCTCCCCCATTATTAAACTTATCAGCCCATTTAAACCGGTCGGTCGGAGCAAATTTCCAGGGTGAAAAGCTGGTCTCAATATTCTGGAACATCATGTTCCAGGATGCCGGCGAGCCTGATTCCTCCATGGATATGTATCGACGCATCTCAAGGATGATCTCCAATGGATTGATATTTACCGGGCAGGCCTCTACACAGGCATTGCAACTCGTGCAGGCATTAAGTTCCTCTTTGGTGATATAATCGTTAAGCAGGGATTTCCCATTCTCCCCATCCCCGGATTTTGCAAGTTCTTCTGCCCTGTCCCTTACCGCCATCATTATAGCGCGCGGCGATAGTAATTTGCCGGTCTGGTTTGCAGGGCATTCGGCCGTGCATCGTCCACATTCCGTACAGGAATAGGCATCAAGAATGTTCTTGGATTTCAGGTCCTGTACGTCTTTTGCACCAAATCGAGGTATTTCTCCTTCAACGGGGGGTGTATCTCCTGCCGGGTTGGGTAATCCGAGCATGCTATACACCTCATTGGTTACCATCGACATGTTTTCCATTTTTCCCTTGGCTTCAAAACGGGAGTACCAGGTATTGACGAAGCTCAGGAATATGTGCAAGTGCTTGGAGTAGGTAACGTATAGAGCAAATCCAAGGATTCCAACGATATGAAACCACCAGGCAAATCGCTCAGTAAATACCAAAGCCTCGGTAGACATCCCCTCGAACAGGGACAGCATAGTGGAACTGATGAGCAAGGTTCCGGTCTCGGTATAGTATGGATCCCGATCTTGCAGCAATTGATCCGTGGCGTTCATGGTCAGGATCGCTAGCATTAAAACGATTTCGATGATCAGGATCAGGTTACCATCCAGTTTCGGCCAGCCTTTCATTTCCCTTGACCTGAACCGTCCAATGGACAAGACATTCCTCCTGATGAGGAAGATCACACAGGCCAGCAAAACAGAAAGGGCGAGAAATTCGAAGATGTTCATCAACACTGTATAAAATCCTGCCAGGTAGGGAGCGAAAATCCGGTGTGTCCCCGCGAGGCCGTCAATGATAAATTCCAGCACCTCAATATTGATCACCACGAAGCCTACGTAAATGAAAAGATGAAGAAAGGCGGGCAGGAAATTCTTGAACATTTTTTTCTGCCCAAAAGCTACCAGCATCATTTCCCTGAAACGCTGAGAACGTGTTCCCTGCGGCATTCCCGGTTTTCCCAGGCCAATCGCTTTCCTGATGATCCCGACCCTTTTGGCAATGAGAAAAACAAACAGAACGGTAACACCCAAAAAGATTATCTGCTCCACGTACTCCATCATTTCAATTTTTTAAGCAAACCTTTGCGACCAAATCAAAAATATATAGTTTTGTGCCACTTTTTACGGCGGTGCTGTAGCTCAGGTGGTAGAGCATCGGACTGAAAATCCGTGAGTCGGTGGTTCGAGTCCACTCAGCACCACACCAGGTCTCTGTTAACAACAGGGACCTTTTTTTATGTGTCTAAAGTAACAATAGAAGTAATAACTAACAACTAATCGCTAACGGCTAACAACCCTCAACCACTTAACCACTTAACCTTGCATCCACTCACTTAGAAATCCACTGCCATTCTCACCCCTGCATAGAAATTCCTGGGGCGGCCGGGGTAATAGTAACGAGGCAGGTTGTTTCCAAAGGCGCCGGCGTTAACGAGGACCATAGATGCATAATTGACATCAAAAATATTATTAATCCCTGCATACCAACCCATTTTCATGAAGTCAAGGTTTAATGAATAGCCCAACTTAAAATTCATCAGTGAATAAGCAGGGGAGTACACCGAATTGTCATCACGCATGGGAATCCGGTCGGTGAAAAAATAACTGAGGGTGGCGTTAAAATCACTTTGCTCAAGGACGAGATTGGAAGTGATCCTGTGCGGGACTGTACCCGTCAGGGAATTTCCACTGTAATCATCATCCTCTTCGATGAAATCGCGAAACGTATAGTTTTGCCATGAATAGGTGGTGTTAAGGTCAAGGGATGAGTTGACTCCCTTCATTAATGTAGCGTTGACAAGCAGGTCTATTCCCAGGTGATTGGTCCGTCCTGCGTTGACGGAGATGATCTGGTCAAACCCGGTCATGATATCCTCCTGCATCCGGGATACCAGGAGGTTATCCACCCACATATTGTAAAGGCTGATATCATAGGAAATCACATCATTGAAATAGCCCCGGCTACCCAATTCAGCATTCCATCCCGTTTCCGGTCCTAAATCTTCATTGATAATGCCTTCAGGGGTCAGTGTTTCTTCCAGTGAGGGATTGGAAAAGCCGTGGCTCAGCATGAAATAATACATCGACTTTGCTGAGGGCCTGTACCGAAAATTTACCTGGGGACTCAATATCCATCGAAATGAGTAATCACCGGAGAGGTCACCATCCTGGAGATAAAGGTCATTGAAAACATACCGGGTGGAGTTTAGATTGTAACCGAGTGTGAGTGACCATGAATTATCAAAATCAACCTGCCATTCCTGAAAGAGGTTCAGGTATTTACGGTTCTCCTCCTGGTTGCTCAAAAATGCTCCTTTCTCCCCATCGTTCGTTTCGAACGTCTTCCACATATAATCCTCCAGGTAAAATTCAAGTCCCGTCAGAATCCGCCCCCTTCCCGTTTCTTTTTCAGCCGTAAGCCGGGTTCCATAGGCAAAATCTCCATCTTCCAGGATGTTGAATGGCCTGGACTCATAGGAATCCCTTGTTTTCAGGAAGAAGGCAGTCCGTAATTTCCAGTCACTCCCCAATTTACGGGTATGGGATATTCCGGTCAGTAGTTTCCGGTAGTCCTCGTAGCCTTCAATGGCATTCCAGGTAAAGGCGGCCTGACTTGGATCCTCATTGAAATCATCGAGATTAAGACTACTGGGTATTTCCCCGAACAGGTCAATGCCCAAAACAGCGACCTGGGTGGTGGACCTATCGGTAACTTTATTCCACAGGAGATTTATTCCACGCCTTTGGTATTCGCTATTCTGCCTCCACCCGTCCGTCTGGGTGTTATTGTAATTTAGCACAAAAGAACCCAAGCTCTCATTACCTATTGTAACGGTACCCGTATTTCTCAGGGTACCCCAGTTTCCCCACTGGTTATCGATTGAAATACCATTTGTGAACTGCCTGGGAAGCCTGTAATGGATAAGGCCGCCAAGCCCCGCACCGTAGCGACTGGCCGCAGGGCCTTTCCATACTTCCATCTCGGAAATCAAACTCAGGTCGATGTCTTCCAGGGAGGTTTCACCTATTCCACTGGTTAGAGGTATTTCCTCGAGATAGGCTCGCAGCTTGGCGGTGGAAAAGAGAGACCGGTTGCCAATCCCCCTGATCGTGATCCTGTTAGTACTAAGTGTGCCGGAGTGCATATAGACACCGGGAACCTGGTTCAGGATAGTCTGTACTTCATAACCATTGTTGATTTGTATACTTTTTACTTCGAGTAAGTTAAAGGCGGGGCGATCTTCGTACCGGGTGGTGGAAATCGTAATCTCTTCAAGGCCGAGCGTGGAAAGGGTATCCTGTTGTTGCGTATACCCCATGATGGGTAAAGTCAGGAGGATGATCGTTGCAATTCCCTTCATAGGGAGGCAAAGATAACATCAATGATCAGATTCAATTCCACCTGGGGGTTTTGGAGCGAAAAAGGTAATGATCAAACCAAAGACCGGTGTAAACAAAATGCTGTAGAAAAGCGATTTACCATAGCCCATTTCACGGTGAACGCCGATGTATTGGGCGATCAAATGCGAAAGGATAAAATATAGGGCTGCAACAGCAAGTAAGACAAAGTCCATAATTTTTAATCTATCAGTATCCTGAAGATCGGAAATAATACGATTACCCCTGACTTTTTCTTCGGTTTACATAGTTACGGGTCCATCCCAGCAGTAGGATTCCCCCTCCAGTCATCAGGGCTGCCAGGCAATTGAATATGATATCCTGTGGGTCGAAAACCCGGTTAGGAATGACGGCCTGGATTCCTTCGTCGACTGTCCCGATCAGGCAAACTATTAAAGTACTGTAAATTACCAGTACGACAGCCTTTTTCTCAATTCCGATTCTTTCCTTTAGTGCTCCATGGAGAAATACCATGAGTAAACAGTATTCGAGAAGGTGGCTTCTTTCGGGGGCTCCCAATCGAAAAGTAAGCATGATAAAGACCGATAATAAACCGATCCAGACGAACACCTCAAGTTTTTTAGGTTTGACCTGCAGGGCATAAACGATGACCGCCACAATAGTAAGCACAAAACCTGACAAGAAGAGGACAAATTGAAGATCCTGGTCCCAAAGGGCTTTTTGCATGGGCCTTCCCAGGAATAGGCCTCCGTATATGGCTATCCATGTGATAAGAAAGAAGAGCCAATAACGCTTCTCGCGTTTTGAATTGAATAATGCCATAATGCCTAAATCAAGTTAGGCATTTGCCACCACTAATTGAAAATCAGGGGATTCAGGTTCTCGACTGGTAGAAAAGGGAAGCGGAAACCAGGAACAAAAGGCTGAAAAATCCACTCATCATGAACACCTGAACAATACCAGGAGACCAGGAAGTTTCCGGGGCGGGCCAGATCATCAGGGCTACAACCGGTACAAGAATAGTAACAATGGCAGCGATCAGCAGTGTTACCGCCATACCATATGCCTTGAACCGGGAGATGATAGACCCAATTGCGCCAACCAGGAAAACTGAGGCATAGAGTAGGTTAGCTGCTTGTCCTTCATTCCCAATGATTCCCACAGCGGCATTAACCCAGAATAAGAGGAAGGCACCCAGTAAACCAATGGCAAAAGCAGCACGATAGGTGATCTTTAAGGATTTCCTGGCTATAAACTCGTAAGATAAGCCAATGGCAAGCAGTGCAGTTCCCATTATACCAAAGTCAGATAGTTTCCAATTTACTTCATCCGTGAATTGCATAGCGATGAAAGGTATAGACAGTAGAGCGGCGATCCCGATCACCATCCAAATAATTCTTTTGTTCTGAGCTACCATAGTTTTAAAAGTACTTTGTATTTCAAAGTAAATACATTCAATTGATATTTCCAAAATAAATTATCTGTTGGAAGATATTTGAAGAATTAGCTTCTAATCGGCTTTCCTGAAGACCATGCAGTGCTGCCAGGGCAGGTTGGAGATATTCTTTACCAGTTCCAGTCCGGCTGCTTGCATTTCCTTTACCGCCTGTTTTTTTGTCATTTTATGAAGCGGCTTGATGGGCACACTGTTATCCTCACCACGGTACTCAATGAGATAAAGCCTGGCATCCGGTCGCATGGCCTTATTGATTGATGCGATCATTTCTACCGGGAAGTTAAATTCATGGTAGACGTCCACCATCAGAACTTTATCAATACTATTCTCCGGCAGGTTTACAGAGCTTTCGCTCCCTTTTATAATTTCAATGTTGGTAAGATTTCGCCTCTCACTGTTTATCCGGATTTCGGCGAGCATTTCATCTTGAATATCGACTGCATAAATAGTACCCTCACTTGCTATCGGAGCTATTTTTAATACATGGTACCCGGATCCAGCGCCAATATCAGCAATATCATCTACTGCGCGGATTTCCATATTTTTTATCAGTTTGCCGGTATTTTCTTCTCTTTCCCGTTCGGGGCGGTTTAGCCAATTGATACCCTGGTATCCCATTACATGGGCTATTTCCCTCCCCATGTACCACTTCCCAATACCATCGCGGCTGCCGCGCTTAAAGGTATAAGGTCCTTCTTCGGTGGATTGCTGCGCAAGGCAATGGGTTGTTGCCAGGAAAATAAGGCAGAATATTAGTATGGTGGAGAATATGCTTTTCATGAGAACCTGTTTGTCAATGTAACAGCTGACTTAAGGTATATGTTGTCTTAGCGGTCGAGAAAGCCTTTCCCTTCAAAGATCTTCGGCATACATTTCTCGATTCGTGAAGTGCGCGTTACCGATTGTTTAGGCTGGCCAAAATGCAGGATATATCCTCTCCGGCGGCCAGGTGTTAGGGCTTCAAAAGCGGTCTTGAAGTCAGGGAATTCCTCAAATTTATCCAATAATTCCTCCGGCATGGTTTCCGGGTCCCTTTTAAATTCAACCTTCAACCCCGCTTTTTCGATCTCAAGTGCTTCGAATATGTAAGACCTTATAATAGCTTCCTGTTCGATTATCTGGGATGCTTTGGTGAATCTGAACTGGCGGTTGGCTTGTGAACTCACTCCCGGGGAGACCAACAGTTTATGTGAATCCTTTAGCAAGACCCCTTTAAAAAATGACAAAACGGCATGGTCCTTAAAGGCCGTAACCATAATGACATTCTTGCCTTTAAACGTATAGCAGGGTTGAGACCATTTATAATCTTCGGTCAAACCGCAATCAATAACTATTTTCCTCAATAGAGTTAATTCGGTAGTCCATCGGTGCACTTTGCACTCGGGGGTTTTGTAGTAGGTACATCGCCCACAACCATCTTCCAGGTACAAGTCTACTTCATGGTTCAAGTTGTTGGTGCCATTTGACATGTGTTACTAAATTACACAATTATCGAACCAAAGGATATGCCGTAATTCGAAATTATCCTGCAATGGGATAATGCACTCCAGTAAGTTCTTCAGACAATTCCCAGAGTTTCGCCGCCTTGGATTGGTCATGAGATCGCCCATTCGAACGAACCTTCACCGGTGCTCCTTTCATTTCCTGGAATCCATTGGGGCCGAAATAATCACCTTGCTTCGCATTCTCATCAACGGCCGCCCTCAGAGTTGGCAATACTCCCTGTTTGACCCCTTGAGAGAAAATCGGATTCAATATCCTAGCTAAGAAGGAATGGCGTTGCAGATCGGTTTTCGTCCACCCCGGATGTGCTGCGGTCACAATAGGTGCATTCGGAATATCTTTGAATTTCCGGGCCAGTTCATAGGTAAAGTAGAGGTTAGCAATTTTGCTATCACTGTAGGCCTTTGCTGTATTATAGGATCGCTTCTCCCAATTAATATCATCAAAGTTTATATCTCCGGTCTTATGTGCAATACTGGAGGTGACGACAATCCTTGATCCCGAAGTTCTTTGTAATAGAGGAAGTAGGTATCCTGTGAGGGCAAAATGGCCTAGGTGGTTAACCCCCATTTGGATTTCAAAACCATCTTCAGTCCTGGCAAATGGACAGGCCATAATCCCAGCATTATTGATCAGGATATCCAACCTGCTGTGGGTATTTTCAAACTCTTTAGCAAAGGCCCTAACGGATTCAAGGATGTTCAGATCCACTTTCATTACCTCGATTTTTGCCCCCTGGTAACGCTTTTTGATAAGCTCAGCCACCTTTGATCCCTTATTTTTATTTCTGACGGCCATAATAATGTTAGCACCTTTTCCGGCAAGTACTCTGGCGGCTTCTTTTCCCAATCCACTTGTTGATCCTGTAATGATGATCACCCTGCCTTTTTGATCAGGTATTTGATCGTGTCCCCATTCCAATTTTGACATAGATTAAATCTTATTGAATTCCTCGTCTTTAATAAACTAGTCGTTACTTACTACAGAATATTTCAGATACTTTTAAGATTGTATTTGTAATGATTGCCGCCGTTTTAGAAAACTCCCCTGCAATTCTCGAAAAGAGAAACTTTAATCCCATCCACCTCTACCGCACCTGCCGGAATATTTTCACGCTCAAGTCCGGGATACGATTCCATCTGTTTCCATTCTTCAATGGTTGTGCTGAAGAACTGTGAGGCGGCTTGATCGGTTTCGTATACAATGATTTCGTAGGATTCTCCCTGATCGCCACCAAAACGGGTAATTACCTGCCATTCGCCATTGCGTTTGTATGAAGTGTTTGTATGATCGGATTGTGGATAGAATCGATCATTGGAAGGTCTCAATAAAACCCAAATATCACTTTCGTGGCCTTCAGGGTAAACGCCCATGGTTAGAATCCGACAATTGACTGAGTCCCCATCCAACGGTGAAATTACCTGAACTTCTTCAACAGGGCTGGTGACCTGTAATACATTTCCTACTTCAACCTTCTCCATAGGGCTTTGGAAATTTATATTTCCGTAAGAATATCCACCATATATGATAACCAATACCCCAATAACACCCAGGAGTATCCGAATCATAGGACTAACCAGGCCCTGAGAGGACCCTGAAGGCTTAATGCTCCCGATTAATGCAAGTAACAGAAGGAAGCCCCCGGTTATTATGATTACTATTTCAGCAGACATAAATATGAGAAAGTAAAAATTTAATCAACGGCTCGGATACCCCTCACACAATCTATAACAAATGTAGAAATGATCTTGTTCAGTCCTGGTAGACTCTCACCCAGTCAACAAACATATATTGGGGGAATTCTGTAGTACTATCTGGTCTTCCGGCATGGGAACCCCCAACGGCAACATTTAGGAGAATAAAAAATGGATGATGGAATTCAGAACGTTCAGCGGCTGAAATTTGGGTGGCCGCATACTCATGCCCATCTACAAGCCAGGAAATACTATCGGCACCCCACTCCAGTTCGAAAATATGAAACTCATCTGCAAATTTCCCCTCTTCCAATTCGTAAGATTTAGCACCCATCATTTCATGCGACCCTGTTGAATCTGCATAGTGAATATTAGCTTCCACAACAGCATCATTTTTGGAACCATATAACTCGAGAATATCGATCTCACCACACTGCGGCCATGGTATATCTCCACCGTTTTCATCAATATTGGCACCTAACATCCAGAATGCTGGCCATAATCCATTTCCTTGGGGAAGTTTAATTCTTGCTGCGATTTTTCCATACATCCAGGAATGTTTGTTTGCCGTATTTAAACGGGCCGAACTATACTGATCCATTCCTTGGGAATCGCTTTCATGCCTTGCTTTTATCACCAAATGACCATCCCTAACATAAGCATTCTCCTCACTATCAGTATATCTTTGCCACTCTTCATTAAAAGTGCCTGCCTCCAGGACCTGCATATTCCAATTGTTGGGATCAATCATGCCGGAATTAAATTCATCTGACCACACCAGTTTCCAGTCGGCACCTGGATCGAAAACATTCTCAGCCGCATGAATATCCTTATTTTGACCTTTGTCCTCCGTGGGTATTGTACACGAATACAATACACCAATGACGAAGAAAGTTATAGCAATTGACCTACTTTGGGTAGTCTTGTAAATACTCATCTCTACTATTTTGGATTACTTAGATTAGGTTACTCATCATTTTTCACCCCCCATACCTACTTCTCCCCACCTCATATATTCGAATCTACCATCACTTTCCACTTTCCGGTACCATCTTTCTTCCAAACTATTACGTACTTGCCTTTATAGGAACCGGAACACTGCCCGATTTCAAACGCAAGTTCTGCGGAAATCATTTCCACATGCAAAGGGTCGAGGTGGAGTGAGTAATTGGGATTATTCATGTAGCTGTACTCCCTGGTAAGGGCTTCTGGTGAAGTTACCAGGGGTTTATGGTTGTAGTAAATAGGATTTTCGGAGTAAAGCTCTCTAACCAGGATCCCTGAATCATGTTGATTACAAATTTTAATCCACTCATCCCTTCGTTTATCGATTGCATCTCTTGAGACAGTGGTTTCTCTGAACTCAGCTACTACCTCAAAGACCCTAAGTTTCTCCCCTGCGGATTGGGTAACGGTGATAAATTTGTACGGTTTATTGCCGGATAGAATTGTACTGATCACATAATCAAATTTGCTATTTGCAGATGTTGAGTAAATCGTCCCACGCGTCCCGGAAACAATTCCCAGGTTCTTGTAATAGTCATTGATTTTTTCTGCGCCCTGTATGATTTCACCATCTGTCAATACCAGGATTGCATTTTCTGAATAATGTTTTGACTGGCCCCTCGCGTCAGCACAATTGAGTAGGAGTATTGAAGTGAAAGTTATTAATAATGTGCGCATAATAATTCCATATATAGTTACTAAGGGTAAGACCTCATCTTACAATGCTCTTGTGTTTAGATATTTCCTCTTCAGTCAGCCCTAGAAACCTTGCAGCATTATTATAAAATATATCTTCCTTTTGCTCCGGGGTGAGGAAGTCTGCATTGTTGACCGTCTCGATGCCCCGGTTAATGGTTTCCGGCCAGGCCATCTGGTCGGTACCATACATGATCCGGTCTCCAAAGCCGGCATTGATTAAAGATTCGATATAGAAATTAAATTCCTCCTGGGGCAATATCCAGTTGACCACTGCAATGTCGATATACACGTTAGGATGAGCGTACATAAGTGCCTTGAGGTCTTCCAGGTAAGGCCACGCTCCATGCATTATATAAATTTTAATATCAGGGTATTTGGTGATCACATTTTCCAGTTGCATTGGATTCGAATTATAGGCTCGCATACCTCCCAGCATTTCCGGCATGAGGTGAAATCCATAATTGGGTCCTCCCGGGAAAATGTGGAATCCAACGGGGATCCCGAGTTCTTCGGCTAATTCAAAATAAGGATCCAGGGAGGTGTCATCAGCCTTTATCCCGCTATAGAAAGGTGCCATTTCGGCGATTATATCGATGGTCCCCTCTTTGAATTTATCCCTGATATCCTCTGGTGATAGGTTTGCCTGCCCAACCAATACTGCATCGGTAGCCTCATCCTCCCATAAATGGCCATCAGTAACCATTGCCTTAACAATATTGTATTCCTGAAACTTCTTTAAGGTCTCTTCTTTCTGTGAGGCCGCTGACTCCACACCTGCGAATGTTTCTCCCCTCAAGGTGGGTGGATGGGTGGCACCGAAAAGTGGGTTTCCATCACTGAAGGCATGGATGTGCATATCGATGATTGGACCTTTATAGTCTTCTGTTTTACTATCCTCCGCTACTGAATTATTTCCCTGACCACAGGATGTAGCTGATAGAAGAATAAGGAATATCAAGTAACGAGGACTCCATAAAGGAATAGGTTTGAGTCTAAAACTATTTTCCATTGTAGGAAGGATTGAATTCCGCGATCTCGTCCCGTACCGCTCCTTTTATAACCGGTTTTATTACGGACCCGTCGGGAGATATGAAATAAATGTCCGAATTATTATCAATGGTTTTGGTAAAAGCGATCCATTTGCCGTCGGGTGACCAACGGGGCCATCGGTTGTCGTCCTGTCCTTTGGTCAGGTTCACGGGATTAGAACCATCTG
>JAHEKQ010000145.1 GCA_024638265.1 Flammeovirgaceae bacterium
GTCAGGGTGGAGTCTGAAAGGGTATTGCGAATACTCGCCCTGATAACCGTTCCCTCTTTAACACGGATCATAGGGGCCGGGATGGACGGGAGTTCACCTTTTTCGCCAATGGCAGCCAGTCTTAACCCAGGGCGCGATTCGTCTTCGAAATAGAAATCTCCAAGGGTAACTTCCAGGTCTATTTCAAGGATTCCATTTTGCAACCTGCCGGCTGTTATCCTGTTATGATTCGGCTGGATTCGGGGAAGGTTGGAGGATTCGTCCGCATATACGATTCTGGGGTGATCAATTTTTACGATCTCGCGGTACTCATCGAAACCCAATGAGGTAAAAACTGACTGTGCGGTTGCCTTACAGAAGGTGTTGTCTGTGATAAGCTCCTCAATGATTTGCGGACTCTTACTTTGCTTGCAAGAAAAAAGAAGCACGAGAATGACAAGACCGACCAGCCTGAGGCTATTCATGGCAATATAATATAGCAAGTATTCACAGAAATTGAAAACGACAACTTGGTTTGTCGTAGAAGAGCGAATCCAGTTTCACAGCTGCCAGGCTATTCATGTAATCTTCTGCTACCCAACAAGAAGAGCTTGGCGGATCCTTCATTCATACATAATAGCATAAGTCTTTCTATCGGACCACCTACAATTTTGAGTGTGTGACTTTGAAATATGTCCTTCCTATCTTTGGTCCGCCACGTCCATTTCCTGGTTTTCACGAATCCAGGATACCGTCTTTGCCATGCCTTCCTCCAATGTGGTAATGGTATACCCCAACTCCCGGGCGGCCTTATTTCCAGAAAGTGCCCAATCATAGACCAGTTTACACGTCCAGTCGTAAGGGAGCAATGGTTGTCGGCCCAGGACGTTCGATATTTTGGTTTGAATGTAACTGAACACCAGGATCAGGCCGAGGGGGATCTTGCGAAGCTTTCTGTGGATCCCGGTGATCGTGCCTACAGTGTCAAACACGTCGGTGAACTTCCTGTTATCTCCTGCCAGTATATACTTCTCTCCTGGCAAACCATGTTTTAGAGCAAGTATATGCCCCTGAACTACATCGTCGATGTAAACATATGATCCCAGCCTATCACCATTCCCCGGAAGCAGCTTCCAGTCACCATCCAGATATTTCTTTACCATATCAGTCACAGGGTTGCTGGGACACATAAGGCCTGGGCCATAGATTCTGGGCGGACTTACAAGCACAGCATTGAATCCATTTTTCGTATAATTACCGACCAATTCTTCCATTTTCTGTTTGGAGAAATCATAGTGATTGAAAAGTGGTATTTTCCTCACGGTACTTTCATCTGAAGGTGTGCCGTTTGAAGGTGCTGTTATGCTGCAGGAGCTTGTGATCACCAGTTTTCTCATACTGGCTTTAATTGCTACGTCTAAGATGTTCTTCGTCCCTTCTACATTGACGTCATAGTATATGCGAGGATCTTTGGCCCAGGGCCTTGCATAGGCTGCTATGTGAAATCCGTGATAGCAATCTGCCATTGCAGATTTTATTGCTGCTTTGTCGCCCAGGTTCCCCGTTACATATTCAAAATTAGCGTGAGATTCAAACGGACATTCTTCCTTTTCTTCTACCAAGGCACGAATTTGATGTCCGGAATCAAGTAATTTTTTGGTAAGCTGACGGCCCACAAATCCCGTGGCACCTGTCATGAATATTTTTCTTTTCATTGTCGTAGATTATTGTGTTTTTACTCTCAATTCCATCAGCATTTTTTCTGCTTCATGGATAATTTTCATATCCTCCAGGTACATATTTGGCCGGGGAGGAGTTATTATGATTTTCTCAAGAAGAAGAGTTGATTCGTATTCTCGTTCCATCTTGATGTATAGCTTTGCAAGGCCTATCAGGTTGCCAGGATGTTCGGGACTTTGCCCGGCTGCCTTAGTAAGGCAGTTTTCAGAGAAATTCTTGGATGACCAGTTAAGGATAAGGGGTATCCTCGGGGCATAATAATGCACCAGTCCCAACAATCTGTATCCCCCACTGGAGCGATAATCGGGATCAAGTTGCACTACTTTTTCTGAATGCGTTTTGATTCGGTCGGCTACCCCTTCATAGCATGATTTAATCAGCCCGTGATTCTCAGCCCAAACACTCCATAAGCTGGCTGACCAATAATGATATGGTCCTGATTCTTGAAAATTTTTCTCTAATTTTTCACTGAGGTCTACGCCGTCTTGGGTCAGTACTCTCAATTCATTCTTCGATAGTTTCGTAAAGACAATTTTGAAGTAATAGCTCTTAAGGAGGCCTGTTGCCGCTTCTTCCGAATAAGGATTATCAGCGAGTGCCTGGCCGTAGTATTCAATGGCTTTATTTATGGAATTATCTGAAGCCATCCAGCCTGTATGTCCTTCCGCCCTGTTCTCAAACCAGAACCTGGCTATCCCCAGGTAATTGTCCTGGGATAAAGCCTCAACATTTGATGCGATCAGGAAAACCATGGAAAGCAGTAGTATTCTTATAAGAAGAAACAGGTAGAACACAACGGTTTTACCGATCCACACTACGAGAAACACCCGACCCCAGACAGTATCGGTAAATTTCCGTGCAAAACGGGATTGGACCAATTTCTTTACAATTGAAGTCATTTCGGGGGAAGCGATTCTTTGCATAATCCGAATTTCGAGCCTCATCATTTTTTGGATTTGATTTCAGAATCAATTTCTGTCATCAGTCATTCAAATATGAATTGATTCCTGGTGTCGGATGATCAATCTTTCAGAATCTAATAATGGCTACCGGGTTAGTGGCTAATCGAATGGATTTCTGCAAAAAGCGAAAAGGACTACGCAAAGATCAATTCCAGGCCCACAATTTTCCTGGCAATATTCGTACGTAGCTAAAACCCAGTGACATGACGTACAAATTTGAAAACAAAATCACCATCATTACAGGCTCTTCTCGCGGAATTGGTAAAACAACCGCCATTGAGATGGCCGAAAAAGGGGCAAAGATCGTTATCAATGGAAGAAATGAATCACGGTTAATGAAAACACTGAAACAGATCAAAAGCATTACTCCACACGTGATTGCATACAAGGGAGATGTCGCCGATCCATTGGTTGCAAAGGGAATGGTCAATAAAACAATTGAAACTTTTGGTCGGCTTGATATTCTAATAAATAATGTAGGTGTTTCGATGAGGGGGAACTTTGAAGATGTTGATCCTTCGGTATTCGGGAGGGTTTTCAGTACAAATGTACTTGGAGTAGTCAACCCGACTATTCCTGCAATGCCTTATATCAAAGAGTCTAAGGGCAGCATCATATTTATTTCCAGTTTGGCGGGGATCAGGGGCTTGCCATATCTGTCAGCCTATTGTGCTTCAAAAATGGCTCTCAGAGCAATTGCCGAATCAATCAGGATAGAGGAGGTGAATTCGGATATCCACGTTGGGTTGGTGTATGTTGGTGTCACAGAAGTCGAAGATGGAAAGACAAGTATTATGGCAAATGGAAATCTAGGATCTCTTCCGGATCGTTCAGCATATAAAGTCCAATCGATGAGATCAGTAGCACTATCAATCCTAAAAAATATTCGTAAACGCAGATTTATTACCACCTTAACGGGAATTGGCAAACTGAACGCATTTCTACAATCGATCTTACCGGGCCTTGTAGAGAAAATATTGATTCTTTACAACAAGAGAGGCCTTCTCCATGAGGGGAAAGAGGGCGCCTATAACCAGTATACAATCCGACAGTATTCCTCGACGGGTTAATTCTTGGTCACCTTTGCAGGTATTCAAGCTAATCCAGTTTCAGCAGTTCAGCAATTCATCCGTTCAGCGGATCAGTAGTGAAACACGAGCAGGGCGCATCGATTCCTCAACTTATCGCCGTCAGACTACCCCCGGCCCTATGAATATGTGGAAGGGTAGAAGGGTTGACAGGTTGAAGGGATAAGGAACAGTTGAATAAGAACATTTGAATTGGATCAGGGGGCAAGGAGACGAGGAATAATTAAATTGATAGGTAGAGAAAGATTAATTCTCATGGCAATGTGCGGCTGGTTTGTCCCTGCCTACGTTTCACTTCGGCAGGCAGGCACGAGCAGAGCGGAATAAATTGGAGGATACAGGAAGGGGATACCGGATACAGGGGAAGTCACCCTATGGACCGTAGGTCCAACCTGGCCCTTGACCGCCTACGCTGTCACTTCGGCGGTTAATAAAGAAATTAGCTTAGAGCAGCGCAGGTTGAATGTCCCCACCTTCGCTTTGCTTCGGTGGGCAGGCACGAGCGGAGCGGAACAAAAAATGAGGATACTGAATACAGGGATAGTTACCTAATGGACCGCAGGTCCAATTTGGCCCTTGAAGAAATGGCCTGCCCGTCCGTTCAGGCGGGCGTTTAGAATTTTGATTGCCTATGACAATAAAAGGATCTTCACAAACCGAAGGTTTGATTTGAAGATCCAGGTTGAGAAAATCAAAATTTAGCCAATTTCTTCACAGGCCATGATTTTTCTTTGGTTCGTTTCTTTTTATCAAGAAAAAGAAATGAACAAAAAGGAAACTTATTTCAACCCCCAACGTTCACCTAA
>JAHEKQ010000013.1:0-54776 GCA_024638265.1 Flammeovirgaceae bacterium
CGGTCATTGAAAAAACTTTGTGACTGGACGACCTCGGTGAGGACCAGCAAAAAGATCACGGGGAGAATGAGTTTTTTCATATCCAGTTTTCTCATAGTTATTATAAAAGTATAAAATCTCAGGGCAAACTAAAAAATAGTACCGGATATTAATCTACTGTTCTTCAGGAATAAATTCAATAGGAATCCTGATTTTAGTGTCATCCCACGTCATAACCAGGTCTGCTTTTTCATTATTTTGTTCAAAGCGTATAGTGAAAGGCTCCCAAATAGTCCCATTAGTAGATTCTGCATTTGCCTTAACCCTCAGAATATCAAGTTCCGGATTATAGGTGTAAGTTCCCCACTGTCCAAGTCCTTCGTTCAGGATAATTGTCCATTCATCTCTACCGGGTATTGTGAATAGGGAATAGGTACCCGCATTAAGTTCCTCATCATTAAACAGAACGTCTTTCGTGATAGTAATTTCTGTGGCTTCGTTGGCTCCCGTTCGCCATACCTCTCCAAACGGGACCAATCCGCCGAAAATCTCCCTCCCTTTCTTATGGGGTTGACAATAAGTAATCTTAATGTAACTGTCCTCGTATTTCATTGTGACAATAGCAGTGGGACTTGGACGAGGTTGAATTGCCTCCTGGCTATATGCCAGGGTGCCAAACATTAATATCAATACCACAAAAATTCCTCTCATGTTACACTATTTTGAATTAGGATTTGAATATACGAACTTCCGTGCCAAAATTTGAAGGCCTTTTATGTCCCTAGCAACAAAACCTGATTTTGATGATATCTACATGGAGTTAGCTGTTAACCTAGCTAAGAGATCCCATTGTGTCAAAAGGCATGTAGGTTCAGTTCTCACAAAGGATACCAGGATTATTTCGGTCGGCTACAATGGTCCACCGGCGGGGACGCATAACTGTGATGAGGAGTTTCCGGAGAAAGGTTGTGTAAAAGATTCAAAGGGTTCCTGTTCGCTTGCGATCCATGCTGAACATAATGCGATTCTTTACGCGGTAAAAAATAAATCCTCAGTGGAGGGCTCCACATTGTATGTAACACTTTCTCCATGTATTGCATGTGCGAGAATAATTTTTACCATGGGAATTACACGAGTAGTTTACCTCAAATCCTATGCAGAATACAAAGGGTTGGACGAAGATGAAGGAGTTGAATTCCTCAAAAAATTTGGAGTAGAAACCCTAAAGTACAGAGGTAATCTAACCAATGTTACACATATGATATGAATTGCTAGATCACTTAATAAAAAGCAGTTGCTATTTATTTGATCTATGTCTAACTTAATTCATGAAATCAAACATTAATTAAAAATCATTACTGATATGATTGCCCAGAAAGCCGAGAAAGAGCGATTAGCTGAAATTCTTTACCATTATTCACACTGTATTACAGCTATGGATGATGTGAAGAGTTTCATCGTTCACAAGAAAGATGTTCAGGCCATAAATAAACTGAAAGATATTAAAACGGAATTGACGACGGTCGGCACCTGGTTAAAGGAATTGCACGATAATCTGGAATAGCAATTATTTATTTTTCTTGTTTAGGTCCAGACCTTTATAGAATCCCAAATCTTCATCCCTGGCGAGTTTGGTCAACAGAGCAATTTGTCCCGTGTGATAGGAAAGATGTTCTGTGACATGGAGTATCGCCTCCAATCCTGTCATGGTAAACCCCTGAAGTTTAAATTCTTTAAACAGGAGCTGATTCTCAACCGATAGAATTGTTTCGCATGAGGCCTCAATGGTAGACTTAATGTTGCTCACCAGTTCCTCTTTAGATACCCTGGAGCCCAAGCTAAATTCGCTTTCACGATCTCTCTTATCTTCAACTTCACCTAAGCCCGAAAGGATATATTGGCAGATATTCCCGCACAGGTGGAGTACCAGGTTTCCAATGCTGTTGGTATTCTGATTTGGTTTAAACCAGATTTGGGATGTATCCAGTTTATCAAGACAAAGTGTTATCCTGTCCAGACTCATGGTCATATACCTGGCACTTTGCTCGAGAAAGATCTTATCTGTGTCAGTCATCACTCTAAAATATTCATTAAATTATTGTAAAATGAACTAAGATGAAATTCGGAACTTCCAGTACTGATGAATTGTCAAACCTTAATCTGAGTCTCCCGAAAGAGAAACCCGGGAATGAACACTTCTTTATATCGGATAGAAAAGGGAGATTTTTTATTGGATGCGCTAAATGGGGTCGTGATGAATGGGTTGGGGAGATATACCCTGAAGGGACCAAAGAAAAAGAGTTTCTGAAGAACTATATAGGTCATTTCAACGCGATCGAATTAAATTCTACATTTTACAATGCCAAAAAGGCGAATGTATTGAAATGGGCAGGAGAAGGGGATGATGATTTTAAATTCTGCCCTAAGTTTCCAAGGCTAATAAGTCATATTAAGCGCCTAAAAGGCATCGAAGATTTTGCTGCCTATTTTGCTGATACCTGTATGATTTTTGGCGACAATCTCGGTATGCCGTTCCTCCAATTGCCGGAAAACTTTGGACCGGCCAACCAGGAACGATTGGAGACTTTTTTCAGATTTTTTCCCAAGGATTTCAGGCTGGCCCTGGAGTTACGACACAAAGACTGGTTTAACGATCAGGAATTTGAGGAGGTCTGCGCCTTGCTTGAGAAATTCGGACACAGTTTTATAATTACTGACACCGCAATGAGGAGGGACGTAATCCACATGAAATTGACTTCCCCGGTAGCATTCATCAGGTTTAATGGCTACCTGGAACATCAAACAGATTTTACCAGGATGGATGAATGGGCAGATACCCTTGTAAACTGGATAGATAATGGTATTGATGTGTATTTTTTTGCGCATCAACCCGATGAAGCACTGACTCCAAAAACTATTTCCTACATGGCAAAGAAGATGGAAGAAAAGGGTATACCGGTATCCAAAAGACCAAGATTTATTAATTGATTGAATACTTCAAACTGACTATGAAATTCCTTCCCGCAGCACTTATTCCGCTGGAATAAGGCCGGTAGTGCAGATCCAGGATATTTTCGATCCCACCAAAAACAAAGAGTTTCTTTCCGAGTTCATACCGGGCCTTTACATTAAATGTTACCCAGCTGAGTGATCCATCCTGGGTGTACAGATAAGCTTTGTTCTGTTCGCTTGGGGCAAGGTCTTCAAAAGCTATAGGCCCATTGTAAATAGAATATACGTCCAAAAGGATTTTATCTTTCTGCCATTGAAGTGAAGTCTTCCCAAATGACGGGGCTGCATGCCTTACGCTATTTCCATCCGTGTCTTCACCATTGGTAATCGTAAAAGATGAGGTGAGGGACAGATCATCGCTAATAGTTCCTTTGAAAAAGATACTCGCGCCATAAATAAAACCACCCTGAACATTCTGCAAGGCTTGTACCCGACTAAGGACGTTATCGTAGAGAATAGAGTCCTGACCATTAAATAGAAAATTCCTCCTGGTTATAATATCATCAACGATGGTGTAAAAACCGGTGATTTCGAGCTTGACCTTACTTTTGATAACTTTTGATATGCCGACATCAATATTATATGCTTTTTCTGGTTCAAGATTTGGATTAGGCACTAACACATTTCCAGGCTCACTATCAAAGAGCTTTCCTGCGTCATCAACATTGGGGGCCCGGAAGCCGGTTGATAAGAGCAAGTCAAATTTCCAATCCCTTCCCGGTTTAAAAACCAGGCCAGCATTTCCATTAATAGCGAGTTGGCTTAGGGATATCTTATCAAATGGAAAATCAAAATTCACCTGGTCATTAATTTGGGCTTGAAGGCTTACCTGGTTGAGTCTGAGTCCACCATTTATTATTAGCTTATCTGAAATCCCGTTGGACAGGTTAAAATACAGGGCACTTGTCTGAAACGTGGATCCCCCGTCCGGATAGCGGGTACTTGCAGGTCCTTGCTGTCCATTATCAATATTTTGCGTATACGCTGTGCTAGTAACACTATTGGTTACAAATTCAGCCCCATAATATAGATCCGAGGACTCATTGATACTTTTATCGAGATCGAAATTGATGCTGTAAACTTTTACACTTTCCTCCCTGGCGGTCAATATCGGATTTCCAAAATCGCGGGTGTTCCGGCTTTCTCTGAAATCCTGCCGAGCTAGAGTAAGCTTCAGACCATCATAGATTTTGCTCTTGTTGAAATTATTGTATTGAATGCTGTTGCGTATCCACTGCTGTGGACCGTAATGCCACTCCGCGTGGCTTGGGATTCCATTACTTTCACGGATCAATCGGTCATATCTGGGGATATCTGTTGTATTGCTGTAATAGAATCCGTAGGTAAGATTTCTATTTCCACCAAGTTTGAATCGCAATTTTGCAATCCCATTCCATTGATCATAGGAGGTGGGTATTTGCAGATCGGGATCCTCATTTACAACTTTGGTATCTGTTCCCGCGATTCTCTCCTGGTACCATTCTCTTTTCCCAAAGTCTTCAAAACCTTTTTTACGTTTTGACCCTGCCATCAGGTGATCAAAAGAATTATAACTCCAACCGGTAAAAAATGAAACCTTACGATTGGTCACTCTCCAATTGAGGTGGCCACTCTTTTCAAGGTTGGCCGAGGCAAATCGTAGATTAGCAACTGCCCCTACTTTTTTTTCATCGGTAAAATCCGGGCTTATCGTGTGGAAATCCATTACTCCCCCCAAAGCATCACTGCCATAAATGACCGACCCGGGCCCGAATATTACTTCCGTATTTTGCAGGGTGTTCGGGTCTATGCTTACAACATTTTGAAGATTACCAGACCTGAAAATGGCATTGTTCATCCTTACACCGTCTACAACAATAAGGACTGAGTTGGCAGCAAACCCGCGAATCATTGGGCTACCTCCGCCTGCCTGGCTCCTCTGTACAAATATCTTCCCACTCTGTTCCAGTATGTCCGCGGCGGTTTGCGGATTTTGAAGTTCAATATCCAATGGACTTATAACTGCAATAGAATTTGGGATATCGGCCGTGGATTGTTCCCATTTGTTTGCGGAGATCACCAGCTCATTCATTTGGAGTATTTTCTCCTCCAGTAAAATTTCGTTTACCTTCAACAGGTCTGAATAAGAGTACGTAGCTGACTGGTAAGCCGGATGCTGAAAACTTATATAACTGCCTTCCTCAAAAATTGAAAGGAGGAAAACACCTTCCTTATCGCTATTAGTTGAAATATTACCACCGAGATCAAAAATGAAAACATCCTCAACCGCATCTCCGGTTTTTTTATCGAGAATTCGAATCTGCTGTGCCGAAAGGGTTAAAAGTGAAAAAGAAAATAAGATAAAAAAAATGGCCCGCATAGATTTCCAGATCGAAACGGGCCGAAATTACCATTATATATCCTAAAGCTCAACCAATAGTTGATGAACCGTATTTAATCATTGTTACCGCCTCCTCTTCTCTGCCTGCGCTGTTGAAATTCTCCACGGATTTCAGTCCACTTTGTCCACTGATCCGGGGTGAGTATGCTCTTCAATGATTTTTCTCTTTCTTGGCCAATTTCCTGCATGGCCTCCCTCATTGCTTCCCGGTCCCCGCGTAATTCATCCCTCATTTCGCGTCTTTTCTCGTCGGATTCCTTGAAGACCTCCGTTACCTGCTGTTTCTGCCCATCATTGAGTTCAAGTGCTTCGGAAATCCTGTCGACTTGTCTTTCAATCATTTCTGATGAGTCGAAATTTCCACCTCTTCCATCCCGTGCTCTCTCTTGTGATTGTGTACAGGCTGTGAATGATATCAACAACATCATTGATATCAGTATTTTTATTGTATTTTTCATCTGTTAGCTTTTCCTATTTGACAAAGATATCGATGCAGGGTTTAATTTCTGCGGATAATTAATGAGTAGTCGGAATCAATACTCCAGCACTTTGTTGTATCCTGTAATATTTCCTACTTTTGACGCAAAATCAAAGGGTGCTGTGGCCGAGTGGCTAGGCAGAGGTCTGCAAAACCTTTTACAGCGGTTCGAATCCGCTCAGCACCTCAATAAAAAAAGACCCCGCGATAGCGGGGTTTTGCTTTTTTGAGCATCTTAGGAAAGTTTGCTTTCCGTCAGATGCGGAAAAGGAAAACACTGAGGCGAAGCCGAAGGGGTCTTTTTTTATTGTACTCCGCCCCCCCAGGATCATTGAAAATAATCCGCTCCTCCCGTGTATCATCTTAGGAAAGCTTGCTTTCAGACTACAATATTGATAATCTTCTTCGGCACGATGATCACCTTCTTTGGGTCATTTCCCTCCAGCCATTTTTGCACCACTTCTGATTTCAGGGTTTCTTCCTTCATAAAGTCCTGTGTGGCATCGAGTTGAAACTCAATTTTGGTACGAAGTTTACCGTTGATCATTATGGGGTATTCGTGAGCTTCCTCCTTTATGTATTGCTCTTCAAACCTGGGGAACGGCTGGTCGAGGATACTCTCCTGGTTTCCTGACTTTGCCCATAGTTCCTCGGCGATGTGAGGGGCAAATGGAGCTAAAACAATAAGAAGGGGCTCTAAAACAGCTCTCTTGTTACATTTCAAGCTACTCAATTCGTTCACACATATCATGAACCCACTGACAGATGTATTAAAGGAAAGCCTGTCAATGTCTTCCTCTGTTTTCTTGATGGTTTTATGTAGGATCTTTAATTCATCCGAATTTGGCTCATCTTCAGACAGCACAAAGCCCTTCTTGCTGTGAAATAAATTCCACAACTTCTTCAGAAATCGATGTACGCCGTCAATCCCGTTAGTATCCCATGGCTTTGATTGCTCAAGCGGTCCCAGGAACATCTCATAAAGTCGCAAGGTATCTGCACCGTAGTCTTTGATAATGTCATCTGGATTAACAACGTTATAAAGGCGCTTGGACATCTTTTCAATTTCCCAACCACAAATGAATTTCCCCTCCTCGGTTTCGAATTCTGCATCGGCGAGGTCCGGTCTCCATTTCTTGAATGCTTCAATATCCAATTCATCATTGCTGACAAGCTTCACATCTACATGAATAGGAACTGTATCGCGCTTGTCCTTGAGTCCCAGGGAAATGAATTTATTGGAATCCTTTAAGCGATGGGCAATACTGGACCTGCCCTGGATCATTCCCTGGTTCACCAGTTTTTGAAAGGGTTCCTCGTGTGAGATGAACCCCATATCGTATAGGAACAGGTTCCAAAAACGACTATATAAAAGATGCCCCGTGGCATGTTCGGTACCTCCAATATAAAGATCTACGGACTGCCAATAGTCAGCTTTTGATTTGGATACAAACTCCTCCTCGTTGCCTGCATCCATATATCGAAGAAAATACCAACTGGATCCCGCCCAACCAGGCATGGTTGTAGTCTCATAATCGTATTTTCCCTTATACTTCCAATCTTCAGCTCTCGCCAAAGGTGGTTCACCGGTTTCCGTAGGCTTATATTCATCGACATCCGGCAGGAGTAAAGGCAGTTCTTCATCCGGTATCAGTTTAGGGATACCTTCATTAAAATAAATGGGTACAGGTTCTCCCCAATACCTTTGGCGACTGAAAACGGCATCACGGATTTTGAAATTGATCTTTTCTTTCCCAATTCCTCTTTTTTCCGCATCCCTGATTATTACTTCGATCGCCTTCTCCGAGTCCAAATCGTTTAGGATTCCAGAGTTAATGATTTTACCATGTTTCTTTTCAGTCGGATTTTCCAGTTCCTCCGTACCATCAATTACACAACGAATTGGCAGCTTAAATTTCGTTGCAAACCTGAAATCCCGATCATCAGATGAAGGGACGGCCATCACTACCCCGGTGCCATACCCGGCCAGTACGTAGTCTGCTACCCATAGCTCAACCTTTTCTTCGGTGTATGGATTGAGCACATAGGTTCCGGTAAATACTCCAGTTACCGATTTGGTCTCAGCCATTCGTTCGCGTTCTGATCTGTTTATGGCCGATTTCACATAGGCTTCCACTTTCTCTCTTTGCGAATCAGTGGTCAGTTCCGGGACCAGTTCATGTTCCGGAGCAATCACCATATAGGTTACCCCGTATATGGTATCAGGTCTTGTAGTGAAAGCGGAAAGTAAAATTTCAGAGTTGTCTACCTGGAATTTCAATTCACAACCGTTGGATTTTCCAATCCAATTTGATTGCATTTCTTTCATAGAAGTAGACCAGTCCAGATTCTTGAGGTTTTCAAGAAGGCGGTCCGCATAGGCAGTAATTCGCATCATCCACTGCCTCATCTTTTTACGCTCTACAGGATAACCACCCCTTTCACTGAATCCATCCTTTACCTCATCATTTGCCAGAACAGTACCTAATTCAGGACACCAGTTCACAACAGCTTCAGCGTGGTAAGTCAGACGGTACGAATTTAGAATATCAGATTTCTGCTTATCTGAAAAATCATTCCACTCACTGGCTGAAAATTCCAATACTTCTTCATCGCACGCCGCATTCACTTTGAGGTTACCCGCCGATTCAAACTCCTCAATCAGTTCATTTAAATGCCGGGCCTTATTAGACTCATTGTCATACCAGGCATTAAATAATTGACTGAAAATCCATTGTGTCCAGCGGTAAAACGAGGGGTCACAAGTTTGAACTTCCCGATTCCAGTCAAAGGAAAATCCGATATTCCGTAATTGACTTTTATACCTTTTGATATTCTCTTCTGTGGTAATTGCAGGATGTTGTCCAGTCTGAATAGCATACTGTTCAGCGGGTAGCCCAAAAGCATCAAAACCCATAGGATGGAGAACGTTGTATCCTTTAGCCCGCTTATATCTTGAGACTATATCTGTGGCGATATATCCAAGGGGATGACCTACATGGAGACCTGCCCCGGAAGGGTATGGGAACATATCCAGTACATAGAACTTTGGCTTTGAAGAGTCATCGGAGGTTTTGTATACCTCGTTTTCTTTCCATTCCTTCTGCCACTTTTGTTCGATATCCTGGAAACTATAGTCGGTCATAATCTGTGTTTTCAAGCCGCAAAATTAACAGGTTCCAGTTTAAAACCATGGATTGGATTTGCATTTCAAGGTTACAGCGAATGGTTGTGGAGTTGAGCTTGGTGTTCTGAAAGTGTTATCCTATTTTCGGAGACAATTTTCTAATTCATGATAAAGTACAATCCAAAAACCTGGTTTGACCTGATTTTCCACCAGTACAGCAGGAATGTGATCAAAAGACTATTCCCGGCTCTCACATTTATGATTGTTTATACAAGTCTGCTGGTGTACGTCATTATTGATTACTTCGGGCTCGACTTTGAAAGCACTACAACATTCCACTCAATACTCGGTATCGTACTTGGACTTTTCCTGGTGTTCAGGATGAATTCAGCATACGACCGTTGGTGGGAGGGACGAAAGCTTTGGGGCGCGTTGGTAAATAATACCAGGAATCTGTCGTTTAAGCTTCATTCCTTTCTGCCGGACGGCGATAACGAGAATCGGAAATATTTTGCATCTCAGGTCCACAATTTTGTGTTTGCCTTCAAGGAACACTTGCGTGATGGCGTAAAGTTTGAAGAAATGATAAATGTTGATGAGGGATTCGAGGACCGGCTCCGAAAGTCGGACCACAGGCCCAATTTGATAAGCTCTGAAATCTATCAGAAGGTAAACAGGTTGTACAAGGATGGTACGATTACTGGGGATCAACTCTTTTTGCTTGACAAAGAACTTAAATCATTTTCAGATATACTCGGAGCCTGTGAAAGGATAAAAAATACGCCTATTCCGTACAGCTACAGTATGTACATAAAGAAGTTTATTTTCACTTATATCATTACACTGCCTTTCGGCTTTGTTACACTCTTTTCCTGGCTTACCGTACCAATTGTTGGGCTGCTTTTTTACATTTTGGTAAGCATAGAGCTTATCGCTGAAGAGATCGAAGATCCATTCGGAACGGATGTAAACGACCTTCCAACTGATAATCTCAGCGAAAAGATTAAGAATAACGTTAATGAGATTCTATTGCCCCGTTAAGCAAGCTTTTGCCTGAGTTCCTCGAGGATTTTTCTGATATGAGCAATATTTTCAGATTCTGGCATCTGTGACCCCTCATATTCTATACCAATATATCCCGTATATCCAGCAGCTTTGACAATCTTAAGCATCCGTTCAAAATCGATGGTACCGGTTTCCACATTACCACTACCGGTACAGATGAAGCTGTCGGAAGAAAAGTCAAAATTATGCCCTTTTGCACTTACACCTTTGGCGTATTTCATCATCTCCTCAATTCCCTGATAGTGGTCATAGAACTCGTTATCGGCTATCTTGAAATTCCCAAAATCAGGTAAAGTGCCACAGTAGGGGTTATTTACCTGTTCAATTACATTGGTAAGCCATTTGCCATTGGAAGAATAACCACCGTGGTTTTCGACTATTATGTTGATTTCGTTTTGGGCACCATATTCGCATAGCTTTCCCAGGCCATCGATAGCCGCATCACTTACTTCCTCAGAGGTTCCTCGTCCATAGGCGTTTACTCTTATGCTATGACAGCCAAGGTACTTGGCCGCATCTACCCATTTGTGATGATTATCCACCGCCGTATTCCTATTTGTAAAGTCAGTATCTCCTAAGCCCCCTTCTCCATCAACCATAATCAGCACATTCCGGATTCCGTTATTATCAGTAATACCATTTAATTCCTGTAGATAACTGGAATCAGTCACCTTCCCTCTAAAGAAAGAGCTCACATATTCCACAGCGTTAATCCCCAGTTCTTTGGTTTTGAGAGGGAACTCAAGATTGGTAAATTCATTGGCATTCAATGCCCTGTGAAAGCTCCATTCTGCAAGCGAGATATCAAATGACCATGGTGGGTTATCCGATGATGGCATTTCCATATGATCACCCTCAGTCGATTGCTCAGTCTTTGAACCACAACTCAATATACCGGGGGCCACCGCAAGTGCTCCTATAGTAATTCCGGTATTTTTAATAAATTTTCTTCGGTCTTTCCTGTTCATACGTTTTATAAATTAGAATATATTATTTCCGTACTGGAGAGTAATTCGTTTTCATTTCCTATTACTGAAAGTTTAACCTTGCCAGTTTCCCAGTCAATTTCAATCAAGCCAAAGCTGGGCTGCCGGATTAATTCACCTACCCTGTACCGATTAGGCTCAACATCAGAATCACCTCCCCAGGAATGAGTGAGGCCGCTTGATGTAAAATCTACAAGCCGATAGGGGAGACCTTCAAAGTCAGCAACCGAAAATTCAGAGATATGTCTGTCTCCACTGATAAACATGACTTTCTTGTCAGGGTATTTTGCGAGTAAATCCTTCATTCTCTGTTGAGCCGATGGAAAGTTGGACCACTTCTCGTAACCATGCTCATCAGAGAGGAATTGAATACTGCTTGCAATAAGATGAAGTCTTGACTCGCTGCTGGCAAGTTGATTCTCCAACCACTGCCATTGTTCATCTCCAAGTATATCCCCATCCGGATTCATGGTATATCGCGCCTCAGTAAGTGTATCTTCAATTAGTGGATCCCTGAAATACCGGGTATCAAGAAGAATTATTTTTAGCTCCTCAATATCATATGCATGGTAAACTCCTTCATGATCATTGATGGGATGGTCCATGGTAAGGTCGAAGAATCGCATGAACTCCTTTTTGCTCTCAGTTTTCATGGAGAATTCTTTACCTCCATCATTCAATCCATAATCGTGATCATCCCAGGTTCCTATGATAGGGAAGTTCTTAAGCATTTTCTGATAATCCGGATGTGATTTTTGTTGATCATACTTGTCCCTTAAAACACTCATATCATCCGAATCACCATAAATATTATCACCGGTCAGCAGCAACAGGTCTGGGTCAGAGTTCAGAATTTCAGCCCACAATTGATTTTCCGAATACTCACGACTGCAAGAGCCCGTAGCAATTTTAAGAGGTTTACTTTCCTTTACCTGGCATGAGAAGAAAATTATTGCAGGAAGTATAAATGTGATTATTCGCATAGGCTGAACTTGATTACAATAAATATATGATCAATCCGACAATAATAGGGTAATTTACCGCTATGACCGAAACGAAAAAAAGCAAAATAACGATTGCTCACGTCTTCCGGACACTTATCCGTCCCAGAATTTCACTTTTACTCCTGGGATTATTGTTGATCGTCGTAAACAGGGTCTCAGGATTGGTGTTGCCCGGAGCCACGAAGTACCTGATGGACGATGTTATTGCTAACGGCGATCTGGATACATTGAAGATAATCCTGATCGCTGTGGTGGGTGCCATCCTTGTGCAATCGATTACTTCATTTTTATTGACCCTGTTGCTGAGTGTTGAAGCTCAACATCTGATTGCCCGGATGAGGGTACAGGTACAGGAAAAAATACTTAAGCTTCCAATAAGGTATTTCGACAACAATAAGTCAGGTTCCCTGGTATCGAGAATAATGAATGATGTGGAAGGGGTAAGGAATATTGTAGGTACCGGATTGGTACAATTAATAGGTGGATCATTAACAGCAATCCTGGCCTTCTACATGATGGTTAATATCAGTTGGCAAATGACTCTACTGGTACTTATACCGGTCGCAATTTTCGGTTTTATTTCCCTGAAGGCCTTCAATTATATTCGGCCGATTTTCAGGAAGCGGAGTGTCATCAATGCCGAGGTAACTGGAAGGTTAACGGAATCACTTAATGGCATCCGTGTTATAAAAGGTTTCAATGCTGAAAAACAGGAAATATCCACTTTCAATGAAGGTGTGGAACGACTCTTTAATAACGTCAGGAAGTCATTGACTACTACAAGCCTTGTAACAAGTTCCAGTACATTCCTGCTCGGACTAGCGTCGGTGGGTATTATGGGATTGGGTGGATACCTGATTGTTGACGGTTCTATGACAACTGGGGACTTCCTTTCATTTACCCTATTTCTTGGGTTCATGATTGCCCCAATCGTTCAGATGAGCAACATCGGTACCCAGATGACCGAGGCATTTGCCGGGCTTGACAGAACGGAAGAGATCATGAATGAAGCAACCGAAGAAGATTATATTGATAGCCAAAATGATCTCAAGGAAATCAGGGGCCATATAGAATTCAAGGATGTTTCATTTGCCTATGATGGAGAGAAGAACGTGGTGGAGAATATCAGCTTCACGGCACCTCCCGGATCTGTCACCGCTTTGGTCGGTAGTTCCGGATCCGGAAAAACTACTATTGCCTCGCTGGCGGCATCATTTCTTCGTCCGAATACTGGATTGATCACTATCGATGGATTTAATCTCAGCAATATTTCAATTAACGATTACAGAAGCAGGCTCGGTGTGGTCTTGCAGGATGATTTCCTTTTTGAGGGGACTATACGAGAAAACATTCTGTATCCACGGCCGGACTCCAGTAAAGAGGATCTCCTTGGTGCTGTAAAGTCAGCTCATGTCAACGAGTTTACCGATCGGTTTGATGATGGATTGGATACTTTAATCGGGGAACGGGGTGTTAAGTTATCAGGTGGACAACGACAACGAATAGCTATCGCAAGAGCTATCCTTGCTGATCCGGCGATACTGTTGTTGGATGAAGCCACCTCTAACCTCGACACGGAAAGTGAGTCCTTTATACAGGAAAGCCTGTCGCAATTAATGAGAGGAAGAACAACACTTGTTATAGCTCACCGGTTGAGTACAATTCGGAGAGCTGATCAGATCCTCGTCATAGAAGAAGGAAATATTGTGGAGCGCGGTACACACGACGAATTGATACAAAAGGAAGGCAGATATTACGAGTTGTATACTTACCAGGCCCGAATTTGATTAGCGGTATTGCCGATCTTTGCTTTTCTTCCTTTCTTTAAATTTCCACCACAGGATCAACCTATGAAAGAGTTACTCTTAGGCTCCATTCTAAGCCTTTTAATTATTCCATCTGTCCAGGCTCAATACTCTCTTCAGGACCTGAAACCGTTTGAAGTGGGAAAGAATTGGCAAATAGCCGGCGATGTAAGGGCAGATATGGAAAAAGACCAGACCCTATATATCGAAAAGGGGACGGGTATCCTGGCCAACTTGCCCAACGAGAAACGAAGAAGCAACCTGTTGACAAGAGACAGTTTCGGAGACGTTGATGTATCCATGGACTTTATGATGGCCAGACATAGCAACTCGGGCATATACCTCATGGGTCGCTATGAGGTACAGCTTTTGGACAGTTGGGGTGTAAGGAATCCCCGATACGGGGACCTTGGTGGAATTTACCAGCGCCGAAGGCCTGATGGATCACAGTTCGAGGGACATGCTCCCAGGATTAATGCAGCAAAAGCCCCGGGGACCTGGCAACATATTTACATATCCTTCAGAGCTCCCAGGTTTGATGCGCAAGGTAAAAAAACCGAGAATGCGAAGATCCTCAAGGTGATTCTAAACGGATATACCATCCATGAGAATGTTGAATTAACTGGCCCTACCGGTGGGCCCATTTCTGAGACTGAAGCTGCAGAAGGACCAATCATGATCCAGGGAGATCACGGGCCTGTAGCTTTCAGAAAGTTTGAAATTAAGGAATTCAAAGACCCTGAATTTCATTTGAAAAACATCAAAAGAACGCTTTATCGTGGAGAGATCAGGCCATTACTAAATTTTAATTGGGAAGGTATGGAATCGGAAATCATGAAAGTGAATACAATCGACATCTCCGATATAAATGAGGAATTGGGCTGGGCCACGGTCCATGAAGGGGAATTGACCATTCCGGAAACGGGAAACTACACCTTCAGTCTTCAAGCAGGTGGTGAAAGCCAGCTCCTGCTTGATGGAAAGGAAGTAGTGGAGAAAAGTTGGGCCCGAACCCAGTGGTCCCCTAGAAATAATGGTCCTGTTATGTTGGAAAAAGGAGACCACAGCTTTAAACTAATCTATTCCAAGGTGGATGGTTGGCTGACGAATGGATTGGACTTGTTCGTTGAATCGGATGATATAAGACGAAAGTCCATAAGCGGAGCCAAGGCAGGTATTGTGGGTGGCTCGGAAGAAGGCCCTGTTTACATATCTGCGGAGATTCCGAGGGTTCTTCGAAGTTTCACGGCCATCGATGACAACGGGACCGAGAAAGTATTAACCCATGTAGTGAATGTTGGTAGCCCCACGGGTATGCATTATACCTATGACACATCTACAGGACGACTTATCAAAATTTGGCGGGGAGGATTTTTGGATGCCAGTCCAATGTGGAATGGAAGGGGTAATGCCCAGTCAAAGAGCCTGGGAGTAGAATTAGTATTAAATAAAAATACATCTGTACCCGAAGGATACAAATCCATGGGGTATGATATTAATAGTGACGGATATCCCACCTTTCGATATACCCTTAAAGGAAGTGAGATTACCGATCAAATAAGTACAAATGGAAAATCAGTCACAAGGACCATTAGTGGAGCGTCTATTTCAGGATCGCGTGTTGTGATTTGCACTGCTCCTGAGATTGAGGAACAAGGTGACGGATTATTTTCAATAAATGATAAGGAGTATTTTATCAGCTCTTATTCCGCCCTTGATCTTTCAGAAGAAAATGGTAAAAAAATACTATCCGCCAGCGCAAGTGGCAATACTCTAGTTTATACGATAATCTGGTAACCATGAGAAAAGCACTTATACTGATTCTGTTTACCGCATTACACTTGATGTCCTATGGACAGAAGGAAGAGGATTACTATAAAATTTTGCGGGTACCCCTTCCTGAAGGAGTGGTGCTTGAAGCCGGAGGAGTATGCAGCCTTCCCAATGGTGAAATAGCCGTATCAACCAGGCGTGGAGATATTTACATCATTGAGAATCCACTGGGAGCCAAACCGGTATTCAGGAAATTCGCCACAGGGATGCACGAAATTCTTGGTCTCAGGTATTATAATAGTGCATTTTATTGTGCGCAACGATCCGAGCTGACAAAGGTGACTGATAGGAATGGTGATGGCTATGCGGATCGATATGAAACAGTTTTCTCCTGGCCACTTTCCGGAAATTACCATGAGTACAGCTTTGGACCGGTTATCGATGATAAAGGAAATATGTTTGTTACCCTCAACGTTGGATTTTTCAATCCCGACTGGTGGAGGGGTAGGAGTAATGCGCCCTGGCGTGGCTGGACCCTTAAGATCTCTGAAAATGGGGATGTTGAACCTTTCGCTACTGGTATGAGATCGCCTGCCGGAATTGGTATTATTGACGGTGAGTTCTTCTATGCAGATAACCAGGGTGATTGGATTGGTTCCGGTGGATTGGTGCATGTGCAAAAAGGAGATTTTACCGGTCATCCTGCAGGTCTTGCATGGGCGGATAGTACGATTTCACCTGTAAATGTTTCATTGGAGGATGTTTACGACGTTGTTGATCCACGTTTCGCCAGTGAAGGTGAGTCCCCCAAACAACCCAATAACATTGAGGATGAACCCATTGTACCATTTTTCTCTCTTAAGGATCAGTATGAATCGATAAAGGCCCCCGCTGTTTGGCTTCCCCATGGTGTATTGGGTATATCTACCTCTGAAATAATTACGGACAATACTGGAGGAGATTTTGGCCCCTTTGAGGGCCAGGTATTTATTGGAGACCAGGGTCAAAGTAAAATAACCAGGGTATTCCTGGAAAAAGTTAAGGGTGAGTACCAGGGAGCTGCATTCGGTTTCAGGGAAGGATTCAGTTCCGGGGTTCTCAGGATGGCCTGGGCCAGTGATAACAGCTTGTTTGTCGGGCAAACTAACAGGGGATGGGGTAGTACCGGACAGGAACCCTATGCTTTGGAACGATTGGTATGGACTGGAAAAATACCCTTTGAAATGAAATGCATTTCAGCCAGGGCAGATGGATTTGAAATTGAATTTACCGAAGCAGTGGATATAAAATCAGCCGGAAATCCGGAGAATTACCAGGTTTCGAATTTCATTTATAAGTATCATCCTGTATATGGCAGTCCAGCTGTAGATCAGCAAGAATTAAAGATTAATGGTATCGAGATTCTAGAGGATGGAATGAAAGTAAGGATTGCAATGGATGGCCTGAAGGAGAGGTATATTCATGAGATTATAGTAAATGTTACAAACTCGGAAGGAGAAGCACTTTTACATTCCACTGGATATTACACGCTCAATAACATACCAGAGGGAGATAAGATGGAACTAAAAGAAACCAAAATACAAAAGGCTCCCACTGCAAAGAAGGTTAAGAAACCGGTTAGTAAAACTCTGGCCAAACCGGCAAAACGTACAACGACGATGCCAGCTGGTTGGGGAAATGTTGATCAGACCGTTCAGGTTCGCGCGAAGCCGGGATTGAAATACGATATTGAAAAGATTGAAGTGAAAGCTGGTCAGAAAATCAGGATCGATTTCATTAATCCCGATGATATGCCGCACAATTTCCTTATCGTAATGCCCGGACAAGGTAATAAAGTGGGAGAGGCGGCGTTGAAACTGGGAATCAAGGGTACTGAATTGAATTATGTGCCTGATATGGAAGAGGTAATATACCATACGAAACTACTTCAGCCCGGTGAAAAAGAAAGCATATATATCATAGCACCTCAAAATCCGGGTAATTACACTTATGTCTGCACTTATCCGGGTCACTATATCTCTATGCGGGGAACACTCGTTGTAAAGTAATATTGTTTAGGGATTGGGAATGGACTACTTTTGCGGCTTCAAAACGAGGTCATGCAAAAAATATTTAATGTAGCAATCATCGCCCATGTGGACCATGGAAAAACTACCCTGGTAGATAAGATTATCCATGAGACAAAAGTACTGGATGAGCGCAAAGAGAGTGGAGAGCTGATTCTTGACAACTTTGACCTCGAAAGGGAACGAGGGATTACAATTCTATCGAAGAACGTAGCAGTCAATTACAAAGGCCACAAAATCAATATTATTGATACACCGGGCCACGCTGATTTTGGTGGTGAAGTCGAGAGGGTTCTCAAGATGGCAGATGGAGTTCTCTTATTGGTGGATGCTTTTGAGGGTCCGATGCCACAAACTCGCTTTGTTCTCAACAAGGCCCTTGAATTGGGATTAAAGCCCATTGTCGTGGTAAACAAAGTGGACAAGGAAAATTGCAGGCCTGATGAGGTTCAGGAAAAGATATTTGACCTCATGTTTGCCCTGGATGCCACGGAGGATCAATTGGAATTTGAAACTATTTTCGGGAGTTCCAAGCATGGTTGGATGAGTACTGACTGGAAGAAGCCAACTGATCATATTCAGCCCTTACTGGATGCTATTATTGATAATATTCCGGAAGCTCAGTATCATGATGGAGCCTCACAAATGCAAGTAGCGTCTCTCGATTACTCACAATTTGTTGGCAGGATAGCAATTGGTCGTGTATTCAGGGGAACATTGAGTGAAAATCAGGATTGTGTAATTTTCAGAAAAGATGGCTCCCGGAAGAACGTGAGGATCAAAGAATTGTATGTCTTTGATGGACTGGGTCGTAACAAGGTCAGTGAAGTTAGATGCGGTGATCTATGTGCCGTTGTTGGTTTGGAAGAATTTGACATTGGGGATACTATCGCTGACAGGAATGAACCGGAAGAGCTCCGGCGAATCGCGGTCGACGAACCCACGATGAGTATGCTATTCACTATTAATAACAGCCCGCTTTTTGGAAAGGAAGGTAAGTTCGTTACAAGCCGGCACCTTCGTGATCGGTTGTTTAAGGAAACTGAAAAGAACCTGGCTCTTCGTGTCTTACCTACAGATTCAGAAGATAAATTCAATGTATACGGACGGGGAATCCTACATCTTTCCGTCTTGATTGAGACCATGAGGAGAGAGGGTTACGAGCTACAGGTCGGGAAACCTCAGATCATTGAAAAAGAAATTGATGGAGTACGTAACGAACCATTTGAACACCTGGTGGTTGATGTTCCAGAGGACTATTCAGGCAAAGTCATTGAGTTGGTAACGCAGCGTAAAGGGGACCTAACAGTGATGGAGCCCCGTTCAGATGTACAACATCTTGAATTTGATATCCCATCCCGGGGCTTGATAGGATTGAGGAATAATGTGCTTACCGCCACTTCCGGTGAGGCAGTTATGAGTCACCGTTTTGTTGAATACAGGCCAGCAAAAGGTGAAATTTCAGAGAACAGGAATGGTTCATTGGTATCCATGGAAGCAGGTATGGCACTGGCCTATGCAATTGACAGGTTGCAGGATCGTGGCCGATTCTTTATCTCACCCGGAGAGAATGTGTATAAAGGCCAGGTCATTGGCGAACACTCCCGATCGAGTGATCTTGATGTGAATGTAATCAAGGGAAAAAAGCTGACGAATATGCGTGCAGCAGGAAGTGATGATAATGCCAAAATTGCCCCAAAAATTCAGTTTTCACTCGAGGAAGCCATGGAGTACATCAAGGACGACGAATACCTGGAAGTGACCCCCAAAAGTATTAGAATGCGTAAGATTTGAGCAGGATAATGATACCATGAAGTTGTAAAACACTTTTGATTATGGCATATTGTGAGTCAACTCAAAAAAAGTGTCATCATGAAATTAGTACTGGCTACAATTTTTACCCTCACAACATTTGTTACTTATTCGCAGTTAGGAGATCTCGTTAGTTTGGGAGGCAAATCCTATTTTACAGAAACTGCTAGGAAGAAATACGAATTACTGGATGTCCCAATGGACCAGGTACAATATTATATTGATGACGTTATATGGGCTGAACGGGAAGTTCCTGAGGAAGAAATTAAGAACAGTATCGACTGGGAGAAATTAAAAGATACTGGTCGAATTGCTATTCGAGAAGGTAAAACCTACGAAACTTTGAAGTTTCCAAGAAAGACTGCTTGTGTTCTGGAATTAGCTGAACCTGACAAATTAATAATGAGATTTGGCAGAGGTGAGGAAGAATTGTTGGTCTTTTATCGTACTAGCCCTGTTAATTATGATAAGAACCAGTATTATCAATTAAAGGTAGACAAAGAAGGTTATGTGACTTACTCCAAAAAGAAGTTCAAGATATTAGAGGGTAAGACTACAAAAGTTGAATTTAAGGATACTTTCAAGAGCAAAACAAAGAAGAAAAAGACTAAGGTTAAAGGAATGAAAGTTGACAACTGAAATCTAACCGTCGGAAGACGGTTTTTTTTATAAGATATAGTTCAATACCAGGTTGAAATGCCTAAAGAAGTATTTATTGAAAGATGATTGGGGGAATTCAATTCTTCCACCGGTATTAGTCGCTATGTAGAGAAAACGGAAATTAGCCTTGTCGTTTTTTAACCGATAACGAAAATCCAGCATCAGTTGGTGGTAATCGTCAAAGCCCAGTTTATTAAGTCTATAGTTACTGCTTGAAGGAAGTACATTAATCCCATAAGAGGTATTAAGGGTGAAATTATCTATTCCGGTCAACCGGATGCTCCCCATCCAGGAATGTACATCCCCGAAACCCTCAATACGCATCCTTGGAAGAAATGTGTAAAAGCCGTTTTCCGTACCGAACTCCCTTGGAAAAATATATCGTCCGCCCTTACCGACACGCGTGTAGTTCAATATCGCCTGAAGGTTATCCATTTTGTAGCCAGCCCGCAGGCTAACGGCATTGGTTCTTTCATCAGAACGGTAATATATCTCATTGTCAGACCCACCTAAAGGTCGTTGAAAAAGACTTGAAATACCTAAAATCCAATTTTGTTTACTCAAGTCAACTTTTAAATTGATTGAGTTATTTACATCGAGGATTGCATAATTCCACATTTGAATATTTAGTCCTTCCGCAGGCTTGACGGAAGCAAATCCTACCACCACTCCATCAGACATTATTTTGTCACGGTACGTAAAGCTGTTTCCATTAAGATCAAATCCATTGCCAAAATGCCCGATGATGTTCCCTGTTTTTTTCCACGTTTCAACTCCCCATGTTGTAAACTTTTGAAGGTAGGAACCTCCCAGAGAAATTTTTGAGTTTGGAAAAAATGAGAGATTGATTCCCTGGACTGCCGTGGGTTTCATCCTGCCATCCATTTTATTAATAAATGGGGAGTTATAGAAAAACCTCCCAATTTTCACATCGTATTTAGCATTCCTGAGATTGAGGTTAAGAACATCTATGGTGCCCAGGAACCTTTTATTCATAGGTTCGAGGAACCCAGTTAGCTGGCGCTCAAAACGGGAGGATCTCATAGCAATTGGGTCTTCCATTGCAATGTCATTGCTGAAGACCCTGGAAGAGCCAATGAATTCGCTGTTGATTGATAATGATTTTCCAAATGATAACTTCACTCTTCCCCTTATCCCGGTAACATTTGCATAGTAATCAGTACCCTCACCAGGATTTACAGTAGCCATGAAGTAATTCCTGGCCGATAAGCCATAAGACAATTTAACTTTTGAACTATCGCTTGACGACTGGCTCATTGCCGATAAACTTACCAATACAAACAGAGTAAGGATAACAGATATCCTAATAATCTTCATCAGCCTGGAGGGCGGCATCTTTGAGTTGACCATTTTGGGTAGGGGAATCAGACTTGAAATGTTGAACTGCTTCATCTATATAATTAAAAAATCGATTTTTTCCGACTTTTTCAAAAAAGCCGGATCTCGCAAAAACATCTCTGACAGGTCCTATGGTTCCAGTCAGGTAAACCTCTATTCCCTCGTCCCTGTATTCTGAAATCAATTCTTCGAGGTGATGTTCTGCCGAAGAGTCCATATTGCTGACAGCTTCAAGGCTCAATATAATCAATTGAAGTGCTTCACCTTTTTTCTTTTTTTCAATTTCTACCCTGTCCCTGATATTACTGTTGTTGGCAAAAAACATCTGGGCATCAATCCTGATAATTAGTATTTCCTTGTCAATAATAGCTTCGGGAAACCTGCCGGTATTCCTGTAAATGGTCGTCTCCGGAATCTTTCCTAATACTGCCATGTGTGGATAAGCACTCCTGTATATCACCATGGCCAGTGATAGAATCACGCCTATGCCAATTCCAATTTCGACTCCCAGGGAGGCTGTGAAAACAAAAGTGATCAGTAAAAGCACAAAGTCAGTTCTGTCTGTTTTCCAAAGTCTCACAGGTTCTTTAAAGTCGATTAGTCCAAATACAGCGACCATAATCACTGAAGCAAGGATCGCATTTGGTAGGTAATAGAAAAGTGGTGTGAGAAATAAAAGTGTAAGCACGATCAGAACAGCACTGATAAGAGATGCCATACCAGTTTTTGCTCCCGCCTGGTCGTTTACGGCTGTCCTGGAGAACCCTCCCGTCGTGGGGAATGATTGGAAAAAGAATCCAAATAAATTAGCAAGTCCAAGACCAATCAACTCCTGGTTGGAGTTGACCTCATAATCTTTGTGTTTGCTTTGAATGGCGCGGGCAACCGCTATTGATTCCATATACCCAATTAGCGAAATGGTTAATGCTATGGGTAGTAATTCCCTCCACTGGCCCAATCCCTCAAAAGAGAAATTAAGGCTTGGTAATCCGGCTGGAATTTCTCCAACAATAGCGACACCGGCATCCTGAAGATTAAAAAGTTTTACCACCAGGATCGAGGCAATAACAGCAACTAGGGACCCCGGGATAGATTTGCTCACTTTCCTGAGAACCAGGATCAGGATGACCCCCGAAATTCCAATAATAAAGGTCACTATGTGCGTATTTTCGAGCCCTGCAACAGTATTGGTAATAATCTCATGAATATGGTGACTCCTGGGAATATTAAATCCCAGCAGATGTTTTAACTGACTGAAACCTATGATCAGGGCAGCAGCCGAGGTGAATCCACTGATCACCGGGTGGCTTAGAAAGTTAACGAGGAAGCCAAGTTTAAACAATCCCATTAAAAACTGGAAGCTTCCAACCATAACAGCCAATAGAATGGCCAATCTTATGAATTCATCAGAACCGGGTTGAGCAATCTGGCTGATTCCCGAAGCAACGAGAAGTGAGATCATGGCAACAGGTCCTACGGCGAGTTGTCGACTGCTTCCGAACAGAGCGTAGATGAATAGCGGAACAGTAGAGGCATAAAGGCCATAAATTGGGGGTAGGCCTGCAAGCATTGCATAGGCCATTCCTTGCGGAATAAGCATAATGCCTACAGTGATCCCAGCCGAAAGGTCACCCTTTAACTGGGACTGGTTATAAGTGCGAAGCCATGAAAAAGCCGGAATCCACTTTGAGATCATAATCCTTGATTTATATCACAAAATTAAATGGCAGCTACTTCAAGCTGAGTGATTAAGGTCACCTTAATCCTTTCAGTTCTTTGGGGGTGTGATCATGATATGAGCTCGGTGGGTGCCAGGATCCATTAACCATGGAGCACCCGGAAACGGAGGAGCCAGTGGTAGTCCGGTGTTTTCAGTAGTGGCATAGGGAATGTAGATAACCCACCTGAGGTTTGCGTTTTCAAGTGTCCCGGTTTCTTCATTGTAAACGGCATCACTGCCAGATAATACATGTAGGGTAACCTTATCCGGCATCTTCAGTTGGCCACTCTTAACTTCATTTTCCCTGATCTCAAATATCTCCTGTCTTCCTTTACCTTCTGTTCTCAATTCCCTACCTCTTTTCATAAATGGCTCTAGGCTGGAATGGTAACAACTTACACTGATTCCATCCCTTTTTGGATCATCAGCAATACAGACGGTCTGGTTTGACCCCTTTCGAAGTGTTACGAATTCACCATTTTCATCAAATCCAAGAACGGTGGCACCGTCCCTTTGATCAGCCGGAGCAGCCAGGACGGCAATCTTAATACTTGTCTCTTCCGTTTTGGATTGGGCACAAGCGGTGGTGTAAAATATTAGCATTATAAGTGTGAAAGCGAATCGCATAGAATGAGTAGTTTCGTTGATATTTAATATACATATTTTTCATTAGTATTAGGCTTTAACCCCAAACCTATTATGACTGAAGAAAGCATCCAAAAGGAAGAATTGCGGCCCTGGCAGGAATTGGAGAATTTTCTTGAAGCAGATGATACTGCTGCTGTTTTGTCCTTTGTTGAGAAGTCTGATGCAGATGATATCCGTATAGCCTTGAACCACCTGTCTCGTGAGGACAGAATGAAGTTCATTTCGATTGCAAACCCGGAAGATGCTGCAGAAGTCTTAAATGATATCCCGGAAAGCCAGGCGGTTACTATTATCGAGGATCTTGAAGCAAGTGATGCAGCCACTATCATCGAGGAACTGCCCAGTGATGACAGGGTGGATATTCTCAAGGCCCTGGATGATGAGGACGCAGAGGCTATTATCAGTCAACTCGAAGAGGAGGATTCACTGAGAAAACTGATCCAGTATGATTCTGATTGCGCTGGTGGTTTGATGATCACTGAATTTCTCTCGTTTGATCAAGACGTAATGGTCGAAGCAGTCGTTGGTGAGCTAAGAGAGAAGGCAGAAAAGTACCAAAAGTTCAATGTCCAGTACATCTATGTAACAGCCGCTGGAAAATTCGCTGGGGTAGTCCAGATGCGTAACCTCATCTTGTCCCCAAGGAATACAAGGTTATCAGAAATTCTTATCCGGGATGCCCTTACGGTAAGGGACCTCGATGATATTGATGAGCTGATTAATTTTTTCGATTCACACGATTTTTATGGGGTACCTGTCGTCAATGAGCTCGATGAAATGGTTGGGGTAGTACTTCGGAAAGATATCAGGGAAACTGAAGCAGAACGATCTAATATTGAACTCCTTGAGACGCAGGGTATTGTGGGAGGGGAGGAGCTAAGAACCATGTCAGTATGGTTAAGATCTCGACGACGATTGTCGTGGTTAAGTGTGAACATAATATTAAATATTATTGCTGCAAGTGTCATAGCGCTTTACCAAGACACATTAAGTGCCGTGATCGCATTGGCAGTATTCCTCCCTGTGATATCGGATATGAGTGGTTGCTCCGGAAACCAGGCAGTGGCCGTGAGTTTGAGGGAATTATCATTGGGATTGGTCCGGCCTTTTGAGGTATTCAGGGTTTGGGTCCAGGAAATCTCCGTAGGTATAATCAATGGCCTGGCCCTGGGTCTGCTGATTGGAGTGGTAGCCTGGTTATGGCAGGGAAGTGTTATTTTGGGACTGGTAATAGGGGCTGCTCTTTGCCTTAATACCATGGTAGCAGTTTCACTCGGAGGAATGTTACCACTTATCCTGAAGAAATGGAATGTGGATCCCGCATTGGCCTCCGGTCCGATACTTACCACGGTAACAGATATGATGGGGTTCTTCCTTGCTCTAAGCTTTACAACAATGGCCCTGTCACAATTGACTTGAACTAGTTCTCAATTACTTCGTTGAGTTCGACGTTGCAGGTAATGGAGATTTCGTCACTGACTACCAATCCACCGGAATCCATGGCATTGTCCCATTTTAACCCGTAATCAAACCTTTTTATGGAACCTGTTATCTTAAATCCGGCTTTCATACCTCTTCTCCCCTGTACAGTTCCATTGAATTTGGTGGGAAACTTGACTTGTTTTGTAACATCGCGGATAGTAAAGTCACCCACAAGAAAATATTGATCTCCATCCTTTTGCAGCATACCTGAAAAAGTAAGCTTAGGGTACTTTTCTGCATTAAAGAAGTCGTCACTTCTGAGATGATTGTCTCTCCTTTCATTTCCAGTGTTAACAGAAGCAACGTTTGCACTGAATTCAATTTGAGCGCCATCGAAATCTTTATTTGACGCTACAACTTTGCCATCAAAGTCAGTAAAGTTGCCATCTACCTCAGTTACGACCATATGGGTCGCTGAAAAGCGTATATTGGTATGTGATTTATCAAGCGACCAGGTAGTCTGGGCCCAGGCAGGCACTGATAAGAAAAATGCAAATAGGTAAACGTATAGTTTCATAGGTCTTTTTATTTATTAGATAAATTAAGTGGAATATCATCCATTTTCTCCTTTGTCAGCCTTTCCCACTCAGGGATTAGTGAATTCAGTTTTGTAGATAGCTCATCAAAACGATCATAAGCATCTTTTCCCGGTAATTGATCAGCCCTTCTTAGCATGCTTGCCAGATAGTTTATCTGGGCTTCCAATTTTGGAACCATGTACCGTCCTTCCCGGCTATTTATTTCATAGTACAATTCTTCAAATCCCTTTCTCGGCTTTCTCTTCTTCTCCTCATACTCACTTTTCATTTCTTCGAGCTTACCGTTCATATAACGCACCTTACTCTGCAGGTCCCTGATCTTTAAATTCAACTCTTCTTGGGCTTTGAGATCCTGGACAGTTATACCTGCGTATTTAAGCCTGGGATCAGGGGATATTCTTACTTCACTATCAAATAGTTTGCCATCCACGTTAAGTTGGACCTTATAATCTCCCGGGCTTACCCTTGGTCCTCCAAGACCACTTCTTGATTCATTCTCATGCCAAGGCCCTACATGATTGAACGTCCATTGAAAACGGTTGAAACCGGGGTTTGTACCGGGCGAAGGAGATGAGCCCCCAAATGAAAACCCGGTGGCCATACTTGTGCTGCGTGGACTACTTCTGTCACCTGCTTTGCTCGTAAATGAGTTAATAATTGCACCATCAGAAGACAAAATATTGATGGTAAGTTCACTGTTTATTGAATCTTTCAGGTAGTAATCGATGTTAACACCGGGAGTAGAGTAGGAGGGTGTAGAATTTCTACTTCGATACCTATACATTATAGCATCCTCAGGATTTAATAAGGTTACTTGATCGGGCTCTTTATTAACTTTTCTTAAAACTGAAATATCATCCATAATCCAAAAGGACCTTCCCATGGTACTAAGAATCAGGTCATTTCTGAATATTTTAATATCAGTGATTGGTGTTACAGGAAGGTTTTGCTGAAATGCAGACCATTCCTCTCCATCATCATGTGAATGATAGAGTCCAAATTCAGTTCCGGCAAACAACAGTCCTTCAGTCTCCGGATCTTCTCGTACAACGCGGACCGGATAATCATCCGGAATTCCATTTGTGATAAGCTCCCAGGACTCTCCTTTGTCATTGGTCTTGAAAATATAGGGTTTCCAGTCTCCCAATTGATATCTTAATACCGTTACAAAGGCTTTGTTTTCGTCGTGCGGAGAAGGTTCCACACTATCTACCCTGCCATATGGGCCAATACCCTCGGGTGTCACATCCGTCCAGGTTTTACCATTATCATATGTTACGTGGACAGGTCCATCATTTGATCCAACCCAAATCACACCTTTTGAAATAGGTGATTCCCTGATCGCATAAATTGTACTATGGAATTCTTCCCCTGTAACATCCCGAGTGATCGGATTACCGGATATTACCTGGGTTTCAGGATCGAATGCGGTCAGGTCGGGAGAAATGATTTCCCACGTCTTACCATCATCCAGGGTTCGGTGTACATATTGCGATGTGTGATATACGACTTCGGGGTTGTGCGGGGAGACGTGAATCGGCGACACGCGCTGAAAGCGGAACTTGAGGTCTTTGGGATTATGACCATACATATTGGAAGCTCCGACGTAATATTGCGACTCCTGGCCGGTGATTTTGTTATATACACCAAACCTGCCTTTACAATTGGAATAGACTGTGTTGGGATCACCTGGCTTTGGAACTGCAGGACCTGTTTCGCAGCCACCTACTGACATCCAATACCCGTTGGGCCCTGCTGGAGAATTAAATGGAGGGTTGCTGGGTACTGAAATTGTGCTATTGTCCTGCTGTCCCGCGTACAACCAATAGGGATATTGATCGTCAACCTCAACCTGGTAAAGTTCTGCTGTAGGTTGATTACTTTGAACAGACCAGCTTTCACCATTGTTCAACGTAACATTGCCACCGCCATCATTTGCCTGCACCCATAAGCTTGTATCCGTGGGGTGAATCCAGATGTCGTGGTTGTCCCCATGTGGAGTACGCATTGTTTTCCAGTCCTTACCCCCATTAAAACTTCGATAGAATCGTGTGGAATTGACAAAAACCGTTTCCTCATCCAAAGGGTTAACATCAACATTGCAGTAATAAAACGGGCGATCCAGGATTCCCCTGTCCGCAGACATTAATTCAAAAGATGCTCCCCGATCATTCGAACGATATAATCCTCCATCACCCTCCGGTGCCTCTACCAGCGCATACAAAACATCGGGATTGGCAGGGGTAACTGCCAAATCTATTTTTCCAATTACTTTACTTGGAAGTCCACTTGTTAGTTTAAACCAGTTGTTACCGCCATCAATAGATTTCCAAATACCCCCATAAGGACCACTCTTAATGGTCCAGGGCTTACGGTCTACCTGCCAGGCAGAGGCGTACATTTCGTTTGGATTATCAGGATTGAATTCAAAGTCGACGATTCCGATCGTGTCAGCAATATATAACACCTTCTGCCACGATTCCCCGCCGTCCGTCGAACGGAAAAGACCACGCTCTTTATTGGGTGCATGAGCCTGTCCAATGGCAGCCACAAATACGACATCAGGGTTTTCCGGGTGAATTTCCACTGCTCCGATATGCCCTGTTTCCTCAAGGCCAATATGTTCCCATGTTTTACCCGCATCTGAAGATTTGTATACCCCTTTACCTACAATAATATTACTCCTGATTCCGTCTGATCCCGTACCTGAATAAATAATCTCTTGATCCGAAGGAGCCACCCGAACAGCACCAATAGAACCGGTAGAGAAGTATCCGTCGGAGATATTCTTCCAATTGATCCCGTAATCTGTGGTCTTCCAAAGGCCACCCCCGGTTGTCCCCATATAAAACGTGCCTGGAGATTGCACAACCCCTGTCACAGTGGTAGACCTTCCCCCACGGGTCGGCCCTACATTCCTGAATTTTAAACTAGAATAAAGTCCTGACTCCTGGGCAAATGTGAATAAACCCAACAACAAAAACAGGAAACTTATTGACATCCTTTTCATATTACTTTCTTTGCTTATCCCTAATTGATTTAAAACTCACGCCTTCATTCCACTCCGGCCAATCGTCGTTGTTGGCAAGGTCCCGACCTATTTCGTAATACAGTTGAAGGTCAGAAGTAAGCCCCCTCAAATCCATGTCCTCAGTATATTCATCAGCTGGCTTATGGTACCGGTTGGATGTATAATTTTCCATTTCCTCCATCATCCAGCTTTCACCTTTTTCGGTATGTTCAATACCGTTATCAAGGTACAGGGCCGGAACACCCACTTTGGCAAAATTGAAATGGTCCGAACGGAAATAATACCCTTTTTCCGGGCTAGATTCAGCTTTGATTGTTCGTCCGGCAGTTTCAGCATGCTTTTTCAGATACTCATCTAATTCGCTGTTACCATAACCGACTACTGCGATATCTACCGTTGGCCCAAAGGTATTCATGGCATCCATGTTGAGATTGGCAACCGTGTTTTCCAATGGGTAAATTGGATTCTCGGCGTAGTATTTTGATCCAAGGAGACCCTTTTCTTCGGCCGTTACCGCGAGCATTACTATAGATCTCTCGTGGGGTTCCGTTTCACTAAAAATGCGTGCCAGTTCAACAAGACTGGCAGTTCCGCTTGCATTATCATTTGCGCCGTTGAATATCTGATCCCCTTCCAAAGTCTTATTGACCCCCAGGTGATCCCAATGTGCTGTATAAATAATATATTCATCAGGTCGTTGCGAACCTTCGATAAGTGCTACGACATTGTTACTGACCGACCTTTCAAATTCGGTAATTACTTCAATACTCATTGATTGATCCAGTGATACTGCCTCAAATCCAGGGTCGACAGCTCTTTCCGAAACTTCTATAAAATCGAGACCTTCACTTTCGAAAAGCTTGATCGCTGCTGCTTCCGTGATCCATCCTTCAACAGCGCTCCTTCCCATATTGTTGTCAGGGGATACCAGGCCGAACCTCGTGGTTGACCAGCTTCCGGATACGACTTCCCATGGATAACCGGCAGGCCCGGTCTGATGAATTACAAGGATTGCTTCAGCACCTTGTCTGGCTGCTTCCTCGTACTTATAAGTATATCTCCCATAGTAGGTCATGGCCCTGCCATTGAAGAAATTGGGGTCTTCGGTATAGTAACCGGGATCATTTACAAGTACCAATACTGTTTTACCCTCCACATCCAGGTTGGCATAGTCATTCCAATCATATTCCGGGGCGACAATACCATATCCTGCAAATACTATTTCTGAATCGGTAATAGAAACAGTATCCTCGATACGTTCGGTGAAAGCCATCATATCATTTAAATACTCAAATTGATAACTTTCTTCTCCCTTAATATTTATGGGAGTTGATCTACCATTCATGGCGATCAGTGGAACTTCCTGAAAATAGCTATTTCCGTTACCGGGAGTTGCACCATATTTTTCAAATTCAGATGCTAGAAAGTTTATAGTCAGTTCTTCACCCAGCGTTGATGGACTCCTCCCTTCAAATTCATCTGAGGCAAGCGTTTTAATAAGTCGGTGCAGGTGGTCTTCCCGTATTCCATCCGACATTCCCTCTTCATTATTACATGAATAGAGAAAGACAATAATCAATAGAAGAAAAAATATTTTTTTCATAGGTTCCAATTTAATGAAAAGTAGAGGCCAAGTGCTCACAGATATTACAATACTGCTCATATTATGTGATGTTCGGTAGAGCATGGTTATAAAATTGTGTTGAATATTTCACTCGTTTCACAACCCGGATTGCCCTGTTTGGAAAGACTTTGGCTCATTTTTTGAATCGCATGTACCATCCTCGTAGGAATAACTTGGTTTTATCCTTTTATCCAATGGGGTTTTGTACGAAATTGTGAAAAGTAAATTGTGTCAACTATGAAGTATGTGTACACCTTTCAAAAATCTGGCTTCTTCGCCAGTATTGTACTGCTTTCAGTACTCACTATTGTAAGTTCCTGTAGTTCTGGGAAAAAGGCCCTGGAGCGAGGTGATTATTACCAATCGGTAATGAAATCGGTAAATCGACTGAGGTCGAATCCCAATCACAAAAAGTCAAAGGAAACCTTGAGAATGGCCTATCCATTGGCTTTGAACTATTATGAGACTGAAGTTACAAATCTGCAGGCCAGGAATGACCGCAATAAATGGCGTGGAATTCTCAATGCCTATATCTCAATAAATTCAATGTATGAGGGAATCCGGACAGCACCAGGGGCAATTCAAGTGGTATCTGATCCCAAGAATTATTACGACGAACTAGAAACCGCAAGGAATAATGCAGCTGAGGAGAGCTACCAATTTGGACTCGTAGAATTGGCGAAGGGTACACGAGAAGGGGGAAAGGAGGCATATTTGGCCTTCCAGGATGCCAATACCTATGTAAACAGCTACAAGGATGTAATCCAGAAAATGGAAGAAGCCTATTGGATCGCTACACTTAAAGTATTAATCGCACCGATTCCTGTGACAAATGCCCGTGTTCAGTTGAGTGCGAATTTCTTTGAGGACAAGATCCATGAAGAGTTGAAGAATGCTCCGATTAATCAATTTGTAAGGTTTATGACTGAAGCAGAGTTGATGGATCTCAACATGAATCCGGATCATGTGCTGGAACTTAGCTTTGATGAGTTCACGATAGGAGAGGTATATCTTGTCGAAAAGCAAGTAGAGGCTTCAAAGGACAGTGTAAAAGTTGGTGAAGCGACTTTCGCGGCCAACACAAATAATTCGAATAATCAAAACAATGTTTCGAATCTTACAAATACTGTAAACAATACTAATAATTCCAACACAGTCAATAATACGAATACGTCAAATACGTCAAACACAACGAACAATACCAATACAACCAATACGACAAACAATACCAATACGACGAATACGACAAACAACACCAATACGACGAATACGACAAACAATACCAATACGACGAATACGACGAACAATACCAATACGTCGAATACGACAAACAATACCAATACGACGAATACGACGAACAATACCAATACGTCGAATACGACAAACAATACCACTACTACCAATAACACAAGTGGAACAGGTGAGACAGGCAACACTGGCAACACTGGAAATACTGGAAATACTGGAAATACTGGAGAGACAACCTACTCAGGAAAAAAAGTACAAATTTGCCAGGCTAACCAAACTAAATCAGTTGCAGTGGAAGACTTGGTTGACTACCTCAACCAGGGAAGTTCTGTTTATCCATGTGGCACATCAAAGAACAGAAAGGTTCGGGTTTGCCATGTTGCAGGTAATAGCGGAAACACCAATACTCTTGAGGTTTCAGTTTATTCGCTGAAGGCACATCTTCAACATGGTGACACCATTGGAGGATGTGATGGATCGGGTTATGAAGTAGCTGAGAAAGGACCTGGTAACAACCAGGGAGGAAATGAGAAAGAGAAGAAAGAGAAGAAAGGCGGAGAAGATAAGAAGGGCGGAGAAGATAAGAAAAGTGGAGAAGATAAGAAAAGTGGAGAAGATAAGAAAAGTGGAGAAGATAAGAAGGGCGGAGAAGAGAAGAAGGGCGGAGAAGAGAAGAAGGGCGGAGAAGATAAGAAGGGAGGAGAGGATAAGAAAAGTGGAGAAGTTAAGAAAGGTGGAGAAGATAAGAAGGGCGGAGAAGAGAAGAAAGGCGGAGAAGAGAAGAAGTCCGGTGAAAAGAAAAAGAAGAAAGGCGGAAACGGAAATCCTTTATTGATTGAAACACCATACTCTACGGCTTCGACTTCAGACTTTATGCCTATAGATACCACGATCAATGTTTACACCACCGTAAAGGCAAAAGTTTTCATATTCGAAAAGACGGTGAGAAGTACAGGAACTCTTGATATGAAGATTCTGGAAGCTAATACCGGTTCACTTGTTGCAACAGATAAATTTTCGGGGGAACATATTTGGATGTCGCAATGGGGTTATTTCAATGGTGATGAAAGAGCATTGACGGAAGAACAGAAGCAGATAGTCTCCCAAAGGGAACAAATACCTCCATCTGAGCAGGATATGTTCATTGGGTTCTCCAGGCCAATCTTCCAGCAATTAATGACGAAGATCAGGAATTACTACGGCAGATACTAAACAAAATCAAAAGGGGCTTTTTGCCCCTTTTTTTATTTCCGAATTGACTATCTGATTTATAGAATTTGTATTATTGCATTTGAACCTTTTTTACAGATCGTTCACCGAACGATTTTAACTATGTAAATTGTTTAATTAAGCAATATTTAGCTAATTACCACTAACAAATCTAGCGTTACTATGAAGGACGAAAAAATGAACAATTTCCTAGAGACTTACCATGATATCATGTTATGGTCTGCCCTGGGTCTTGTAGCACTGGCGATCATATGGTATATCATTCACCTCATAAGGTATGCCGGTATCAGCGAATACAAGGCCAAATATGACTATGTCAGGGAAAAGGAAATTAAGCATTATAGGGCCAGTTTTTATATGATTGCAATTGCAGTATTTGCCTTTGTGAACCTGTATGCTGTGGGTGACTTTGATTGGGTCTGGTTTTCCATGCGTGCATTTATGGGAATAGCTGTGGGTACGCTTGTCGGTTATGTAGCCAATCTGATCCTGTTGTATTATTATCCGGCTACGCTAGATAAGAAGTTGAAAAAATGGAGGTATACTCCCCGGATTAATCCAAAAACAGGAAATAAAATGAGGCTTCTTTCCGAAGAGGAGGAAGATGTTCACCTCGATGAAGGAATGCAGGCGGAAGAGGAAGCATTCTCTGTGGATTACGATGTTTGGATTGACGAAGAAACGGGAGATGTGAAAATCGAGAAGTACCAAGGTCATTTGCAGGCGGTACAATGTAACAATTGCGGATTCTTCACCATGAGGGTAATTAAGGAAGAAATCCTGTCTGAACCCACCGATACGGAAGAAGGTGAACTTGTTAAGCATTATGAGTGTACTTACTGTGGTTCAATAAGAGCTACTCAGCATGATATTGCACCACTTAAGTCTGGCGAGATCGATCATGTTGATCCGACTTCAGTGAAGTTTGCAGGCAAGCGTCTGGTGGCAAGTGTTGAGGTTGAAATCACTGCAAATGACGGACACAAAAAAGTATATGTATTTCAAACCGTTGACCAGGCCACTAAATTCCTGGAGGAATTTGATTACGATAAGGTAGCTGAATAAGCTATTCCAAAAAATATATAAGGTTGCCCTGTTTGGGGGCAACCTTTTTTTGTGTTCGCGGGTTAAAAAGAAGTAATGGGCTAAGCTTAAATTTTTTGGTATCTTTTCTGCTTAGTACCTCTTAAAGAATTCATGAAGATAGTTATGAGGAGATTATTGTTGTTTTTCGGGTTTTTACTGATCAGCTCGGGTATACTCTTCGGCCAGGAAGAAGAGAACCGGCTCGAAGTAAAACCCCACTATACAAAGGAAGCGGTAACCGTTGTGCGTTTATTGGATATGTACCACTTTAAAAAAGTGGAGTTTGAGGATTCCCTGTCTGCCGTAATACTTGATAACTATCTCGCTAACCTGGATAATGGTAAACAATATTTCTATGAGTCTGACATCTCACTTATTCGTAAATACTATAAACATCGAATTGATGACCTGACCAAAGAGGGAAATGTCAGGCCGGCATTCTCAATCTATGAGGTGTTCGAAAAACGATTTGATGAGAGGATGAAATATCTCCGTGAAAATTTACTCGATTATGAGTTTGATTTTACGTTGGATGAAGATTACGAAACGGATCGTGAAAAAATAGCCTGGATTGATTCAGAGGAGGAAATGAATGATCTCTGGCGCAAAATTATTAAAAGCCAATACTTGAGCCTCAAGCTCAATGGCAAAGAAGAAGCGGATATCAGAAAGGCACTCACAGACCGTTACAACAATTTTGAAAAACGACTGAAGCAGTACAGGAGTGAGGATGTATTCCAGTTGTTTATGAACCAGGTAGCCGAGGCATATGATCCACATACCAATTACTTCTCTCCTGTAACATCCGAGCGATTCAGGCAAAATATGACACTGTCATTAGAGGGTATTGGTGCTCGACTTGTATCGGAAAATGACTACACCAAAATTGTTGAGATCGTCCCGGGAGGTCCGGCATATAAGAGCAATCAACTTCATCCCGAAGACCGAATTATAGGCGTCGGACAAGGCAGGGAAGCAGATGCGGAGATGGAAGATGTGATTGGTTGGAGGCTCGATGACGTAGTGAGTAAGATCAAGGGTCCAAAGGGAACCTGGGTGACTTTGCAGATAATTCCCGCGGAATCAGGATTGGATGGCCCCACGAAATTGGTTACGCTCCAACGAGAGAAGATTAAGCTTGAGGATCAAAAAGTTACCAGCAAGGTTTATGAAATCAGGAAAGACGGCAAGGATTTCAAGATGGGTGTAATTACCGTTCCCGGGTTTTATTGGGATTTTGAAGCAGCCCAGGCGGGTGAAACAGATTATAACAGTACCACACGCGATGTAAAGAAAATATTAGTGAACCTCAAGGAGCAGAAAGTTGATGGCGTTTTGATGGATTTACGTGATAATGGGGGTGGTTCGCTCAAGGAAGCCATTGATCTCACAGGTTTGTTCATCAAGAAAGGTCCTGTGGTTCAGGTGAAAAATTCAGTAAATAAAGTAGATATCAATGAGGACGAAGACCCGGATATTACCTGGGATGGCCCTTTGACAGTAATGATAAACCGCTTCAGCGCCTCTGCCTCAGAAATTTTTGCAGGAGCAATCCAGGACTATAACAGGGGCGTAGTGATCGGTGAACAAAGCTTTGGCAAAGGTACTGTTCAAACTATAATAGACCTGCAACGCTTTCTGCCACGCGAAAAAGAGAAACTCGGTCAACTAAAAATCACATTTCAGAAGTTTTACCGCGTTACCGGAAGTAGTACACAACACCTTGGTGTGATGCCTGATATAACTTTGCCATCTGCTTTTGATGCAGATGAGTACGGTGAGAGCAGCCAGCCGAGCGCACTGCCATGGGATCAGATAAAAGAGACCAAGTTTTCGAGTACCAATGAGATTTCCGGCGATTTGTTGGCCAGCTTGAATGCCAGTCATTCTAATCGCCTTCAGAACGATCCTATGCTTAAGCAGTTGGTTAAAGACGTAAACGAACTTCGTGACTCAATGAACGATACGAAAATAAGTTTGAATGAAGAATCACGAAAGAAGGAGAGGGAAAGGAGAAGTAAAAGCGGAAATGACCTGGGAACAGAAATTGTTAAGGAAGGCGAATTGGAAGATATTATTGAAATTGAAGACACCTACCTACGAGAAGGAGTGATTGTGCTTTCTGAACTCGTGAAATCCAAGATCGGTTAATCCCAGGGATCGTCCTCGAGCACCTCAAGGATGTCCATTAATTCATTGTAATCCTTATATCCCGGACGTATTTCTTCACTGCCCTTCATGGCAATGCCTGAAATAGCAGGGTGAGCAACTAACTCAAGTACATTGTCCTTAGTGAAGCCATAACCCAGTAGGATTTTACTACTACCACTATACGTGCTAAGTTCATCCAGGTCACTTTTGCTGATTATTGCATCAGTCCCTGTTAATAGGATATAGTTAGTGTTATCAGGCAACTCCGGATATGATCTGAGCTCATCAATCGTTACAGTAATCACTCTGGGAAGTGGGGATCCAATATCTTGTGCCTGGGAAAGGTTGAGTTGAATTCCATCAAACAGTTCCGAAATTTCAGGCTCTTTACCTTCCGCGATTATTTCAACCCCGCTAATCCATTCCCGGATGGATTCGATATCCTCCTGCTTGACATAAGACTCCGAGTCTGGATCGGTATTGAACCCAAGCTGATCCACACCCATTCCGGCACAATACCGAGCATCACTTAGATTGGTGATATTTCCTACCTTTACAAACGATTTTAAAGCCATTTTGAAAAATTTTCTGGGGTAAAAATAATCTAATTTCAGATTATAAATGTTACCTATAGTGTTCAGATTCCATAAATAGTTATGAGATTGATTTTTTGGTGTGTGTTGAGCCTGGTGGCCATTTCCTGTACTGATAAAGTAAATCCATTGCCCCAACCGGAACTATCTTATATGAACCTTACAGCAGGTAATACCTGGACCTACTCGGTAGAAGAAAATGAATATACTCCTGGAAATGTGGTTAGTTCGCTCTACTACCTGAAAGACTCACTAGTCGACGCAGGGAATGGATACAGTGTTTACAGGTTCAGGACAGTGGATCTTGACCAGGATTGGGATTTGGAATTAGTCTGGAATATTGAGGTTTCAGAGCAGAGAGTATTGTTTACCATAGATGACAAAATCAGTATTAATTGGGTATTTCCACCTAAAGAGGGGAAAACCTGGATCGGAACAGCATTTTCACAGGATCCGGTACAGGAGTTTCGAATGGAAGAAGTAGGAATCTCATTTCTAAGTAAAGAAAACATCGATTTTGATCAGACTACGAGGGTTACTCAATGGAACAATGAGGATTTTATTGTAGAACTTGAATATCGGACAGAGGTGTTTCAAAAAGACATTGGCCTGGTCGAGTCGGAAGAGAAGAACTATATTTACTGTCAGGAACCCTCTTGCCTGGGTGATCAACAGGTGGATGTCGGGTTTGATAAGGTGATTAGCCTGGTTGAATGGAATCTGAATTGAGAAGATGGTTAACATATGTGGTGATATTCCTGTGCTTTACAGCCCACGCCCAGGACCGGTACATGGTTTTTTTTAATGACAAAGAAGGGTCACCTTTTACAGTCAATCAGCCCCTGGATTTTCTGTCACAGGAAAGTATAGACCGCAGGGCACATCATGGAGTAGAAATAACTGCTACAGACCTTCCGGTTAATCCTGATTATATAAGCCAGGTTAAGGCCATCGGTGCCGAGACGTACTATGCTAGCCGTTGGATGAATGGGCTAATGATTCAGGCCGACGCAGCGCAGGTTGACCAGGTGGAAGGACTTCCAATCGTACAGTCGGTGGAGTGGATCGGTCCGGGGGCACCTCTGACCGGAGGCAGGGTGGCAAACACCAGTAAATATGAGGATCTTGAGGACGAGGAAACGGCGGTCCAGAATAATCTCATCGGAACAACCGAGATGTTCCAGGAGGGTTGGAGGGGAGAAGGTGTAACCATTGCTATCCTGGATGCAGGTTTTCCCGGAGTAAACACGATGGAGGGTTTCACGGGCCTAAGGGATCAGCAGGGGATTACTGAAACATGGAACTATGTTGGGAATGAACAAGGAGTATACATAAGTAATACACATGGGACTTACGTTCTGAGTATTCTAGCGGCTGAAATTGCCGGGACTTTTCAGGGAATAGCCACAGAATCAAAATTCTTATTGTATTTAACTGAGGATGTCGGATCAGAGCACCGTGTTGAGGAATATAACTTTCTTTTTGCTACAGAACGGGCTGATAGTGCCGGTGCTGATATAATAACTGCCAGCCTGGGATATACCGATTTTGATTCACCTTCACCATCTTATTCCACAAGTGACCTGGATGGGAATACGGGAATCGTAACCAAGGCGGCCAATTGGGCGGCAGAACGGGGAATTCTTTTTGTCACCAGCGCCGGAAATTCAGGGGGAAACTCATGGCAGAAGGTAACAATGCCCGGAGATTGTATAGACTGTCTTGCTGTAGGCTCAGTTACTGCCCAGGGGCTCAGGAGCAATTTTTCGTCACTGGGCCCTACCGAAGATGGTCGAATTAAGCCGGATGTAATGGCGATGGGTAGTGGGGTTAAATTGCTTAACAGCCAAAATCAGGTTGTAACCAAAAATGGTACAAGTCTATCCGCACCGCAGATTGCCGGTTTGGCTTCAGGGCTCTGGGAGCGCTACCCCGAACTGACTTCCACAGAATTGCTTAATGCAATACGTATGTCCTCCGACCGCGCTTTTTCTCCGGATAATTTCTATGGCTACGGAATCCCGCATTACTATGGTGTGGTAAATTATCTCGAAACCAATAACCAGGTAGAAGATATCCGGATATTCCCTAACCCTGTTGACGAGGCAAAGCTTTATTTTAAGGTGAAAGACCCATTTGAAATCAATTCCATTAATTATTCACTGGTGAATATGAATGGACAGGAGGTAAGCAAAGGAGGGATCAATTTCAGCTGGGCAAATTTTGAGAAGGTGTTGGATATTGGGGGCCTTAATAACGGACTATACATTTTAAGGGTTCAATATGGGGATGTGCTATTGACTCGCAGAATAGTGGTGAGGTGAGCAATATTTCTATCTTTGTCAGATAATTTCATCAACCATTTCAAATGAGTAATACGCTAATTGCACCATCGGTTTTGGCCTGTGATTTCGGCAGAATTAATGAAGAGATTGCAATGCTGAATGAGAGCGAGGCCGACTACATCCATATTGACATTATGGATGGGGTCTTTGTCCCAAATATATCCTTCGGCCTCCCCGTAGTCTCGGCAATGAATAAAATGGCAGAGAAGCCTCTGGATGTACATTTAATGATCGTGGAGCCAGAGAAATATGTGGAGGAATTCGCTAAACGAGGGGCGAGTATTATCAGCGTACATTATGAAGCATGCCCGCATCTCCACAGAAATCTTCAACAGCTTAAAGACCTGGGCGTAAACCGCGGTGTTGCTATAAACCCCCATACTCCTGTGGAACTGCTGGAGGATGTCATTATGGATATTGATCTCGTATGTTTAATGTCTGTAAATCCCGGATTTGGTGGACAAAAATTTATCGAACAGACCTACCAGAAAGTCACTAAACTCAAAAAGATAATAGAAGAACATGGTACGCAAACCAAAATTGAGATCGATGGTGGTGTTACCTCCTCGAACGCCAGAAAACTGGTTGATGCAGGTGCCGATGTCCTCGTAGCAGGGAGCTTTGTCTTCAAATCTGACGACCCCGTCCACACTATACATGAACTAAAAAACGTTTGACAGTTTGTGATCCGTCGCATATTTCTGTCAATAGTATTCATTCTCGCAGGGACCACTTTTCTATTTGCCCAACAAATGATCAGTGGGACGGTCACCGACCTGTCGGGTACCCCTATAGAAGGTGTGGCCGTGAAGGTTCAGGATCAGACGGTTGGAACAACGACGAACTCAAGGGGACTCTTTGAACTTCAGCTTTATATTTCTGATTCCGTCTGGGTGGAATTCCTGCATGTTTCGTTCCAATCAATAGGAATCTGGATAAAAGATGAAACCCTTGATCTCGATATCAGGATGGAGGATAAAAGTACCCTTCTCAACCCCGTCGAGATACTTGGAAATCCCAGGCAAACCGTTGGATTGATCTCTATTTCAGGGAGATCCTTTCTGGAAGCGCCTTCCGGAAATAACGATATCAACTCGATTCTTAAGACCCTTCCCGGGGTGGTCTCAAATAATGAACTATCATCAAATTATTCTGTGAGGGGGGGCAATTTTGATGAAAACCTAATATTCATCAATGAGATACCTGTTTACAGGCCGTTTCTGATCAGTAATGGTCGCCAGGAGGGGTTGGGGTCAGTAAACTCTGATATGGTCGATAACGTCGAATTTAGTACCGGAGGCTGGTCTTCTGTTTACGGGGGGCGTCTAAGCTCTGTTTTACGAGCTCAATACAAGCAACCTAACAGGAATTCGCTTAGAGCTTCTGCAGGTTTATTGGGAGGAGACCTGACCGCTGGCATGAAGGGAAATAAATGGAGCGTGTTAAGTGGAATTAGATATAAGTCTTCTCAATATCTATTGAATACCTTTGAAACCCAAGGTGAATATCAACCTCGGTTTGCCGATATCCAGACCATTGTAAATTTTTCGCCCACTACAAATACCAATGTTTCCTTATTCCTAAACTATGCTCAAAACCGGTTCCTGGTGATCCCATCGAGCAGGACTTCTGAATTTGGTACGTTCAATCAATCATTCAGACTTTTCGTAGCCTATGAAGGAAGGGAAATAATGAACTATGATACCTGGCAGGGTGCAATAACTATTAAACAAAACCTGTCTGATCGTTGGCAGGTAAATCTTGTAGCCTCAAGGGTGAATTCAATTGAAGAGGAATCCGTCGATGTGGAAGGGGGCTACAGACTCTGTGACATTGACAGAGGATCAGGCAATGAGGATTGCCTTATCACCCGCGGCATCGGAACTGAATACCGCTACGGAAGAAATCAACTCAATGCCGCTATTTCTGATTTTCGCCTGGTATCGGATCATCAACTGAATTTGAATAACGATCTTTCCTGGGGTATTGACTATAAGACGGTCGATATTGACGATGTCGTCGATGAATACAGCTTTGTAGATTCTTCGGATTATGTAACCTCATTAGAGCGAATTGATTCCGATAACAAGCTGTCTTACAATATACTGGCATTTTTCCTTAACCATCAGATCCGCAGCATGGACAGGACGCTGGAATGGGGTGTTCGAACTACTTATTCGGGTGTCAGTGATGAATGGTTAGTTGCTCCAAGGTTGAGATTTATTCAGCGGTTATCGCCGAGATCAAAAATACAGCTGGCCACCGGAATTTATTATCAACCTCCGTTTTACCGCGAACTCAGGGGGAATGATGGGATGCTGAATACCGTCAGAGCGCAGTCATCCATTCACTTCATTGCGGGATATGACCGGAATTTTCAAATTTGGCAACGACCGTTTCAGTGGAAGGTCGAAGCCTACCTGAAGGAGCTTAGAAACTCAATCCCCTATGATATTCAGAACGTTCGTGTAAGATATTTACCTGATCTGTTGGCAAGCGGCCGTATCCAGGGAATTGATTCGAGGATAGGGGGAGAGTTTATTCCCGGAACGGAATCATGGTTTTCGATGAGTGTATTATCGGCCCGGGAAGATATCGATGGAGATGAACGCGGACTGATTAGAAAACCCACTGACCAGCGACTCACACTCGGTATATTATTTCGCGATCATTTACCAAATAATCCATCCGTACGAGTGACGATGAATCTGCAGGTGGGCACGGGATTACCCTTCGGTCCGCCGGGAGATTTATCGAACAGGAATGTTTTCACGGGCAGGATTTACCGTCGATTGGACCTGGGATTTACTAAGGAATTTAACCCTGATTTTGGAGATGTATTTATCTCACTGGAAATCCTGAACGTTTTGGGAGTGGATAATGTAATTACCTACAACTGGATTACAGATATCGTAAATCAGCAGATCGCTGTTCCCAATGCACTATCCGGTAGGTTTTTTAATCTTAAGGCTTCAATTAACCTGTAAGGGATATAATCCGGTCAGAGAATTATCTGTCCGGTTAAACTTTTTAAAAGAGCTTTCCAGTACTGATTTATTTCTTTCGCGTTTTGAAAATTGGAAGAATTATGAAATACTGGATAACAGGAATGATTATGCTTTTGGCTGTTGGATTTGTAAATGCCCAGGAAACAGCTGAAATATCTGATGAAGAACTTACAAGGTACGCGGAAGCCATGGACTCCCTTGATCGGCTTCAGGGAATAGTCAGCCAAACGATAAAGGACATGGTATCTACTACTGAAGATATAGCACCTTCCCGCTATAACAATCTGTACAAGATCAGTAAGGATTCGGTAAAGCTGGCAGAGGCTGAAGCTACTGAGATAGAAGTCATGTTTCTACAGAAAGTGGATGCGTATAAGGATTCCATGACCGCTTCAATAAAGTCAACGTTTAGCTCATTAGCCAAGGATTATGTAGGGGATGGTGGAAGAGTTTATAATAAAATCAGGAAAGCTTTGAAATCGGATGCTGAGGTGAAAGCGCGGTACGAAGCGATCCTCGAACAGTTGAAGAATAGCTCCGAAGAAGATAATTCCACGGGGGAACCTAAATAAGCAGGGATAAATTCCCAACCGTATTTTCCTCCTACAACACTCAGAATTTCTATATTTAAAAAATAATTCTGAGCCGTTATGTTTAGCGAGTACGAGGTAAGCACTTTTATGAATATCCCTGAAGTTGACGAAGCTGTCAGGGAAGTAAAAAAAGATTTCATTACCACCGAGGCAAAGTTCCTCGAGATCAGTGATCATGATTTTCTTTCGCTGATCCTGATGACCCCATCCGTTGCAATTGCCAATGCGAATGACAATATCAGTCTGTTTGAGGAAATTGCGCTGAATAAGGCAGCTCGGAAAATGTCCAAAGGTGGATATTTTCTTAAAAAAGACCCCGTAGAGAGGGGAATGAAATTCCTTATAAAGAGTTTTGACAAATGGGAAGCACCTTTTCTTAATGTGATAAGAATGGTAATGGACAATACCTTTGACAAGTCCAGTGTTCACACCACCATAGAAAACGAATCAGAGATCAGCTTTGAAAGCTTTCCTCTTGAATTAATGCATGTTCCATTTATACTGGTTCGTTATCTATCTTCGTTTTTCCTTCAGGGTGAAGTTGAAATCGTGGGGGAACATAAAATATCAAAAGTGGAATATGAATGTGTCCTTGATCTTGGTAAGAAGCTTGAAATCGATGATTTGAATGTATTTAAGGCATTTCTTACTACATTTAAGGTGAAATAGCATCATTTTTGCCTTTTCATACCGCATGAGCAAGCTAATGCTTACATTTTTTAGACTGAGGTCGCTGCTGCCCATCCTGGTTCTTTGTTCTATGGCTTATACGGTTTCCTCACAGAACCGTCAAAACCGTGAGCAGGAGAAGCACATCAAAAGATTGATGAAGGAAAGGGAGCCTGTCAGGACACCCCCCGGATGGTATCATGAGCCGGGCGGACAAGGGTGGTTGCGGAAGATTCTGACCAAAGTCAATGTTGAAATTACTCCTGGTTATTCAAGGACATTTTATTCCCACAAACTCGATGGATATGCGGTGTATTCAGGGGCATCAGGAGTGAGAATTCTTAATCCTGCGGATTACAATTCGGGCACCAATTCAATAAACAGTTCACTGACCAGCTGGTTTAATACTTCAGCAGGATCCGGGCCTTTTGCACTGACTGCAGGGGATTACCTGGTGAGTAGCGATTCAAGTAAGCTTAAATTCCGCCACGTATCTACCGGTATTCCCATCAATGCGGCTGCATTTATCAGGATTGATCGATTCAAAGTGGGAGGCGGATATTGGATCCAACCGGAGATTATTGGAAAGTTCACATTGATCAAGTTCCCGGAGCCTGACATTATTTATAATCCATCTATGGGTTTTACCTGGTTGAGAAAATACTATGGAATGGTAGGGGCTGATGCTATTCGACTGGGTGATTGGGTTATTTCAGGTGATCTGAGAATAGGAGGTTGGAACCCCGGAAGGAAATTCAACCGTCCACAAATGGAAAAAAGCCTCTTCTTTAATTTGGGGGGAGGATTTGAATATGACAAGGCTGAATACTTTAAGATATTCATCAGGCCTTCGTTTGAATTAAGATCTTATAATTTACTTATCCCAGAGACTTCAAGCTCACTCAGACACCGGAGCAATAATCTAAACGTTCAGTTTGGTGCCATTGTGAGACTGCCAGAGAAGCGCCGCTGTCCACTGAAAAGATGCCAGGTTCAGATCGATCATTTACATGGGGATAAGGAGTATAGGAGCCGAATGTTCCCTATATGGAAACGACAAAATCCTAACTACGGAGAGAACTATCCACAGCTTATCAGGTACAAGGGAAAAAACAAGAGGAAAAAGAATCCTTATTAAAGTATTACTTCAACTTCTATACTACGTTAGCAATCGTTTTCTGGCATAGTAGATGATGAGATTATTCCATGATTTTGTATTGATTTTTATTAAAGATCACTGGAATTTTTACGTAACTTGCAGGGTCATTTGAACCAAAGCTACACATCATTTTTTTAGTGCATGTCGGAAGAAATTGAGAACCAGGACGGAAATATAATTCCTATAAATATTGAGGATGAAATGCGCTCGGCTTACATCGATTATTCGATGTCGGTTATTATCTCCAGGGCGCTACCCGATGTCAGAGACGGATTGAAGCCTGTTCACCGCAGGGTTTTGTATGGAATGCTTGAGCTAGGGGTAAATTACAATCGTCCCTACAAGAAGTCTGCGAGGATTGTTGGAGAGGTATTGGGTAAATATCACCCTCATGGTGATTCCTCTGTATACGATACTATGGTGAGAATGGCCCAGGAGTGGTCACTGAGGTATCCGCTGGTAGATGGACAGGGTAATTTCGGAAGCATAGACGGGGATTCACCTGCTGCCATGCGCTATACGGAAGCGAGGCTCAAGAGAATTGCTGAAGAACTGCTGACCGATATTAATAAGAATACCGTCGACTATCAATCGAATTTTGATGATAGCCTAAAGGAACCCAGCGTTTTACCCGCAAAAATTCCCAATCTTTTGATAAATGGAAGTTCGGGAATTGCTGTGGGAATGGCCACTAACATGCCTCCACACAATCTAACCGAGGTGGTAGATGGTATTAATGCTTATATCGATAACAACGACATTACAATTCCGGAGCTGATGGAGTATGTCACCGCTCCGGACTTTCCCACGGGGGGTATAATATATGGTTCGCAAGGTGTCAGATCGGCATTTGAGACAGGTCGCGGCCGTATTGTAATGAGGGGTAAGGCTGAAATTGAAACAGGCAAATCAGGGAAAGAGCAAATCATTGTGACTGAAATTCCATACATGGTCAATAAGGCCAGTATGATCAAGAAGACTGCAGACCTCGTTAACGAAAAGAGAATTGATGGTATCACCGCAATTCGTGATGAATCCGATCGTAGGGGAATGCGCATCGTATATGAATTGCGAAGGGATGCCGTTCCCGAAGTAGTCCTCAATAATCTCTACAAAAATACTCAGCTACAGTCTTCTTTCGGTGTAAATAACGTAGCGCTGGTAAAAGGAAGACCTGAAACGCTGAATCTAAAGGATTTGATTTCGCTCTATGTCGAGCATAGGCATGAAGTGGTGGTTCGCAGGACTGAATACGAACTCAACGAAGCTGAAAAACGGGCCCATATCCTTGAAGGTTACCTGATTGCCCTGGACAACTTAGACGAGGTAATTGAATTGATCAGGAAATCCAAGGACCCCGACGAGGCTAAGGAAGGACTTATCACAAAATTCAAACTTTCCGACATCCAGGCAAAAGCTATCCTCGAGATGCGTTTGCAGCGATTAACCGGCCTTGAGCGAGACAAGATCCAAAGCGAATACAAAGATGTGATGGCACTAATCACACGCTTGAAGGAGATCCTTGAGAGTAAGGAGATCAGGATGAACATGATCAAGGAAGAACTCGAAGAGGTCAAGGAGCGGTACGGTGATGACCGAAGAACGGAAATCGACCATGCTGCAGAAGAACTCATGGATGAGGACCTTATTCCAAGGGAGGAAATGGTCATTACCATTTCACATAGCGGTTATCTAAAAAGAACCGGGTTATCCGAATACAGGACCCAGGGCAGGGGTGGTGTTGGATCCAGGGGTGCAACCTCCAAGGATGACGATTTCACCGAGCACTTATTTGTGGCCAATACTCACCATTATCTTTTGATTTTTACAGAGTTTGGAAAGGTTTACTGGATTAAGGTGTACGCAATACCCGAAGGAAGTAAGACGGGTAAAGGAAGAGCAGTTCAGAATTTGATCAATATAGAACCGGGAGACAAAGTACGAACCGTAATTAATGTTGCTGACCTCGGCGATGAGGATTATATCAATAATAATTACCTCATCATGGCCACAGAGGAAGGTGTGATTAAAAAGACTGCTTTAGAAGCTTATTCACGACCTCGTTCTAATGGAATTAATGCTATTACCGTTAGAGAAGGAGATAAGTTACTCGAGGTGAAGCTCACCAATGGCGATAACCACATAGTGTTGGCAAAGAGATCTGGCAAGGCTATTCATTTTCATGAAAGCGATGTCCGCCCCATGGGAAGAACAGCTGCAGGTGTACGTGGAGTTAGGCTTGAGGGAGAAGATGACCGAGTGATCGGAATGGTCTGTGTGGCAAGGGATGATGCGACCCTGATGGTAGTATCTGAAAAAGGTTATGGCAAACGATCCAATGTAGAAGACTACAGGATTACCAAAAGAGGAGGGAAGGGAGTCAAAACGATAAACCTTACTGATAAAACTGGCAAGCTTGTTGCAATAAAGGAGGTGACTGACACTGATGACCTGATGATTATCAATCGATCCGGTATCACCATAAGGTTCGAAGTGGCAGACTTGAGAATAATGGGAAGGGCGACACAGGGAGTGAAGCTCATACGACTCAGCGATGATGATGAGATAAGTTCAGTGGAGAAAATTGAACAAATTGATGGAGAGGAACCGGAAGAAGCGGATTCACCAACTGAGGAGAAAGAAAAATAATTTTATTTAAACTAACTTAGAATACTAATACCTAAAGAATTGATTATGAGACGGATCTTGATGATTTTGATGGTTTTGACCGCCGGTTACGGAATGGTTGAGGCACAAAAGATGAAAAAGCCTAAACTCAGCGCAGCAGAAGCAGCTTGGAAAAATGGAGAATTTGCCACAGCAAAAGAAATTGTAGATAACGCGATTATTCACGAGAAAACCAAAGAGGACAGTAAGTCATGGTTCTTGAGAGGGCTTGTTTATGCAAGTATGGATACTACTGGAATGGATGAAGGAGATATCTCGGTTGCCCGTGAGTCCTTCATGAAAGCAAGAGAGTTAAAAGGAAGCGGTGGTGAGAACTTTATTTCTACAGGGGGATTTCCACTGCCACAATCGCAAGTAGAAACCAATTATTGGGCGTTTTATGTAAATGCGGGAATTGATGCGTTCCAGCAGGACAATACCGAAGGAGCATTGGAAGCATTTACAAAATCCTCCATCCTGGTACCGGATTCTATTGCCGGGAATTACTACGCAGGTCTTGCAGCCATTAGTTTGGAGAAGAACGATATCGCGTATAATAACTTTAAGACCTATACAGATGCTGGAGGTACGGAAATTGATGCCTACACCAGGCTCGCCTTCCTGATGGCCAATGACAGGGATGATAAAGAAGGAGCACTTGCCTTCATCAGAAAATCCATGGAAAAATTCCCCGGAAATAAGGATTTACAGGATTGGGAGTTCAGATTGTTATTTGATCTCAACATGGTAGATGATGCAATTGCTGCACTTAAAAGACAAATTGAGGCTGAGCCTACTAATCCCGAGCTATACTTTAATCTCGCAGTAATGTATGAAAAGCTTGAGGACATGGACCAGGCAAAGTCGTCTTATGAAAAGGCCCTGGAAGTCGATCCCGATTACTTCAATGCACTTTTCAATCTGGGAGTAATGTACCGAAACAAGCTGGTGGATCTGGCCACTGAAAGAAACAACCTGGGAATTTCAAAGGAAGACTTGGCCAAAGAAAAAGAACTTGTAAAGCAAATAGAAGTGAGTTCCAAGGAAGCACTTCCATTCTGGGAAAAGGCCAGGGAGATGAAGCCTGAAGACAGGACTACCCTTGAAACGCTTCAGTATATCTATGTCCAGTTAAAGGACTACGACAAAGCCGAAGAAGTTCAGAACAAAATGAAAGAACTCGGATTCTCCGAGGAGGGTAACTAAAGATTAGATTAACCAATAAAAAAGCCGGCCAATGCTGGCTTTTTTATTTACTAATATTTTCGAGTACAACTCACCAACCCATCTACCCATGTATCCACCGAAGCCTGGGCGCAAATGGATCTACCCATCTACCACTGTTAGCTGTTAACTTTTAACTTTTAACTAAAATATCTCTCCCAAAAACCTCTTCATATCCTCCCACGATTGCTTATCAGCAGCTTCGCTATACCCGACTCCAATTCCGAACTCTTCATCGATGGCATCAGCCCCGGGATTCGTAAAAGAATGAATCGCATCGGCATATTCAACGAACTCCATTTCAATACCCTCACTGGACATCAGTGCCTGGAATTGTTCTATGGTTTCAGGTGTAATAAATGAGTCATTGGCTCCGTGGCAAACGAGGACTTTGCTGGTGGTTGCTGTCTCAGGATCAGGATCTGCTACAGGCAATGATCCATGGAAACTCACCACTCCGTCAAGGTCGGCACCCATCAGGGCCATGTTGAGTACGATACCGCCGCCAAAACAGTACCCGATGGCCGCGGTTTGCTCGGCATCTACACTGGGATGATTCCTCAGGACTTCCATTGCAGCCATAAACCTTTCCTTAGCTCCAGACATATTACTCATTACCATACCAGCAAATGTCCCGGCATCACTTGGATGACCTGCGATCTTACCATCACCATACATGTCAACTGCAAGGGCCGTATAACCCAGCTCAGCGAGCATATCCGCTCGTTTGCGCGCATAATCATTGTGGCCCCACCATTCGTGTACTACAATGATCCCCGGCCTCTTTTCCTCGTTCGAGGCGTTGTAGGCCAGGTATCCACTCATAGTTACACTATCAGCGGAATAGTTAACTTCCTCTCCTACGATTTCAACGACCGCTTCCTCAACTGGCATTTCAGCAGATTCGTCTGCGGCAGATTCCTTGCTGCCTCCACAGGCAAGCATTAATGCCGCCATTGAGGCTAAAGTGAGTAGTTTAATTGTCTTCATAATAATTTTTCCTTTTTTCAAAACTACAAAAAAAGACCTCTCCATATGGAAAGGCCTTTCAGTATTAGTCAGATTTTATTCTATCTCAGGACATCAACCGGGGTTGGCATTTCAACCGGGTTACCCTGTTTATCCAGTAATTGTACTTCATTAAATCCGGCATCGGAGAACCTGTCGAATTGAGTGGCACCATCGCCAACCACCAGGTAAATCATCTTATCCGGATTGAGATATTGCTGTGCCAGCTCTTTATGACGATCAAGGGTCATACTGCGGATCACTTCTTCCTCCTGTTTGACATAATCTTCAGGAAGTTCATAAGCACTCATCTCCTGTAGCATTCCCAAGAGGGCGCCTAATGTTTCGAACCTGCGAGCATTACTCTTGATCAAAGCGTTTTTTGTGAAATCGAGGTCTTCCTGCTCAATACCCTCGCGGTATTTAGAGATTTCTTCCTCGAAGATCTTCACTGATTCGTAAGTGACATTAGTCCTTACCGAAGAACTCGCTGTAAAAGTACCATACCGCTTACTGCCGGAAAATCCACTTCTCGCTCCATAGGTATATCCTTTCTCTTCCCTGAGAACCATGTTTACATTCCCGGAGAAACTTCCCCCGAGCTTGTAGTTCATGACCTCAGCTGCATAGAAGTCTGGATGGCTCCTGGGAATAGTCAGGTATCCAATGTTGATCACTGACTGTTTAGACCCGGGTACATCCACGAAATAGAGTCCGTTACTATCCCTTTCAGCAGGATCGGGATATTCGGGGAACTCTACATCCTTTGCTGCCCAATTGGCCTCCAGGTCGCTGAGTGCTTCCATAACTTCATCCTGGGTAATATCTCCAACAACATGGAAATCAGATACTGAAGGGGAGTAGTTCTTCTCGTAAAAAGCTTTGAGATCGTCCATAGTAATAGATTCTACCTGATCTACTGTTCCAAACTGATCGTAGGCAAGGATGTGATCTTCCCCGTAAAGCATTTTCCTGTATACACTTCCCGCAATGAAATTGGGTTGCGCACTATTGCGCTGGATCCTGTTGATGGTGGAAGTCTTGATTCTCTCAAGTTCCTCTTCATCCCAACGAGGCTCCAGGAGGATTTCCTCAACCAGGTCAATTGTCTTTCCAAAATTCCTGGCCAGTGTATTGCCATAAATGGTAACGGAATTTGTTCCGGTATACATTCCTAGGCTTGCACCCAAAAGCTCAATTTCTTCTTCGAGTTCCTCAGGGGTTTTATTGGCTGTACCTTCCATCATGATATCGGTCATCAGGTTGGCTACACCGTTCTTATCAATGTTGTCGAGGAAATGACCACCTTCTATGACAAGGTTGAAGTTGACCAGTGGAATCTCATTGCTTTCAATTCCCCAAACCTTCATCTGGTTGCCCAATTCAGCTTCCCAGGTAGAAGGGATGCTCAGCGGTGGCTGTTCCCCTTTTCCAGGCTCGGTAGTCCGGTCGATCTCTGAGGGAGTTTTTTCAAACTCAGCATTGAGTTCAGCAACTTCTTCTTCAACATTTTCGGTAATCTCTTCTTCAACTACCTGGGCTTGTTCAGAATCCCTGGCCACCAGGTCAAGTTGACCTTTAGGAACAAAGCTTGTGATGACATAATTTTTGTCCTTGACATACTCATTATAAACACGCATCACATCTTCCTTGCTCACTGCCTTGATATTCTCGATATCCTGGGAGACGAAGCCCGGATCGCCTTTGAATACATTGTATTGGGCAAGTCCGAAGGATTTACCGAGCACACTTCCGATCTGGTTATAGAACCCGGTCTCCAGACTGGCTTTAACTCTTTCGAGGTCCCTGTCTGAAACACCTTCCTCCTCGAATAGGGCCAGTGACTCAAAAACAGCCTGCTCTATACTGTCGAGGCTTACCCCTGAGTTTCCTGTTACAGAAACCCGGAAGGTTCCCGCTACCTCACGCGAATCAGGATAAGCGAAATAGGAAGAAGACAATTCCTTGTCTTTTTCAATAACCCTGTACATAGGTGATTTCTTTCCGCTGGAAAGCAGTTGTGCAAGGAATTGTAATGGATAGGAATCCGCACTGTACTCTTCCACTGCAGGCCATATCATATTCAACTGGGGTGCCTGTGCAAAATTATCTTCATGGTACAATCTCTTGGTTTCGCTGAGAGTGACATTCTGGGGTTCCATTGGAGCGACTTCCTGACGTCTCTTTATTTCACCGAAATACTTTTCAATCAAAGCCTTAGTCTCCTCTTCATCATAATCACCTGCAACTACAAGTGTAGCGTTATTGGGGCCATAGAATTTATCGTAGAAATCTTTTACATCGGCAACTGTAGCGTTCTGAAGATCCTCCAATTCACCGATTACCTGCCAGTTGTAGGGGTGTCCTTCGGGATAGATCGCCTTGTCGATCACGTAACCTGTGTGACCATAAGGATTGTTATCAACACGTTGTCGCTTCTCGTTCTGAACAACTTCCTGCTGGTTGGCAAATGCGGCTTCAGTGACGGTGTTGATCAGGAATCCCATCCTGTCAGATTCCAGCCACATGACCATTTCAAGTGCGTTCTTTGGAACGACTTCATAATAAACAGTACCATCGTTCCAGGTACCCCCGTTTAGGGTTCCACCGGCATCCTGGATCTTTTTAAAGAACTGATCCTGTCCGACGTTTTCAGATTCCTGGAATAGCATATGCTCAAAGAGATGAGCAAATCCGGTCCTACCGGGCTTCTCCCGGTTAGATCCCACATGGTACATAATAGCTACCGATACAATGGGATCCGACTTGTCTTCATGTAAAATGACTTCCAGCCCGTTATCGAGCTCGTACTTTTCATAATCAATTGAAAACTGTGTTTCACTGGTTGTTTCACCACTACCAGTACAACCGCTTACCAGGAAGGCAAACAGGAGGGAGGCTGTGAAAATCCAGATATTAGACTTTTTCATAAGCATGGTTTTAATTCTAATTAAGATCAAAAATAGTCATCAAAGCCGAATCTCAATAGCCAATTTGATTAAAGGATTAAATTGCAGTTAAATAACCGTTACATATGAAGAATCTACTTATAATCATCATTTTCCTGTCTATTGCATGCACCGGCCAGGAGGAACAAAAACTCACTGCAGATATTCAAGAATATCCCGATCCTGTTGATACGCGGACCAGAGATATCGAATATCAATCCAGGGGAATTACCGAGGTAGGAGATGTTGCGGTGTCCAATGACTTTCCCGCAGCACGGCTCAATAGTTTTGAACAAGTCAACGATACCCTCTACCGTGTAACCGTAAGCCCGGAAAACACACCCATCAATCACAGTCCATGGTATGCCTTCAAGATCTGGTCCGATGAGGACAAGACGGTAAATATTGAGCTGAATTACACCGAGCATTTTCACCGGTATCCACCAAAAGTAAGCTCTGACGGTGAATCGTGGACTGAATTGGATTCAACGGTGGTGAGGCTTGCCCCAGACAGCGTGAATGCTTTCCTGCGATTGGAAATTGGTCCTGATACCTTATGGGTGGCAGCCCAGGAGATACAGGATCACCGACGGGTGGGAGAATGGACCCGGGAACAGTGTGAAAATGTGATAGTGGAATGTGGCGAGGCGGGAATGAGCGCGGAAGGAAGGAGTTTGTATTTCATAGACATCACGAAAGGGGAGAAGGTGGATAAACCGGCAGTGATTATCATCAGTCGGCAGCATCCCCCGGAGGTTACCGGATTCCTGGCAATGAAGGCATTTGTGGAAACCATAATCAACGAAGGTGAATCTAACGGATTCCTGGATAGGTTTCGTGTGATGGTATATCCATTGATGAATCCCGACGGAGTAGACCTTGGACATTTCCGTCACAATACGGGAGGGGTGGACCTGAACAGAGACTGGGCCGAATACAACCAGCCGGAAGTCAGGCAGGTGGCAGACCACATGGTCAGGGAAACCGTACTGAATAAAAACGAGGTTCTCCTGGGACTTGATTTCCATAGTACCTGGGAGGATGTTTACTATACATTCGATGAATCACTCACCAGCAAGTTGCCGGAATTCACCTCAGAATGGCTAAACCGTATTCAGGATGAACTTCAGTTGGACGACATCAATGAACAACCCAGTGGATTGGGCCAACCGGTATCGAAAAGTTGGTTTTACCAGCAATTTAAAGCCGAGAGCATTACTTACGAAATAGGAGATCGGACGCCAAGGGATTTTATCAAAGTAAAGGGTGAAGTGTCAGCCAGGGCCATGATGGATATTCTGATGAAAGATTGAAATAATTATTCGTTTAGTCGTTTACTTAATAATTCCAGGGGGTATTAACCCCAGACTGAAACAATTAAAAAAACGACTATTCTATGAAAAACAAACTTGCAGCGGTTGGCTTTATCGCGATGAGTGTATTTTGGTTTACATCGTGTAACAGTGATGAAACAACCAATATAAGCCTTGAAATCAAGGCAGTATCCGAATATAATAATATTAACTCCGGTGGAAGGGTTGAAGTATCGGATCTCACCTTTACATCCATTCTGATTGGCGTAACCGAACTCGAATTCGAGTCAGAAACGGAAGATGAGAATGAGGTAGACGGGGTGGAATTCGAAGAGGAACTGGAATATGAAGGTGAATTCGTGATTGACCTGATCTCAGGAACAAGCACTCCTGAATTTGGTCTTGCAGATGTGAATCCCGGGGATTACAATGAATTTGAGATTGAACTGGCTCCGCTTATTGAAGACTTACACAGTGTGAAAATCGAAGGAACCTATATTCCATCCGGTGGATCGAATCCCGTGCAATTTGTATATACCAACGACCAGGAATTCGAAATTGAAATCGAAAAGGAGGGAGGCAATTTCAACCTTCCTGAAGGTGCGATAAGTAATATCCTGGTTTTGCTCGATTTGGATGCAGTATTCGCGTCCGTTTCATTAGATAATGCGGTGGCAGACAATGACGGAATTGTACGGATCCGTCGCGGCAATGAAAATGAAGCCCTTGCAATCGCAATTGAAAACGCATTCGTTCAGTCATTTGATTGTGGTGAAGACAACAATAATGACGATAAATTTGATGATTAATTGATGCCCTTAACAGTGCATTTAATAAGGAAAGGTCGCTTTAGGCGACCTTTTTTTTCTTATGGGTTCACGATTAAAGTTCACGAGTTCACGAGATTAGAGTTCACGGGAATGCCGTTTGGATCCATACTACCCATCTACTCATCTACGCATCTACCCGTCCACGCGTCTACGC
>JAHEKQ010000013.1:54876-58272 GCA_024638265.1 Flammeovirgaceae bacterium
AAAAAGTAATACAAGTACGATAAAGACAAAGACACTGATTCTAGTCGACAATTTCATGTTGGTCTTTTATTTGGTAACAGTGAATATCCCTATTAGGGAGTGTGTAACCTGCTGTATCGACGGATGTAATATATTAAGTGATTTTGTGTATTTGGAGAGGTTCAACGGTTAAGTAGTTGATTGGTTGAATGGTTGAATGGTTGAGTAGTTAAGTAGTTAAGTAGTGGGTTCAACTGTTCAACAGTTCAGCGGTTCAGCCGGGAGTTCAAGGGATCACGAGACTCAGGTTCACGGAAGGTTCAGCAATTCAGCTAGGAGTTCAAGGGTTCACGTGGTTTGAGTTCACGGAGTACTTCGGCTTTGCGCCTTTGCGCCTTTGCGTGAAACAAATTCCACACTTAAACTCCGGTTACAAATCACGGTTAGATCCCATATATGATGAACCTAAAGCACAAACCCATGAAGAAAATCCTCATCGTGCTAGCGGCTTTATCTACAGTTACATTTAACTCCGTCTTTTCCCAAGCTCGCCTCAAGCCCCAGGACTGGGTTGGGGATTTTGTAGAGAAACTGGAAGTCTACAATGCCGGGTTTGAGCTCGAAATGCAATACGAGAAATCATACCATGAACTGGGCGAAAAAGTAATTATCAATAGAACAATAGTGAGCCTTAATCCCATCACCGTGGAGCAATATGCCTATTTCCTTGAACGCTATATGGAAGAGAAGCCCGGTAAAGCAATCAATGAAGACTGGATTCCTTCAAGTATTGCTTTAACCAAGACAGGTAAAGTGACCTTCGCCAAGGAGGATGCTGAAAATATGGCCCTGGTAAGTGATATCGATGGGGCAAGGGCTTTTTGCATCTGGTTGACCGGATGGGTCAATACTTCAAGGACGTCAAGTAGACTCCCCGAATTGCCATTTTTCCGCATTACCAGCCTCGGGGAATCAATCATGGCCACGGATGACGAGGATCTCAGTTTGTATTTTGTCAACGACGAAGATTATTCAATGCCCGCCACTGAACTCGATGCAGGCATTATCCATGAAAATGTAAAGAATGCATTCAATGCAGAAGTTGCAGCGGGATTCTTTGTGGGTATTAGTGTACGGAATAATGGTGGGGAAGGCAACTGATGACAGGATGCAGGATACAGCAAGCAAGAAGTAAGACGCTCATGAAGAGGATGGAGAATGATGAATGGAGATTGTTTTAAAACTCTGCGTCTTTGCGACTTTGCGTGAAACCTGATTTGCCATAGTATCTACCCATTCAAGTATCTACCGACCACCCACCACCTGACCACCGGCCACCGACTACATCTCGACAAGCACAAAAGACGCCCAAAAGTAGGGGTGGGGGTACTTTTCCTTCAATTGAAGTTGCGCCGCTCTGAGGGCAGAACGCTTATCCAGGCCGGCCAACAGATTTTTGTAGAAAGCCGTCATCATTTCATTGGTTGCCTGGTCATCTACCTTCCAAAGACTCATTAATACCGAAGATGCTCCTGCAATTCCAAAAGCCCGCTGAAGACCATATACCCCTTCACCATTCACAATTTCACCCAATCCCGTTTCACAGGCGGATAAGACCACCAGTTCGGTGCCCACCAGTGACATATTGGTGGCCTCATAGGCGGTCAAAATTCCGTCTTCCGTACCTTTTACTGGTCTGGCGAGGTTGGCTGCGGTCTGATTGGACCCAGCCAATAATAATCCCGATTTCAGCAGGGGATTGGACTCAATCCGGTGATCCTTAACCTCTGTGGAGGGGAGAAAGAAGCCGTGGGTGGCAATGTGCAAAATGGAGGGATTCCGCAGAGACTTGAGGGCACTTTCTGTAGCGTTCGCCTCCTCAAATAACTGAACTTCAAAATCTGAGTTTTCAAGTAGTCCTTTGATTTGCTCGACTTCGACTTTCGTACCCGGCAGGCTCACCACCTTGTCAAAGCTGAAATCTCGACTTTTGGGGGCAAAAACGGAAGAATCCAGCTGTACGGACTCAAATTCATAGGGATGGTCAAAGTCGGGATTGCCAAACAACAGCACCGTTCGCTCTTTCAGGTCTTCAATGGTACTGAACTTATCCCTGACTATATTCCTGGAATTGGAAAGTAGGATTATCTCGAGATCGTCAATCAGGTGATTCTGAGATCCGGGATTCAACAAACCGAGCAAATTCAGGTTGTTATAGACCCCGTCACGGGAGATATAAATCCTGGTAAAGTTACCCAGGCTATCGAGCACAGATTGAATGTCGTTCCAGTAGTTTATGTATGATACGCGGTCCTCAACCCGGAATTTCACTTGGTTGCGATAGGCATTCAGGGCCCCAGTTTCCAGGTATTTCCCGTTTTTCATGACCACTGCCTCAGGATGGCTAATGGTGTTTTTTGTGATGATCAAAGCGACATACAGCACACTGTCCTGCCATTTACCCTGATCGAAGACTTCAGCGCGAACGATATCGACTACTGCTTCATCTTCCTTCAGATGGCCCCGGATGTCCTCGTATGTCACTACTTCCGATTCAATAACAGCTCCAAGCTTGTTCGATTGGCTGATTAACTGCTTTTCAAGCTCATTAGACTCATTTTCCTCCGTTCGGATATCAATACTCCGCTGAGCCAATGCACTGAGGTCCATGGAATAGAGGTGGGCCAGGTATTCCTTCTGTGCTTTCCATGCTTCAAAAACCTGCATGAGGCCAGGATTATCACTTGACTCAACCTGTTTGCGGATTCCTGAAGTTTCATCGAGTAGAAGGCCCTTGAATATCAACTGGTATTCAAACAGGTCCTTCCACACTTCCGGCCGGATTTCTGACCATTTGACGGCATAGCTCACAAAGCCCTCAAACTGGAAGCTGATGGTACGGAAAAACTGGGCTTTGTCCTTTTCACTGAGATAGGGGTAGGTTTCGCGAACCTGCCGAATCAGGATCTCATTGGATTCCTTATAAACCTCATAGGCAGCGCCATGGTCATTGGTACAGACATAGGCAGTAGCCAGGTTATTGAGCGCTTCCGCATATAATTGATGTTCTGCCCCATAGATTTCTCTCCTCAGGGCCACAGCCTTTTCATAAGCCTGCACTGATGCTTCGCATTTTCCCTGCTTCATCAACAAACTCCCATAATGATTCAGGAAATTCGCTTCGAGGTAGTCCCCGGTGCCATATTCAGTATAATAATCATTGAGAATAGTCATCAGGGAGTCAGTGGCCCCGAGCTCGTTTTGGACATCATAGAGTTCCATGAGATTCATCAGGCTGATCAGGTAATCCGGGTGGGAGGGACCCAGTACTTTGTGACGGGTTTGAGCGGCCTCTTTGAATAGCTTTTCGGCGGTATCGAATTGACCGGTATACCGGCAAAAGATGCCTATTCCATT
>JAHEKQ010000062.1 GCA_024638265.1 Flammeovirgaceae bacterium
GGATGGGGGGATTGAACATAACTGAGTTGCCATTTGAAAGTGATAAATCCCTCCTGGGTCCTAATCTGACGATCTACGTACCCTTCGAGCTTTATTTCCGTTTTGGAAGCGACCAGGCCACCCTTACCTTCAAGGGGGGAGTATTTGGATTTGCCGGCATGTTCAACAAGCTCAACGAAGGTAACTTCGACCGGGCCATACGTGAATATGAAAACTGGGAAGTCGCCAACTCAGACCTGGCTTTTGACACCAAACCCGGCTGGGGATACCAGGCCGGTGTAGAGTTCCTGTTTTATGTCAATCGACAGTTTGGTATCACGGCCGAAATCAACTACCTCTCCGGCGGCGCCAATTACCCCATCTCAGGCAGTTACCTGGGCGGGAACCAGGGCCAGTTGAACACCGTTACCGCAGACTACCCTGATGCCCGGGTAGATCTTACCGGTTGGGAGATATCGTTGGGTGCTGTATTTGGAAATTAGGAAATGGGTAATAGATGATATTTTGAATTTCGTGCGTATCATCAATTAGGTTGATTACCGCTTAATTAATACCTGAATTAGAACCGCAAAAGAAAGTGCATTGGTTAAGTCCACCTGGGTTGATGGATTTAGAATGTATTGTACATCAGGTTGCACTAAAAGCCATGATGTGATTGGAAGTGAATAAGTGAACTCAAATGCAGTTTCCGCTAACTCCGAATTGTCATTGGCTTTCAAAAAATTTCTACCATTTACCGCTGATGAAAATGCCAGCCCAAAAATGTCTTCCCATTCTGTCCAGGGATTGCTCAACACAATACCCCCGGAAAATGCGGATCCAAGTCTGTTGAATTTTGGATTCGCAAGGCCGATTCTTCCAAATAATGAGATAAATTCAGAATCCCTGTCAAGGGGGATGTATTTCTGAAATCCAAAGTATATACCCAGATTTCCCTTAGAAAATGTTAGGGAATCATCTATTTCCCTGAATTCATTGGTGTAATACCAGGCTCCGATATTAATCTTATCGTTGTTGGGCACTTCAAATTCACGTCCGACCTTTTGCCTTCTTGCTTCATAAGAGCGATTAATTTTACGGCTGTTATTGTCTGCTGTACTTTCCCGGTAAAGAGAAACCTCTGCAGCAATCAATGCTCCATCCTCCCCGGACAACCTTATGGCATTACTCCTGAGATTCCGGGTTTCTCCGGGTATTCCGTCAAGGACAGCTATTCTGATTTTTGAGCGCTTACCTAAAATAGCGGCAAATCGAACTCCCAGGGAAGAAACCGGGAAAATAGAAGGTCCGTTTTCCCCCGATTGGGCATATTCTGCCCCTATGCCAAATGAACTGTTGATAAATAATGTTCCCGGTCTGAGTACATCAAATTCTGAGTTCAGATCATACAACCCGGCAAGAATGGAAAACCTTTGCTTATTGAAATTGTGCTGGATAAACAGTTCAAATAATCTCCAGGATTTAATGGCTTCAATATTACTAGCAATCTGAAAGTCTCCCATCAGATCACTCGCCGGCGTACCGCTATTCCTTAAGCCGTAAATGAATATTGATAACCTGTCTTCAAAATTGAATATCTTATCAAAATTTAATTTTGCCGTAAGATCCAGGTTATCCATATAAACAAAATCAGTTTTCAAACCTCCGTTCACATTGAACCATGGTAGCGAAGAGTATACTGCTTCAAGTTCGAGGGAAGGAATAGAATCTTGTTCCTGGCTCTTTACAGTTGAAGACATACCCACTAACAAAGCGGTTAAAGTGATTATCAAATGGCTTTTCAATGAAGTAGGTTTTTCTTCTTACAATAATTAAATCCTTTGTTGAATTTGCTCACGTCGTTGTGGTATACTAAATCAGAATCTAATCAATAGCCCAATACCATGTTCGGTACTTCCAATATCAATCCCCAAATTTGGAGTCTCTGAATATCCATTATTATAAAACCTCGCCGCCTTCACTGCCTTTTTCATAAATACAGCCCGGGTGATGAGCGCACTGGTGACAGCGCCAAGCCCAATCCATGTGAGATTCTTATTGGGAGACTTGTCGAGGAAATGTAATTGAACCAGTGGCCATACGGTGAGAATGGAGCCGGTGGCGTTGAAAAGGGATTCAACCAGGAATATACCTCCCAGCTTATTGGAATAGGACCTCATGTTTTCATCAGCGGCCATGTATTCCACGATCTGTAGTGGCATGAGCTTGAAACCGGATTTGCTGATCACGGTGGTATTGAATAATCCCATCTTCTCTATGATGAACGGATCTTCCACATGGGTCTGCGCCTGGACCTGATTTAAGGACAGGGTAGACAGTAGGGTGACCAGTAGGGTGGGTATGAGGGTGTGAAAAGGGTTCATGGGGTTTATGGGTGTAAGGGTGTATGAGTATGGGTGTTTGGGGGTTGATGAGTTTAGGGGTTTAATTTTCGTTGTAAAATTGAAACCATACCCTGAAGCCCAGCCATTGGGTAGGTCCGTTATAGTTTATTTTTTTACCGGGCCAGCCTTCACGGGCCCAGTGCCGGAAACTTCCCCCTTTGGCGATCCCCTCACGATTGGTCATTTCAGCAACATTACCGAAAAAATCGAAAAGTCCACTGATATCGGGAAAGTAGCTCGCGGCCTGGAAAAGGCCTTCTCCCCAACGGTCGATCAGGAATTGTGTGGACTCACAGGGTGCCCTGTACTGAACGTTCATCAGGTAGCATCCATGGGTGTTCATTGAGTCGGGGTAGATAGTGGTATTCTCAATATCCCTTGGCCCATGGGTAGAGGCGACCTTATCCCATTCCATGGGGGCCGGTAACCTGGCATGGACCGTATATCCCGTCTTTTCCACACGCTTATCCCGGTTGATTAATTCCCCACGCCACAATAAATATTCCTCTACCTGGTGAAAACTGATGCCACTAACCGGGAATTCTAGAAGTTCCACAAGGCCACCCTCGATTGCGATCGGAAAAGGTTCGTTGGAATTGGAACCGGACTGGTAATCCTCGCTGAATTCTTCATTTTCATATTGACTGAGATACACATCCAGGACATTGTGAAGCTTTTCGGGAACTGCCTCCACTTTTGGTGCAAACATGTCAATGTTTTCCGCCGGAACTCCCGAATTATACATCGAGTGCATGAAAGCAAACCAGTCTCCCAGCGTCACTTCGTATTGGTCTACCATCATGCTGCTCCCGGGAATAGCGATGATATTCTGCCCGGTCCTCTTTGGCAATTTGATTTCCTGTCCGAAAGAAGAGATCGAAACCAGCAATAGTAGATATGTTACCTTTCTCAGCATTATTTAGATAATATCTGCAATTCAGATCAAATGGCAAAACTGCAATATCCCTGCCATCTTGGTGAGCAGGGTCTCGGACAATTTTTCTTATCTTTAAATCCAAAATAGGATCTATGCGCGAAGATTACCTGAGTGGCGATAGCGACTCAATGAGTGAAGAGCAAAAGGAATTTGAAAAAGCCCTAAGGCCGGAGGTATTTACGGATTTCACCGGGCAGGAAAAGATCCTTGAAAACCTGAAGATCTTTGTGCAAGCTGCCAAGGGAAGGGGAGAATCGCTCGATCACGTCTTACTCCACGGACCACCCGGCCTCGGCAAGACTACCTTATCACATATTATCGCGAACGAACTCGGAAGTAATCTCAAGGTGACTAGCGGACCGGTACTTGACAAGCCCGGGGATCTCGCGGGACTCCTCACCAATCTCGAGGAACACGATGTGCTCTTTATCGATGAGATCCATCGTCTCAACCCGATAGTAGAGGAGTACCTTTATGCGGCGATGGAAGATTACAAGATCGATATCATGCTGGACTCGGGTCCCAGTGCCAGATCTGTTCAGATTACCCTTTCGCCCTTTACACTGATCGGGGCGACCACGAGAGCCGGGCTCTTAACAGCACCTTTAAGGGCGAGGTTCGGCATCAATGCCCGACTGGAGTATTACACGGCCGAACACCTTACCAAAATTCTCAGAAGGTCAGCTGGTATACTGGAAGCACCACTGAAGGACGAGGCGGCGATCGAAATAGCCCGGAGAAGTCGTGGGACACCGAGGATTGCAAATAACCTGCTTCGCCGAACCAGGGACTTTGCCCAAATCAAGAACAAAGGGGTGATCGACCTGAAAATTGCCGATTTTGCTCTCAATGCCCTCGATGTGGATAAGCGAGGGCTGGATGAAATGGACAACAGAATACTTCAGACCATAATAGACAAATTTAAAGGTGGCCCCGTGGGTATTTCTACCATCGCCACCGCCTGTGGAGAGGAAGCTGAAACCATCGAGGAAGTTTATGAACCGTTTCTGATCCAGGAAGGCTACCTGAAACGTACCAGCCGGGGCAGGCAGGCTACCGAACTGGCCTACAAACATCTCAATATTATTCCCCCGGGTACCACGGGGGGTCTTTTCGACCAGTAATGCATTCGACGAGAAACCGTGCAACTGAATTCCTGAAAACGAGATCTCAGGAATTGGGATTTCTCGACTGCGGGATTGCCAAAGCTGATTATTTGGAAGAAGAGGCATCCAAACTCGAGCAGTGGCTCCATGCTGGGAACCATGGCAGCATGTCTTACTTGGAACGGAATTTCGACCTCAGGCTGGATGCCAGGAAACTGGTGCCGGGAGCTAAATCGGTCGTGGTATTATTATTTAATTATTTCCCCGAAGAAACAATACCGGAGACAGATAACTATAAAATTGCCCGTTATGCCTATGGCAGGGACTATCACAAGGTGCTGAAGAAAAAGCTGAAACAGCTGATGAATGAGTTCCGGGAAGAATTTGGTGAAGTCGACGGGCGGTGTTTTGTGGACTCCGCCCCGGTTATGGAAAGGGTGTGGGCAAAAAAGGCGGGTCTGGGGTGGGCCGGAAAGAATACCCTTCTTTTAAGCCAAAAGAAGGGGAGTTATTTCTTCCTGGCGGAGATGTTCATGGATATGGAACTGGAGTACGATCATCCCACCACCGATCATTGCGGAAGCTGTACTGCCTGCATCGATGCTTGTCCGACCGATGCACTCTCACCCTACCGGCTGGATTCCAACCGCTGTATTTCCTACCTCACTATCGAACTGAAGGAAGCCATTCCTACAGAATATGATGGCAAAATGGAGGACTGGATTTTTGGTTGCGATATCTGCCAGGAAGTATGTCCCTGGAATCGGTTTTCCAAGTCCCACAATGAACCTTCTTTCGAGCCAAAAGAACCGCTGAAATCTCTACGGAAACCAGACTGGGAAGAGATCACGGAAGAAATCTTCGCTGAGATCTTTGCCGGGTCTGCCGTAAAACGAACGGGTTTTGATGGGTTCAAGAGAAATATCCGTGCAGCGGGGGCTAATCCAGCTCCCTGACCCAGATATTCCTGAAGCTTACCATGTTGCCATGATCCTGAAGTACAATCGGTAGTTTAACAGGGTGAGCCCGGTATTCGGGATTTCCTATAAATCTCGTGAATCCCTTGATTTCCACATTATTCTGGATCAAAACTCCATTATGAAGTACCGTCACATAGGCAGGGCTGACCAGCGTCTCTCCTGCAAATACGGGGGCTGTGAAAATAATGTCGTAGCTCTGCCATTCCAGGGGCGGCCGGGAAGCATTGACCAGGGGAATGGACTGTTTATAAATACTCCCCGCCTGTCCATTGCTGTAGGTTGTACTCGAGTAGCTGTCCAGTACCTGCACTTCATAGTTCTGCATAAGGAATATTCCACTATTACCTCGATCCTGCCCTTCCCCCACGGTCATCAATGGTGCGCGCCATTCGATATGTAGCTGCATGCTTCCGAATCCTTTCTTGCTGATGATATGCCCGGCCCCGGGCTTAACGGTAGCCACACCTTCTACGAGGTCCCATCCCGGCTCGATTAGTTTCGGCTCATTCCAGTTGTATTCACTGTCCTTCAGTCCATTCCACTCACTCCAGTCATTTCCAAGGAGGACAATGGCATCGGAAGGAGGTGAAGCAAAAATCCCTGGTTTGACCTTAGGAGGTACCGGCTCCCATGCTTCGGTATCTTTTGGCTTCATCGGTTCCTGTGCACAGGCCATCCAACCGGTCAGGAGGATTGGAAAAAGTAGTATAACACGTTTTGTCATAGTTGTTGTTAATTAAGCGCCTCGCGAATATAATTTATTCCATACAATCACTATTCCAGCATTTCCCTGAGCTTCTCCAATTGCGACCTGTTCCGGTCAGAATATATATTCTCAATGATGCTGTTCTTTTCCCGTTCGGTCAAGCGCCAATTCAGGGAGGCCCGGTCTTTTAATTCCTTATTATTGGCAGAATTATACTCCAGTGATACTACATCAATCTGGCCGTCGAACCATTTGACCACATACTCCAGGCCCGTGTCGTTATTGATATCCTGGATACTCTCGAAATTTCTGTAAAATCCCTGGATGGGGGAGAAAAATTTCTGGAAGAGTGAACGATTCTCTTTTTCTTCGACGGGACTGTTCTTCTGGCTGTCTCTGACGATTAACAGGATAACCCCAGAGGTATTCTCTGTAATCCACGAAGAGAAAACGGTCAGGAACCTGAGTGCATCGCTCACCCCATAATTGTCGGTTATTCCGGCGTCCATGATCTCTATAGAAGGCGTACTTGGAAGAGTGATATTAGGGGTGACATAGGGGAAAGTAGCATTCATTCTCAAGGCACTGAGGAACCGCAGACTGTCGGCCCCGTAGTCCCGGAAGAACTCCCTGAATTCCACACCTTTTAATCTAGACCAGGGATTATCTATGGTCGACAAATTCATATAGCTTACATCGAGTGGACTGATAAACATTTTCCGGCCGTCGTTGATAATGGTGGGCCCCATAATGACCATGGGAATATCTGCTTTTTTTTCAAAGTGCCGGTATTCAGAAAGTGGCCTATCAAGATAGCCGTTGGTATTGCGGTTCAGTTGTTGTTCGAATGCATAACCACGATCCTTTTTATACTTGAATCCCCCGTAGTCAAATTTCTGGAACCCGAGGAAGAGGTCATTGACAAGAAGCGAAAATATAACAGGGTTCAGGTTCTCCCGGCCGATTTCAGTTAAGTACTTCTTGTCGGTCCGATCCTCCAGATCACCCAGTATTTCCCTGAGGCGGAGTTCTCTATAGTAACTTGCCCCAATCAGTCCTCCTGAAGCCCCGGTGATCAGGACAGTATGTTCCAGGAGTTTCCTGTCAACGGTACTATCTGCACGTTGTAAGGCATTCAATGTCCATAGCATGGAACGTTGCCCGCCACCACTGGCGGCAATGAGCACCATTTTGGGTTTATCCTCCTCCTGTTTTAATTTCCAATTGTCTAACACCTCGATGGTATTCTGGTAATCGGCTGAGAATTTCTTCTTGGTGTTCTGAGCGCTAATGGTATCGAGGTTATAGATCGCAGCCGGACGGACGTAATCAATACCAAATGCCTTATAGGATTTATTGATCACACCTGCTCTGATCCCAAGATTGATTAGCAGGATGAATATGACCGCTATGGAAATTGACCATCCGCGGAACCAGTAGGAAAAGGCCCCCGAGAACATTACCAGGATGGTAAGCAGCAGAATAAAACTCGCGGCAGCGGGTATCTGGAATACCGGGTTTTCCATAAATAGCCCGACCACCAGGAGTACCACAAATATGACCAGCTGAACAGTAATTAGATTAAAGTGATTCTGGTCAAATACCTGTAAAAGGGTTTCCTTATCGTAAAAATCCCCATAATTCGGTACCTTGGTAAACCCCTTTCTGAGATCGAAGTAACTATCCACTCTCACCTGTTTTTTGCGAAAGGATTTGTATTTAAACATCGACTTCCGCCTTGTTGCAGGGACCTGTTCTTTGATTTTCTCATCCAACTTGCAGACTACATAGCGGAAAATATCCTTGTTGGTTAACCGGAAATAGGAAAACAGGAGCGTCGTCATGACAATAAAACCTGTAATAAACCCTAGGACATCCATTGTGATCTCACCGGTGGTCTGGGCATTCTGTTTCTGGAATTCAATAATGCGGAAGAGATAGGTAAAGAAAAAGGCGAGTGGGATCACCGAATTATTGAGCGAATAACGTGAAAAGGGCTTGGGCAGCCAGGTCAGAAAATTAAATCGTTGGGCATCGATAATATAGGTGGTGATCAGGAAGCTTATGGCCAGTCCAGCAGTTACGCCGCCCATAATGAGGAAGGACCAGAAATCTACCTTGTCGAGGTATTCAGGATCGAGGAATAAGTAGGGGATTCCCATGGTGCGGCCGAATCCTCCGAGGATAATGGTAAACATGAGGAACCAAATGATCAGGAAGACCTGGTTTTTTCGAAAGTGTAGTACCAGGAGTTGAATCGGAAAGCTGTAAAATATGCTCTCAGCGTAGGTCCTGGTCTTTTTTTTCATTGTGAGGTGCTTTTGCTGCCGCTGTATAACGGATATTCAAACAGCCTGGCTTCCATTTTAGCATTGTAAAAAACTTTTTTGGAACTGGCTCTCAGTCCTATGTTTTTAGCCAATTCCCGATTGGCAGTGAAAACATACCCTGTATAATTAACACATTTTTGCTTAAAAAAGTCACCTATTTCGGTATACAAAGTCTCTAGTTCTGCAATCTCACCCAATCTCTCGCCATAGGGCGGATTGAGGATTACTATTCCGGGACCTTCGGGAATCCTCATTTTTTTGAAATCGCCCAGGAAAGTCCGGACATTTTTATCCAACCCACTGGTGGCAAGGTTTCTTTCCAATGCTTTAATGGCAAATCGCTTATTATCATTGTAGACCACAGGATAATGTACATCCTTGTATTCTGACGGCTTTACCTTCGTCTTACCCCATAAATCCGGATCGTAATGCATCAGTTGCTTAAATCCAAAGTTGGCCCGGAACGAGCCCGGGGGTATACCACGACTGAGTAAAAGGGCTTCAATGACCAAGGTACCACTTCCCCCCATGGGATTGAGTATCGCACTCTTTCGGTCCCACTGAGTTGAAAGCATAATCCCCGCAGCCAATGATTCAGCCAGTGGTGCCTTCCACGGGTCCTTTCGATAACCCCTTCTGGAAAGCGATTCACCACTCGTATCTACATAGATGCTGGTTTTATTGTTGATCCAGTGTAGGTAAATCACTACCCCCGAATTATCCGGACCCGAATTGGGGCGCTTACCCTTTACAATGGCAAAGCGGTCAGCAATGGCATCCTTTAATCGCAGATTTGCAAACCGGTTATCTTTAATGCTGTCATTCCTTACAACGGAATGTATGCTGAAATATCCGTTTTCAGGAATAATGCTTTCCCACGGAAATTCCTTTGCCATTTTATAGAGGTCGTCGGCATTACGCGCTAAAAAACTAGTCAGCAGGTAGTGGATATGGCTGGCCGTCCTGAGATGGTAGTTGAGGGCATAGGTCTCGAAGATTGTTCCCCTGATACGGGCGAATTTCGAGCTGCTTTCTTCCACGGTCTTTCCCCTGCCTTCAAGTTCGGACCTGAGAACTTCTCCAAGGCCCGGTAAACAGGTGATCAGGATATCACTTTCCCGGTCTGGTTGAAATGTATTTTTCATCAGGGCAGGTAAAAGTCAAAGTCGATTTGATTCATGCAATTAAAGTGTCCCTTAGGGCATTTATTATAACCTAATTTCGAACAGGGCCTGCATGAAAGGTTTTTTTTCTCAAAAATGGTAAACTTAGTCTGGTAGGGGTACATGCCGAATTCCGGGATAGTATTTCCCCAAATAGAAAAAACCTGCTTTTTAAAAGCTGCCGCAATATGCATCATCCCAGTGTCATGGGTGAACACATACTTCGCCTGCTTTATCATGGATGCCGACTGGTTAATGGAGAACTTCCCGCAAGCATTGAAAATATTAGCTTTCTTGTTCAGTCTTTCCATATCCTCCGCAGAATGCGAATCGTGATCCATACTAAAGAACCCCTTGATCTCCTCTGCATCTTCAACATCTTCTTTCCCTCCAACTAACACAATAGGCTTATTGATGCGGTCACAGAGCTCAATCATACGCTTCATGGGAAGTTTTTTGGTTTCATGCTGACCACCAATAGCATACACCACATACTCCTTCCTATGCGTTTCCGGAAGCCAGTCCAGCGGCACAATGTCTTTATCCGGGATGAAGTAATCGAGCCCCAGGCTGTCCGTTTTTATACCCAGTGGCTTGACCGTGTCCATATACCGGTCAACGATATGTCGTGAGGGTAACTTGTTGATCTTAAAATTTACCATCAGCCATTTCTGCCAGTTGATCTTGTCAAAGCTGTAATGTTCAACTTTGGCCCTCCTTTTGATGATGGAGGTGCGCAGGTTGTTATGCAGGTCTATGATGTAATTGTAATTTTCAGCCTTGATTTCTCCGATCAGGTCACCAAGGGAATCCTTCAGTGTAAGGATCTTGTCGATATACGGGTTCGCCTCCAGTATACTCTTGTACCCTTCTTTGGTACAGAAATGGACTTCCGAATTATCTGACTGAACTTTTATATTCCTGATGACAGGGGTTGTAAGTACTATGTCCCCGATCGAGGAAAATCGTATAATGAGGACTTTCATCAGGCCGTTTTTTTCATTTTACGCTTGCTGAAGAATTCCTCGATTTCACCAACGCTCAATGCGTTTAAGGTCATGTTAGTGGTTAACCCACCTTTCTGGCCCATCCAGACACCATATTTCATGTCTTCATAACCGTCGAGGGCATGCGCATCCGGGTTGATGCTCAATATCACCCCTTTTTCCATGGCATAATCCACCCATTTCCAATCGAGATCAAGCCGCGACGGATGAGAATTGATCTCGATGACCACGTCGTTTTCCGCACAGCTATCGATGATCTTCTTGTGGTCTACGGGATAACCTTCCCGTTGCAACAACACACGTCCGGTAAGGTGTCCCAATATGGTGGTGTAGGGATTTTCAATGGCCCTGAGAATTCTGTTTGTTGCTTTCTGGATGTCCATATTCAGGACGGAATGGATCGAGGCAACCACAAAATCAAACTCAGCGAGGAAATTGAGTTCATAATCCAGATCTCCGTCGGGGAGGATATCCGATTCAATCCCCTTGAATATTTTAAAGGGCGCCAACTCTTTGTTGAGCGCATCGATTTCGGCATGCTGGTCCCTTACACGGTTTTCATACATGCCGTTGGCATAGTAAAATGCCGACTTGCTGTGATCGGCAATTCCCAGGTACTGGTATCCGAGGTCCCGGCATCCTTCCGCCATTTCACGCAATGTATTTCGCCCATCACTGTAGGTGCTGTGACAATGTAAAATACCCTTAAGGTCTGATTCCTGAATCAATTCAGAGGAGGGAGTAACGAGTTCCTTGATGCCTTCTCTTCTGACTGGTGGGATTTCATTTTCTCCCTTGTAAAGTGAGTCCTCGGAAAAGTCTTCTGCTAGATCCAGAATATTCAGTCCCTGGTCGGCCAGCTGACTCAGGTGATGTTCTGACCCGGTTTCCGTAAAGATCCGGCGATTGAATTCACTTTGATTACAAACAAAGACCTCCACCGGAATATTCTCGAGTTCCCCACGAATCACAAAGGGTCCGGATGACTCTTCATTCCGGGTAAACGGAAACTCGAGTCGCTTGATCTCTTCAGGCTTTTCGGAAGTGGCGAGAAAACTGATCCGGTGGATTACCGGCCTCTTCAGTCGCAATTCTCCGACTGGTTCAATTTTTAATCCTTTAAGCTTTCCCTGAAGATCAGAGATAATGAGCTCGCCAATTTCTATTCCCACCGGGAGGGTCGCCTTGTTTTTATTGTCAGCATAGAATTGCAGGGAAGCTTGAAGGTTCTGGACAGTTTTTGCACCGAAACCCTTCAATTTCCCCAGATCTCCTGACTTTATGGCGTCCAGCATGGTCTCAATAGAGTCAATATTGAGTTCTTTCCAAGCCGTCTTAATCTTTCCAGCCCCGATTCCCCGGATGTTGAGTAATTGAATGATACCCGGCGGTGTCTTATCGTGAAGTTCTTCCAGAAGGGTCATCGTTCCCGTTTCAAGGATCTCAGATATTGCCTTGGCGATGCTGGGACCAACGCCGTTGATCTTCAGGATCTCCTCCTCGGTCATTTCCTTCAGCTTGGTGTCAAGCCGTTCGAGGTTAAATATCGCGTTGGAGTAACTTTTCGCCTTGCGCGCATCCAGGTCGTGGAGTTCCATTAAGGCCACAGCCGATTCCAATACCTTCACTATTTCCCTATTATCCAAAGTACCTGATTTTTACACTGAATTTGTTATAATTTAGAGTCGTGAAATTAAACTATAAATCAAGTAAAAATGAACTATTGGCTTATAAAAACGGAACCGGGAGCCTATTCATGGGATGATCTGGAGAAGGACAAGAGAACCTACTGGGATGGCGTCAGGAATTACCAGGCGAGGAATAACATGAAGGACATGAAAGAGGGTGACCTCGCTTTGTACTACCACAGTGTGAATGATAAGGAAGTGGTGGGCGTGGCAAAAATTGTAAAAGAGCATTACCAGGACCCCACTACTGATGATGACCGTTGGGTAGTGGTGGATGTTGTGCCTGAATTCAAGCTCAAAAAGCCCGTTCACCTAAGCGAGGTGAAGGCGAACTCTAACCTGGAGAATATGGTTTTAGTTAGGAACAGCAGGCTCTCCGTTCAACCGGTTAAAAAAGAGGAATTTGATATCATTATAGGCATAGGCGGTGGTGCAGCATGATTATTGCTGTCAATTAAAAGTGAGTTACGTAGTGCGGAATTTAATCCTACTTGTATTTCTTTTTTCGAACCTCTTGGTGACAGGACAGGAACAGGTCGGCCGTTTCGAGATTGAAAAGAAAGTCACGGAAAATGACTTCAATGTATTGTCGGCGGAAGAAGAAGGCCTCGTAGTTTTTCGCGAGACGGATAAATATGAAAAGGGTGATAAAAAGTGGGAATTCCGCTTTTTGAACACCAACCTGGAAGAAACGCTGAACTTTGACATGTTCCTTGAGAACGAGTACAACCTGATAGGCTATGATTTCGACAAGGGGTTCTTCTATATGCTATTCAAAGACGGTGTCATGAACGATAGTGATTGGTACTTAATCAAAACCAATTTCAATACGGGTGACTTCAATGGCTACCTGATCCGCAATGAATTACAATTGGAATTATCCCATTTCCTGGTAACTGGGAATTATATGGTAATGGGTGGACGTGTGGAGAACAAACCCACTATTGTGCACTACTCGATGATGGAGGAACAGGTTTCAGTGCTTCCGGGCTTCTACAGGAAAGAGTCTGAACTCGTCGATATGAAAAGGAACGTTAACGGAACGTTTAATGTCTTGTTCCTGGACAAAGAGATCGGCACTGAAGTAAACATTCTATATCTAAAGGTTTATTCAGACAATGGTGAAATGTTATTGGAGAGCTCCACTCGTTTCGAAAATGATATGAGGGTTCATTCCGGAACAATCAGCGAGTTGGAAGGCTCGGACCTTGTAGTCGTGGGAACTTATGGCCATAAAAAAAGCAAGCTCAGCCAGGGGTTTTACTTCATCAATGTAAGGCCAGGTGACGAAAATAAGCCACGATTGACGGATTTTACAGAATTAGACAATTTCTTCAAATACCTGGGGGAAAACCGCGAGCAGCGGATAAAAGAAAAGATTGAGGAAGCCAGGAAGGAGAAACCCTTTGAATACAGGGCTACTGTCATGGTATGGCAGGTCAGGGAGGAGGATGGAAAATATTACCTTTTTGCCGAGCTCGTGGATCCCCAGTACCAGACTAATTCACGACGAAGAGTTTCGCCCTACACTTATCCGGGATCGCCTTTTTGGGATAATTATTACTACTACAACAACTTTAATCGCAGATACTTCAGCAATGCTACTAGCCTGGTAAACAAAGATGTCATGGTATCCGTCGAGTATAAGCAGAATATCATGGTAGCCTTTGATGCAGCAGGAAATAAACTGTTTGATGCAAGCCAGGTAATTGATGACGTGGAAACACCCATGCTTGACCAGGTTTCAGCCTATAACTTCAAAAATGGACGTTTTCAATTGGTGTATAAGCAGGAAGATGAGCTTTATTATACACAGGGGACCGAGGATGGAAACATACTTGCCGATTCTTTGGTTAACATAGTTACACCTGATCCCATGGATGACATTCGGAATGATGACCAGCGGGATGGTGGCGTGATACATTGGTATGATGACTTTTACTTTGTTTGGGGCTATCAGAGGATTAAGCATCTTTCAGAAAACGAAAGGAGGACTGTCTTTTATGTCAACAAAATCAAAATGTAGACAGATCATTCTCCTTGTTCTGTTTTCCCTCTTTTTTCAACCTTCATTTTCGCAGATAGATCAAACGGCACGCTACGAAATTAAGATGCCGCTTTTCGGAAAGCAGGTGGAAATAATTCCAAATGGAGCTCGCGGACTATTCGTTTTACAGGACCTACCGGAGCTGGGGATTGGCAACAACTATTGGAAAATGACCCATCTCGATACTGCATTACAGGAGGACTGGAACCAGATTGTACTGATCAATGGGGATTACAGGCTGACAAGGTCTGACACCCTCGATGGAACTGCTTATCTGCTTTTATCCAATTTGCGTAACCAGCGGATGACAGAAATTCTTAAAATAGATAAAGATGGAAATCTTCTCAGCACTCCTTTTGTGAACCTCGTCCCTATGAGCGTCACGGAATTCATGGTGATTGATGGGGGTGAAAAGCTATTGATAGGTGGATATTTTAACTACCGTCCTGTAGTAGTAATTTATGATTACAGGACCAACAGACCCAGGGTTTTGCCTGGACTGATCAATGAACCGGGAACGTTGTTACAACTCACACGAAATGAAGAGTCTCGTACAATTGATGTTCTCATCAACATTCCCGGAAAAAACCTTAGAGGAGTATGGTTTAAATCATTCACCTATGATGCTGAGTTGAAAAGGAATATTCGCTTTGAATCCACGAATCGGAAGACCCTATTGGATGGCCAGGTGATTAAGCTTGATGAGCAGATCCATATGATAGTTGGGCCCTACGGCTTGCGCAACAGCCGGTATTCCCGCGGACTTTTGGTAGGACTGATTGATGAGGAGGGAATGTTTAGTTCCCGGGAAATCAACTATGCTGATTTACCCAATTTCTTTGAGTTCGCCAGCGAAGGAAGACAGAAAAGAATTGAGAGGAGAATTGAAAGAAGGAGGAGCAAGGGTAAGGAGCCCCGTTTCAACTTCAAAGTGCGAATTCAGGAATTGAGAGAAACAGGGGAGGGATTTGTGCTGATGGGCGAATCACACTATGAGAAATACAATCCCAACTACTATCAATTCATGGACTATAACCAGCCACAATTCAGGAGAATGATTTTTGATGGCTATGTTTATACACACGCTTTCCTGGTTGGATTGGATATTAGCGGAGGAGTGAAATGGGATCAGTCGATAGGGACAAGGAATGTTAAGAAATTTGATCTTGATCGATTGGTACATTTCTCACTAAAACGTGAAAAGGGTATACTGATGTACCCTTCCCGAAATAAAATTAAGTTTTCCTCCTTTTCAACAGAGGATCAGAAGGAAAGAAAAGAGAACGAGGTTTCCATTGAACTTCTGCATCCCAACGATATGCTCGGCACCGGTGGTTCTCCTCAGTCCGAATTGAGATTATGGTATGACAACTGTTACTACGTGCATGGCAACCAGAGCATCCGCAATCTGAAGGATAAAAATGTACCCCTGAACCGCCGCGTTTATTTTGTCAATAAGTTTCAATATTCAAATACGGGATCACCGAATTGAAAATCTTCTGCTATATTTGCATGACCTTTTAGTGTATGCAAAAGAAGCTCCTTCTCGACGAAAAACTCCTTAACATCACTATTCATCGCCTGGCACAACAGCTGATTGAGAACCATCCCGATTTTGAAAATACAGTAATTATTGGTCTACAGCCTAGGGGAGTATTCGTAGCCAACCAGATTGCTACATCTCTCGAGGAAATGTCTGGTGAGAAACCACCCCTGGGAGAATTGGATACTACTTTTCACCGGGATGATTTCAGGAGACGGGAAAAACCCGTGAAAGCAAGCAAGACTGATATCCCGTTTTTGCTGGAAAATAAGAATGTAATCCTTGTGGATGATGTGCTATACACCGGGAGGACTGTACGTGCCGCCATGGATGCATTGATCACCTTCGGGAGGCCGGAAAAGGTTGAATTACTGGTATTGGTAAACCGAATGTATCAACGGGAATTACCCATCGAGCCGCATTTTGTAGGGAGGAATGTTCAGACCCTTGAATCTCAAAGAGTGCTTGTTGAACTGAAGGAACAGGGGTTAAAAAAAGACAGTATATGGTTAGTAACCTGAAAATATGAGTCAACTGAGCCAAAGTCATCTGCTGGGAATTAAAGACCTCACGTCTGAGGACATTCAGCTGATCTTTGAAACAGCCGATAATTTTAAAGAGGTGATCAACCGGCCGATAAAGAAGGTTCCTTCACTTCGTGATATCACTATTGCCAACCTCTTCTTTGAAAACAGTACCCGGACAAGACTTTCATTCGAGTTGGCGGAAAAGCGATTATCTGCTGATGTGATTAATTTTAGCTCTTCAACCAGCAGCGTAAAGAAAGGAGAGACCTTACTGGATACGGTGAATAACGTTCTTGCCATGAAGGTGGATATGATTGTAATCAGGCACAGCAGTCCAGGAGCTCCTCACTTTCTGTCAAAACATATTGAGGCCAATATTATCAATGCGGGCGATGGCACACATGAGCATCCTACGCAGGCCCTGCTGGATGCTTTCAGCCTTCGATTGAAATTCGGTGACTTGACCGGACTCAAAGTGGCCATTATTGGAGACATTCTTCACAGTCGTGTGGCCTTGAGTAATATCCTGGCCCTTAAAAAACTAGGAGCTGAAGTGATGGTCTGTGGCCCCAACACACTGATGCCTCCGCATGTGGAGGAACTCGGGGTAGTCAAGGAGCTTGACGTTCGAAATGCCCTTCAATGGTGCGATGTGGCCAATGTCCTGCGTATACAATTGGAACGCCAACAAGGGGGATACTTTCCTTCGCTAAGGGAGTATAGTCTCTACTACGGAATCAATCGAAAGTTACTGGATTCCCTGAATAAGGAGATCACCATTATGCACCCCGGTCCCATCAACCGCGGTGTCGAGATCGACAGCGATGTCGCAGACAGTCAACACTCCCTGATCCTGCAGCAGGTAGAAAATGGTGTGGCTATCAGGATGGCGATATTATATCTTTTGGCAGGCGCAACTAGTTAGGGATTCAGGAAGGGGATACGGGATACAGGGAAGTTTGAAGGCAAAAGTTAAAAGTTAAAATTATCCGTTCACGCGTTCACTTGTTCGCACTCTACCGCTCTACAGATTCACCGGTCTCCTGTTGCACCTTGAATTCACTCAACAACATATAATAAAATATAAACGCCTTCCACTCCGGGTCTTTCTGAAAGCGTTTGCGATTGTTTTTGAAAGAGGATTCGATCTCAATGCGGACTTTGTCCACATATTCCAACAGGGTCAGGCTGTCGTAGGGGTCTCGGAGATTCATGTCCAGCGCCAGACGGTTGGGTTCCCCGATGATGTTGACAAACAATCGGAAGTCGGAATGGAATGCCTGTCGGAGAAAGTTACCTTCTGGGAAATTCCCTTGCTTCTCACAGATACATTTCATCCCGAAATGCTCCCACCATTTACGGATTTTTTCTTTCTGATCCGGGTCTTCGATTGAGGTACCCGACACTTCGCTTATCAGTTTCTCCAGGGTGGTGTGATAATGTTCTTCATCGGTTTTCTCCCGCGCTGCTCGACAAAGTTCTTCGACGAAAGTTGGATTGACGATCGAGTCGCCGGCCATTGTCAAATAGATATCCTGAGCCTTGACGCAGACCGTAACGAGGGCCAGGCACACAAGGGTCAAGGGTTTCATGGAAGGAGCATGGACGCTGCCTCCGCATCATCAAAAATCAGCAGGAGCAAGAGGAAAAGGAGTAAAATAATTATATATACAAGGCGTTTTCGATCCTTGTATAACATATCCCGGATACCGCGGGTGGTATAGTATTTCTTATACCCTTCCATCAGTGAATTGAAATTCTTATACTTCCTGATCACCTCATGTGACGGCTCTGCCTGGTCTATTTTTATCTTAATACCTGTCATCGCTACACTATCAAGCCCAATTCTTCTGCTTTAGTTCTAAGCTTCTTCAATATTCTATAGGTCTTCACCTTGGCATTAACTTCAGTTATGTCGAGGAAATACCCGATTTCTTTAAAACTCCTCCCTTCAAAAAACCTCAGTTCCAAAAACTGGACATCTTCAGGTTTGAGTTGCTTTAGAAGGGAAGCCACCAATACTTCTGGCTCTTCC
>JAHEKQ010000146.1 GCA_024638265.1 Flammeovirgaceae bacterium
TAGCCGCTGTTGTTGTTGTATTTTCCAGGTAGACGATTCCGTTGGTAACATTCCCCGATTTAGAAAGTACAATATCAGGTCGTCCATCTACATTAACATCGGCACACTTAATATTTAGTGTTGGGGTATTCACAGGAATAATGGAAGAAACAAAACTTATCACACCAATGGTGTTGGAGGTATTTGTAAACACATTTATGAAATTTGAATTATTATTGGCTGTTGCGATATCCAGTTTCCCATCCCTGTTAAAGTCGCAAAGACAGTGATCATAAAGCCCTGATTCTGATGAATAATCTACTTGCGGATCAAATTGAGGTGGGTTTAAAGGACCTCCGCCATAGCTCAACATGAACGGATAGGGCGCTTTTGCCATTAATTGAGAAGTGAGGTTTTTAACTTCAATTTCATCATACAAAGACCCCCGGGGCACACGTACTTCCAGCAAATTATCCGTCGATGAGAGAACCTGCGCCTGAGTACCACCGAAAAATACCTGTAATGGCGATGAAAAGTTACTACCTGATATTTCGACTGTCACATTCGCTGGTGCCCGCTTTACAGATAGTTCATTTACGTCCGGTTTTTGACCATATACTATAGAACTTAGTAGGGTCAGGATGGGAATAAAAATTTTAACCTTCCAATTATTCATATTCAGTGGTAGGGTAAGGGTTACTTATCTTCGGTATATACGATTTACCTTTAATTAGTAACTTTGGGAAGTTAACAAAAAGTAGTGATTCATTACATGCGCATTCTATTGATTTTTTTACTCCTGGTATTTTCAGGGAAATTGTACTCTCAATATATGCTGGGGCCTAAAATAGTGGGGATGGCCACATACCCTTTCAGGTATTCAGATGAGTACCTGATTGACATCAATTCAGGGATTAATTATGGCTATGGGGTTGGATTTGCATTTACCTATAATGTGAATGAAAAGGTACTTGTAAATTTTGATGGATATTATTCCAATAAAGGAAGGTCCATGCGTGGAGGATTTTTAGATGAATTTAGGCATAGGTCAAGATATACTTTCATAGAAGCCCCCGTTTCGTTCCGGTATAAATGGAAACGTGAAAAATACGATCTCTTCATCTCTGGAGGGGGAAATTTCAGCTATTGGTTGGGTGGACAAGGGGAAATTTTTTCCTTTGAATATGACGAAGCTGGAATTAACAGTTTTAAGTATACAATCAAGAAAGGTACTGAAACCTCTATAAGTGAAGATAATATTACAATTTCCCAAGCCAATGACATCATTGTAGGGCTGGATATCGGGGGTGGTATTATGTTTAAGGTTAATAATAAACAATGGGTCACTATCGAAGTAAAATATCAGCACGGGCATTCGTGGTTGGGAGAAGATGAGGGTATTGATGTTGGCCTTGTTGAATATTTTGAAGACTATAGAACAACACTCAGTGGACTTGTTATCAGCGGAACCTTTCAGTGGGAGAGAAAAATTGGTGAAGGCAGAAAGGGTAAAACAAACTATGGCAGAAATCGGGTAAAACGTCGAAAAAAATAATAAACCTTTACCTGTAAACCCTTGTTTGGGAATTAGATGTCTAGAAATTTCATCATACTAACACTTATAGCCGGCTCATTCTTTGGGTGTAATTCAGAACCTGCACCGGTAATAGTGGATGCGGAACTTATCAGCTACGATTTAGGCAACGGGGTGGAACTGATGGGTTCAGTGAGAGCAAGCTATATCAATGAAGTGACGACAATTAGTATATCATTAATCAACCAAATGCAGGGGACCATTAGGGCTGTGCATTTGTATGATGGGAATTGTGAGGATCCCGGTGAAATCTGGAATATGAATACTGACGAAAAGTTTTGTGACATACTGTCACTTAATAAACGATGGTCCAAACCCTACATTGGAAATGTAGGCAATATAGTTATAGAAAGTGATGGTACCGGTGAATTCCAAATGAGTACTGACCTGTGGAGTATCGGTACCGGGAATGTAAATGATATAGTTAACAAGACAATCGTCATACATGCCGGACCGGAAAATTTCATTGAGGAGTGTGATCCCAACCACGTTCCAGATCATTTCCACCCCAACTCAAAAATTGCTTGTGGAGCACTTAATTAGTGCCTTTGCGCAATAAAATACCCTTTCGCTTTCCTGTAAATCCCTCAGGACTTTTTACCATTTCCCCATTCATTATGATCCATGAAACTCCCTGGCTGAGCTGATATGGGTTTTGAAAAGTTGCCATGTCCATCATTTCTTCAGGCTTAAATACTAGGATATCCGCCCTTAAACCTTCTTGAATCATACCGCGATCCTGGATGCCAATTGACTTGGCTGGAAGAGCACTCATTTTTTCAATGGCAGACTCCATTGGGAAAAGGGAGTCCCTAAGGACAAATTCACGGATAAATTTTGGAAACGAACCATAACCTCGAGGATGGCGCATAGTGGGACTCCCGTCGGTACAAAGCATACTGTAATCGTATTGAAGCAATCGCTGCTGGAGTTCTTCATCCATAACAAAATATGCTGCTGAAGCTCCCCTTGGACCTATATCATCGATCAGCACATCGGCATAATGCCTTCCCAATGAATCCGCTACCTGTTCAAGTGTCTGACCCGACCATGGGGAAGTTCCAAATAGGGTGGCAGAAGGGCCATTTCTATAACTAATCCTTTCGATCAAATATTCCCTCAGGTCATCTCTTTTTAGTGATCTTATTGAATCATAGTCAAACGGAGCCTTTGCCCATTCCGGGAATACAATACCAATCCCAGTATGGCTGGCGGTGTAGGGATATACATCCGCATAGATATCGATACCAGCATTTCTCGCACTATCAATGATTTCGAGTAGTTCGTCAGCTCTTTCTTTTCCTTTACCATAGACAGCCTTCAAATGACTGGCCTGTACCCTGGTATATTTGCCCTGCCTTATTAACTCCCTAAGGCTTTCCTCAACAGCATAGTCGTCTTCATTGCGCATATGACTCATGATTATACCACCCTTCTCTCCTACTGTTTCCGCCAGGGCTTCAAGCTCATTTTCCTTTGCGTAGAAACCCGGGATGTATTCCAATCCTGTACTCATTCCATAGGCTCCCAGATTTATCCCCTCTGCCAGTAACTCACGCATGGTCAACAGTTGATTTAGAGTTGGCTCCTGGTTATCGGCCACACCACTTAGTCTGCGAATAGTACCATGACCGATCAGGGTCGAAACATTTACTCCCAATCCCAAAGTATCTGCTCCATCAAACCAATCTTGAAAATCAGTTTTGGAAGGCCCAGAACCATCCTGGCCAAGGCAAATCGTGGTAATTCCCTGGGCGAGAAAATTCTGGAAATCGGGTGTTTCAAAAGGATTACCGTGGCTGTGTGGATCGATAAAACCCGGCGTCAGTGAATATCCCTCTGCATCCAGCACCTGGGAGGAGAAATAGCCATCAGTACCACCAACCGCTACAATAATACCATCGTTGACCGCAATATTTCCCTTATACGGTGCTTCACCAGAACCATCGTAGATCAACGCATCATGTATTATCAGATCTACCTCATTCTTGTATTGACAAGCGGAGACTATAAGCAGGATAATTACAGGATATAGAATATTTCTCATCTCAGGATATTACTTCATCCACATCGTGAACTCGTCTCACTAATATCGCGGCAATCAAGAAAGCAACTCCACTTGTCACAAGAGCAAAAACAGGGTTCCCACCGTAAAGGTATTTTACCATTAGTCCTCCTATTAAAGCATTGATTATTTGAGGGATCACAATGAAAAAGTTAAATATACCCATATAAACCCCCATTTTCCTCGCTGGTATTGATCCTGCAAGGATAGCATATGGCATTGCCAGAACACTTGCCCAGGCAACACCTACCAGTACCATTGAGAAGATCAGAAATTCTGGATTGGGTGCAAAATAAATTGAAATCATTCCTATACCTCCCGTAACAAGGGCCACACTATGTGTTCGTTTTCTACCAATGCGTGCTGCAATAACTGGAAGAAAAAAAGCAAATATGGCTGAAACCAGGTTGTAGACACCGAAAATTATCCCAACCCAATCTCCTGCATCCTGGTAGGTATTTGAAGTCGTATCATCCAGGGCTGTACCATAAATATGGTGTGCAATAGCAGGAGTAGAAAATACCCACATTCCGAAAAAAGCAAACCAGCTGAAAAATTGCACCCAGGCCAATTGCCTCATGGTCATTGGCATCTTTGCAAAGTCTGAAAAAATTGAAAGCAGTCCCACGGATTCCCCTTCATCAATTTCTTCTTCGCCATCATCAAAAGCCGCCGCCTCTTCGGGGCTATATTCTTTGGTAAATGTTACTGTTACGAGGATTGAAATGATCAGGACGGCAGCACCCACTGAGAATGAAATAATCAGGTGCAGGGGTACGGAGCCTTCTCCCGCAGTGTTTGGAATATTGAGCCAGTTAGCGAGAACATAAGGCAACCAACTACCCACAACAGCTCCAATACCAATCAGAACAGTCTGAATGCTAAAGCCAAGGGTTCTT
>JAHEKQ010000147.1 GCA_024638265.1 Flammeovirgaceae bacterium
AAAGGCCTACGGTAGGGGACTCTGGAAATACCAAATCATCCGGGCGGTCAAGTAGAAGTCTTATTTGTTCCTTTTTGCCTTTCAACCGTTATGAATATGGAATGAACAGCAACTTACTCCTTGTCATACTGTTATTCATCAGTTCCTTCCCTGAGGTAAACTTCAAGGATGACCAGCTGCGATACCCGCGTGTGCGACAGGCCTTCCGGGACAAAGAAGAGTCTGTGAAATCTTTGCTGGATGAACATGGCATCGACATTAAAAACCTGGAGGTTTATATCAGGGGATTTAAGCGGGAAAAACAACTGGAATTATGGGGAAAAAACTCAGGTGACAAATCTTTTACTTTATTAAAAGTCTATGAAATCTGTCGCACCTCCGGTGTATTGGGACCGAAGAGAGAAGAAGGTGACTTCCAGATACCTGAGGGTTATTATCATATTAACGTATTCAATCCTCACAGCAACTTCCATCTTTCCCTGGGCATCAACTATCCCAACCGGTCGGACAGGATTCTCGGCACCCGGGGCAACCTCGGGGGTAATATTTTTATTCACGGTGCATGCGCCACTATAGGGTGCGTACCCATCACCGATGAACAGATCAAGGAGTTGTATATACTTTGTGTGGAAGCAAAAAACAACGGGCAACTAAAAATACCCGTGACCCTCTTCCCTTCAAAGCTTACTGAAGAAGAATTCAGTCGTTTGAAGTCGACCCATGAGGGCGACCCTGGAAAAATCGAGTTGTGGTCAGATCTGAAGAATGGATATGACCTATTCAATGAAAATCACACCCTGCCTTCGGTTGAATTTCTCGGAACGGGGAGACATCGGCTGAAATAATGGCCATGTCTACAGTTAGTTGAAATCCCTCATTTTTTACCCCTGAAAACTTGAATCCTGGTGTATACGTGGACAAAGGTTCAAAAATACCGGTTCTTCTGAACCCGGTCACGGTTATCTTGCAATACATCATTAGGTTTCCCTTTAAGGAAACTTTGGTAAAATCTTGTTATCTTGAACCCACGATTTGACATTGAGTTATTAAAGGATGCTGTCGAATTCCTTGAAAGTTTGGATCCGATTGTAAGGAGGAAAATCATCTACAATATTGACAAGTCAAGATATGTACGTGATGCCAATATTTTCAAAAAGCTGGACCCGGAAGTTTGGGAATTCAGAACCAGGTATTCCGGAAAGAGTTATCGGATTTTGGCCTTTTGGGAAAGAAGAGACTCATTGCGTCCATTAATAGTTTTAACACACGGAATTCTTAAAAAGGACATGAGAATAAAAATGGCTGAAATTGAAAAAGCCAAATCAATCAAAGAGCGATATGAGCAAAGCAGATAAGAACTCAACGACCACGTTTGATCAAATTAAAAGCAGGTTCATCGGTAAGCCGGGAACAGAAGCCAGGGATCGATATGAAGTAGAGTTGACCCTGGAAATTGCCGGTCATTTAATTCGGGAACTCCGCAAGTCGCGCAAATTAACTCAGGGTCAGTTGGGTGAATTATTGGGGGTACAGAAATCACAAATATCTAAAATTGAAACCAATATGAAGAGCATAAATCTCTCGACCTTATTAAAGGTGTTAAATGCCCTGGAAGCCAAAATTCAACTTAGGATTGAGATACCCGCCAGGTAGGTACGCAATAAATTATCCTGGGAATCCCTGCATCCGCCCATCAAGTATCCGCGCATCTACACATCAACTATTTTGCATTATCTTAGAACTATGAAAAATCTATGGATCACCCTGATCCCCATCCTGGCCATATCTTGCGGGAAGATACTGGGGGAGGAAGTCGCCCGCATAGAGGTCAATGGTGTAAGCAGTCAGCAGGAAATTGCGGAAGCCGAAACAACGGTTCGCTTATACGAGGGAGATGAAATCGGTTTCTGGTCTGATATGTCCCTGGAATACCGCGATGGCGATGAGTTCTGGTGGGAGGTAGAAATTCTGCTGGAGGGCGAGCCACATTCCAACCTGAAAATTGATCCGTTGGACAAGGATTTGACGGTCAACTCCACCGAGACCAACTTCAACGGGGAGATCACCACGGCTTATTCCGGTCGCAACCTGATGATGACCATTGGGGAGACAGGCGAATACCGGGTTAGATCCAGGCTGTTTACCACCTCTGAAACTGCTGTTGTAAAGAAGGCGGCATTGGTAGTTAAGAAGCACTAGAAGCTTTGCTGGCCAGCTAGGTAAAATCCCTCATTTTTATAAGCCAAAATCGTCTATTGCTTACTTTCCTGGTGCTCTCACCCTTATCCCATAAATCTTAGGGAAAGGATATAGATAAATTTGTAAGGAATCTGTATTCACGGATTAGTTCGGAATATATCCGAACTTTGTTTTATCTTTACAAAGACCAACATGAGGTTAATAGGAAAGCCCAGGTTGTTGAAGCTTCGGAAAAAGAATATCGGGAACGATCGGCTTGCCAACGCTATAAAAGACTTTATCGCTGATTTTGAAAAAAAGAATTGGAGTAATGAAAAGGAATTAAAAATGGATCGACCGGATGCAGATATGATTCACAGTGATAGCTTTTATTTTTTCGATATCCATGTCCACAGAACATTGGTCTCGGTTGAATACGAAACTCAGGAGGCTACAATACTATGGTTAGGAACTCATGATGAATATGAAACCACATTTAAGAACAACAAGGATTCAATTGCCAAATGGCTAAGGGCAAATGAATACATAGCGTAGAGATGGAGACACAATTTAACATTTGGAAAATCCTTGATGCTGGAAAGATTTCTAATGACCTGGATTATGAGAGGGCATTAATAGCGGATCGGAAGCTCAGGGTGCTTGCTCAGAAAAACAGGAAGTTTATATCGATCAGGTCGCGACTTAGAGATTTGATTGGGAAATACGAGGATTCAGAATTGAACGAATCCAATTTGACCAACAAAAGGATTAAGGAATCTGATCTTGCGGAGCTGATCGCAGAAAAAGAAAGGGTCTTTGTTCAAAAGCGAAAAGATATCATCAAGGCTAGATTAAAGAAATTGGGATTAACTCAACAAAACCTGGGCAGTCTGTTAGGACATCGAAGCAAAACGTATATGTCGGAATTAATGAATGGTGTATCCCCGTTTACCTTAAACGATCTAGTGATAATCCATCGACTTCTCGGGATTAATCTCGATCAACTCGTCCCTACCATCCTATCTCAACCGTTAAGGGTCCAAATTCAATCTTCTTTAAAAGAAATCGGCAATAAGAATGTGCGATTGACATCGGATGATTTTGATCTCGAATGGGTTTAATTCCAGGCTCATTTTCGATTCTCGAATAGGTGAAATCCCTCATTTTTAGTCAACAAAAACAACCTATTAGTTCATTTCAGCTGGTTTTACTGTAAATTATACTTCTAGGGATCGGGTGACTTTGACTACTTTCAAGTATGAGTACTCCCTTTCCACCACCCTGGCAAAATGCACTAAAAATGATGGACCAGAAGTTGGTATTACGAAGGTATGCTGATAATACCCGAAGGGTATATATTTCCTTATTTAGAGACTTTGCGAACAATCATCGTGATCAGGATCCCGAATCGATCGATAAATCTGATATAACAAACTGGTTGAATTTCATTGTAAAGCAACGAAATGCCAGCCGGAGTTATCAAAACCAGATGATCAACTCAATAAAATTCTACTACGAGCATGTTCTTGATCGGGATCGCGAAACTTACCAGTTAGAACGACCCAGAAAGGAGCGGAAACTTCCCACCGTCCTTACCCAGGATGAAGTAAGGCGGATGCTTTCCACAATTAAAAACAGGAAGCATCGGTGTATCATAAAGCTTATTTACAGTGCGGGGCTTAGAATGGGGGAACTCCTGGATATGAAGATAGAGGATATTGACTCATCGAATATGATGATCAAAATTCGTTATGGTAAGGGATTTAAGGACAGATTTTCGATCCTTTCACAAGACTTGTTGAATGAGTTGAGGGAATACTGGAAGGAATATCGTCCAAAGGAATGGCTTTTTGAAGGTCAGAACGGTGGCCCATACAGTCAGACGAGTGTACAAACCATCATCATCAGGGCTGCAAGGGCTGCAAATATTAAGAAGCGGGTAACAGCTCATACTTTGCGACACAGTTTTGCCACACACTTGGTAGAGAACGGAACGAATTTAAGGCATATACAGATACTTTTAGGGCATAACAGCTCCAAGACCACTGAGATATATACTCATATCAGTAATGTAGATTTGAGAAAAGTGAGGTCGCCTCTTGACAATTTAGAGTCAAAAGATGACCTTAAGGACATATAGTTTGTATCATCAATGGGGATAGCCCATTCAATGGTGATACCCAATTGTTATCAGTGAAGTTCCAATCATGAGATTCATTGTTCTGTCATTCATTCTTTCATTAACATTCTATTCAGAGGCGCAAATTGTTAATTCATTGTCTGCT
>JAHEKQ010000148.1 GCA_024638265.1 Flammeovirgaceae bacterium
AGATTAGCATTCCAAATTTATTGATTATGCCAGGTAAAAAGTACAATACGGTTATGTTGGTTGATGATAATGAGATTGACAACCTCATTAACCAGAAGATGATTGAAGCCACCGGCCTGGCGGAAAACATTTATACTCACACCGGGGCGCGAAGTGCCATAGAATTTCTCAGGAACCTGGAAAAAATCCAGGGACTTTCCGACCAGGTGCTACCGGAAGTGATCTTTCTCGATATTGATATGCCCTTGATGGATGGCTTCCAGTTTCTCGATGAATTCGGCAAACTCAGCAATGAAACCCAGGAGAAATGTAAAGTAGTCATCCTGACTTCTTCCATCAATCCGCAGGACCTTGACAAGTCAAAGAATTACGATACCGTTCGGGATTACCTCAATAAGCCCCTGACGCAGGAAGCGCTTGACGAGTTGAGTATTTAAGACAGTTTATCGACGAATTTATCATCCATCTGGATGAGTCCTACCGGGGAGAATAATTTTCTCTCCACACCATTAAACTTTTCGATAAGGGGCCTGATTTTGTTGGCTTTATCCTGCTTCACTTCGCTGATGGAGATTTTCAACATCTTGGTAAAGAGGACTACATGTTCGCAGTTGTCTCGTCCCAGGATCCTTATTTGTCGCTGAATACTGTTAATGAGCTGGTTAAACAGGTCAAAATCGTTCATCAGGCAATACTGCAGGGCCAGCAGGGATTTGATCTCCAGGTGAATGAGTGGATATTTTTTCAGGCTGATCTCATTGAGTAAATTGTTCAACCACCTTGAGGCCTCATTATATTGGTCGGCATAGTAGCAGCTGACTGTTCTGTAGAGCACGTAGTACAAGTAACGCGGGATATCATTAATATCGGTTTCGAAATCCTCAAAGATCAGTTCATTTTCTTCCGCGAGGTCCCCTTCGGTTCCCAGCCTGACATGTCTGCGCAATTTGGACTCCAGGAACATCCCCGGGAAGGTGAAATGACTGTAAGCTGTCAACAGGTTACTGGCCGCATCATTGACCTCTTCATAATATTTTTCCGCCTTCCTGTACACCCCGTAGTGGTTATAGTATTCAAGTTTTAGGAACTGGAAGACCAGGTTGAGGTGGTAGTAAATTGAATCCATGGGATACCCCGAGAAGATGTCTTCGACCTTTTCAATAATATCCTCGATGGGTTCTTCATCGGTATTCTGATTTTCTGACTCAACGAAAAGGTTATGAAAGATCAGCATACAACTGCGCAACACATATAGCCGGTGTGATTCATAGAGGGCCGCTACATTGGTTGTTTCTTCCAAAAGGATCCCCAAGCCTAGTTTTTCTGATTCCTCCCCGGTGAGCAGCCAGTTCCCAAACCGCTTGAAGTATTCACTCAGGAGATCCTCTGCCTTATCAACCGCCAACGTATAGGCAACATGTCTGTTGTATGATTGTGAGTAGGTGAAATGATCCGGGGAATGAATATGAAGCTTTTTCAGGTATTTGTAGACGGTTGTCAGCTCGGCCGAGAGATCGTAGTCAATCAGTTCTTTTTCCAGTTTCTTTAGAGTAGCCAGTGCAATAGCCTTTTTCTTGGTAAAAAGGACCTCGTTGATATTGGCGACCTTCTTAAGGATATCGGTACGCGGACTTTCGATCTGCTCGAGCAAGTACTCTTCGATCTTCTGGTTGAGCCGGCTTCGAAGGGTGTAATAGGCATTGGTATTGACATCCAGCTCATCCATGATCTTCCGGTCGGAAAGTTGCCTTTCGCGCATGGCACTGAGCAGGTAAGCAGATTTATCCGCGCTCGATTCAATCAACTGATCGTGGATTTCCTTGTAGTCTCGTTCAGAGAGCTGACGAATAATGTTCTTGAGCTTTGCCATTTACGCCTTGCGGAAGTGTATAGCAATATAAGGGCTAGGATGAAAATATCTATAAGGGAAGGGGAAAATTAGCTTATAACTAACAACTAACAGTAATACCTACCACCTACCCCTTACCGCCTACCCCTTACCACCTACCACCTACTGCCTACTGCCTACTGCCTACCGCTTTACCAAAAAAATTCTATATTTGCCCCCGCAATGGGGCATTAGCTCAGCTGGCTAGAGCGCTACGCTGGCAGCGTAGAGGTCATCGGTTCGACTCCGATATGCTCCACGGAGCAGTTTGAGTGTGAGTATTGAGTGTGCTTACATCAAACTGCTTTTTTATGTGCTACTTTGTACGGCTTAATAGCATACCATATCCTAAACGCATCCCAATGAAATCATTAGCCACCTTAGTATTAATATCACTGTTCTTTTTCTCGTGCTCAACAGCTTCGCGATACTATTCAACCCCTTAACCCTTTAACCCACAACCTCTAACCTCTTTGCCTCACCCAAAGTAAAAAGCTGGTGTCGGGATGGTCGATATTATGTAGTTTTGTTACAGTAAAGATTAAGGAAATTTCGAATGGCCAATGTTTCAATAGCGATCCATGGAGGAGCTGGTACGATCCTGAAGAAGGACATGACTGCCGTACGTGAAATGGAGTACAAAAGTGCGCTGCAGCAAGCTCTGGATTCAGGCTACAGGCTGTTATCAAAGGGAGCCGGTTCTGTGGAGGTGGTGGAGCAGACGGTGATAATGTTGGAAGACAATCATTTGTTTAACGCCGGGAAAGGATCTGTTTTTACGGCGGAGGGTAAACACGAAATGGACGCTTCGATCATGGACGGACGGAGCCTTAAGGCGGGTGCGGTAACTATGGTTGCCAACGTGAAAAATCCGGTAGAATTGGCAAGAAAAGTGATGGAGGAATCTGAACACGTTTTTCTGGCCGGCATAGGGGCAGAAGAATTTGCGAGGCTCAAAAAGCTTGAATTTAAAAATGACAAATACTTTTATGATGAATTCAGGTATAAGCAATGGATGGATATCAGGGGTACCGATCGATTCCAGCTGGATCACAGTCCTGAGGAGGATAAGTTCGGGACCGTAGGTGCAGTCGCACTGGATCAGTCGGGAAATGTTGCTGCTGCCACCTCGACCGGGGGAATGACGAATAAAAAATACGGAAGGGTAGGAGACAGCCCTATTATTGGTGCAGGTACTTATGCAAACAACAAAACCTGTGCTGTTTCATGTACCGGAAGTGGGGAATATTTTATCAGGGGTGTGGTGGCTTACGACGTTTCGTGCCTGATGGAATATAAGGGACTTGATCTGAATGAAGCGTGCAGGGTGGTAGTTCATGACCGGCTACCCCAAATCGGTGGGGACGGGGGACTCATTGCCTGTGACTCCAGGGGCAACCTCGCTTTGGAATTCAATACGGAAGGGATGTATCGGGGGCAGCAATCAACCACGAAGCAAAGTAAAGTGGAGATATACAAATAGCTACAGGAATTCTTCATTCAAGGTCAGAACATCAATTTTCCTGTTGTTCAATTCAAATTGATCTCCGTTGGCAAGAATATGAGTAATGAGGTTGGACATGGAAATGGGTGTCCCTTCATGGAGTTCAGCATGCTTATTATGAGTCAATCGACTTGCATCGAAAACGATTACCATTCCCGATCCTATCACCCTGAACTCATTACAATTCTTAATAATAAGCCCCGTGTCTTCTCCAAGCCCTATTCCAATCAGGTCCGGATGCATGGCAACAGCCTCAGCTAATCTTCCGAACCTTCCACGACGGATGAAATGTGTATCAATAATCAGTTTGGGGATGAGTCCCAGTCCCATTTTCATCAGTACAGCTCCCTTCAGCATGGCCTCCTTACTACTCCCCCCGGCAATCATTTCAGTTGCCATTGCCATTGCTCCGGCACTTGTACCTGCAATCACGAATTCTTCGTTTTTGAACCTGGTGGACAAGGCCTCGTGAAATTTTGTTTCGCCGATGATTGCCGTTATTCTCGATTGGTTGCCACCGGAAAACATAACGCAATCTGATGAATGAACAAGATTGACGTTGTCCTCCCGGTTGCTTTGGTCCCTGTTTGTTAAATTTAGAACTTTAACATTGGAGCAGCCCAATTTTTGGAAAGCAGCAAAGTAATTGGCACCTACTTTTTCCGGAATGCTCGAAGCAGTTGGTATGACTAGAATACGGGATTTTTTCCCGCCGCTTTCCCTGAGCACATGGGCAAGTATACCCTCATCGATAAAGTCAAGTCCTTTATTCTCGTTCTCCCCTTTGTCCTCATTGCCCCCGATGGGAATAAGAGTTCCTTTAATTGAATTCATATTGCTCTCAAGCCAGTAATTTGATGACGACGTAAAATTGATGATTATTTTTTATTAATAAATCTATATTTATAGTAATAACTATCGCCAATAAATCCATTTCCATGAAGATTCGTGAAATAAGAGCATTGAGAGGTCCCAACTACTGGTCGGTAAACAGGCACAAATTGATTGTAATGGTGCTGGATATTGAGGAAATGGAACAAAGACCCACCAACACGAT
>JAHEKQ010000149.1 GCA_024638265.1 Flammeovirgaceae bacterium
TCAATTATGCTGAAGCCGATGCCGGTGCATTTGTAAATGAGCTTAAAAAAAGGGGGAAGCGGTTGTACGAGGAAATCTATGTCCATGAATTGTACAACCGGGAAGCCACCCGGGAAAACATCCTAAAGAAAGTAGGCGAATTAAAAGAGAAGGTTGGACCAAATGATGTGTTTTATTTCTTCTACGCAGGTCATGGGAGCCTGGTAGATAATACATTTTATTTTATCCCCACCGAAGTCACTCGACTTTATGATAAGGAAGCCCTTGAAAAAGGTGCCCTTAGTGCGGAATTGTTTCGCAATCAGCTTCGTGATATCAAAGCACTGAAACAAGTCATGGTCTTGGATGCCTGTCATTCGGGGAGTTCGACTGAAATACTTGCCGAACGAGGAGCTGCGGAAGAAAAAGCCCTGGCACAATTATCACGAAGTACCGGGATCCACGTCCTTGCCGCAGCAGGAAGCGAACAAACTGCCGCTGAATTCACCGAACTCGGCCACGGTCTGTTCACCTATATGATCCTCGAAGCCCTTTCAGGCAAGGCCGATGGGGCACCACTCGATAATAAAGTCACCGTTTACGAACTTAAATCCTTTCTCGATGATCAGGTCCCTGAATATTCACAGAAATACAAGGGGAGTCCACAGTATCCGAGTACCTTCAGCCGGGGTCAGGATTTTCCTTTGACGTTGGAGAAGGGTGGGGAATGATTGAGGATATAGGATACAGGATGCAGGAAACAGGATTCAGGATGCAGGATACCGGATGCTATCGAACCCGTAATCCTAGAACCCGCAAACTTTATTCACTCACTACCCCCATATCACAGAACTTATCGATTCGCTGGGAAATTCTCTCTTCGGGAGTGAGTTTCTGAAGGGCTTTTATTTCCTTCAAAATTGCTTTTTTCAGGAAATCCGCAGCTGCCTTAGTATCGTTATGTGCACCTCCAAGGGGTTCCTTTATTACACCATCGATGAGTTTCAGAGACAGCATATCCTTGGCCGTTAATTTTAGCGCCTCAGCAGCCTGTTCTTTATAATCCCAGCTTCTCCAGAGTATGGAAGAACAGGATTCAGGAGAAATCACTGAATACCAGGTATTCTCCATCATGAGCACCTTGTCGCCAATGGCAATTCCTAATGCACCTCCTGATGCTCCCTCTCCTATTATGGCGCATACCACCGGGACTTTCAACTGGAACATCTCCTTGAGGTTCCTGGCGATAGCCTCACCTTGTCCTCGTTCCTCAGCTTCCAGGCCGGGGAATGCTCCAGGGGTGTCAATGAGAGTAATAATCGGTATATCAAATTTTTCAGCGGTCTTCATGAGTCGAAGGGCCTTTCGGTAGCCCTCAGGATTGGCCATCCCAAAATTTCGCATCTGACGCTGCTTAGTGTTCCGGCCTTTTTGCTGACCAATAATCATGTAGGATTTCTTGTTGATAATCCCAAGGCCACCCACCATCGCTTTGTCGTCTCCCATATTGCGATCCCCATGCAATTCAATAAAATCATCGGTGATCTCATAGATGTAATCTAAAGTATATGGACGATCAGGGTGTCTTGATAACTGTACCCTTTGCCACCGGGTCAGGTTCTTAAAAGTCTCTTCCTTGAGTTTATGAATCTTATTCTCCAGCGTTTTTACGGCTGCTGCGATATCTGATTCACTTTCCTGGGCTAGCTTTTTCATAGCGTCAAGCTTAGCTTCCAACTCTGTAATTGGTTTCTCAAAATCCAAGAGCATCTCATTTTAATGTTTCAACAAATGTAGGAATTGAGTCTATCAAATTGAAATTCCCATAGCTAAAAGGAAGGAATGCAGCTATTTAATTAATGATTGAAAATAGGTGATTTCACCTATCTAACTACAGGATATAAATCCCCAATTCAATCGCTCTTTTCACGAGGCCAGCAGTATTGCGGACTTCCATTTTCTTCAAAAGGTTCTGACGATGATTCTGAATGGTCTTTTCACTCAGGAAAAGTTTTCCGGCAATTTCACGCATGGTCAACTCCTCACATATCAACAGAAGAACTTCCCTTTCCCTCTTCGAAATATTGTAATATTTACCAGGACCTTCCTTGGCACTTTTCTTTAAAGCACGGGTAGTTACTTTGTTGTGATAGAAATCATTCAGATAGACTTTATCTATGGCTGTTTGCAACTCCTCAGGTTCAGTATTCTTTAACAAAAATGCATGTATCCCCTGGTTGATGGCGGTTATGATCAATTCTTCATTGCCATGCATGGAGAGTAGAATCAGCTTGATCCTGTCATTGTATTGCATAATCCTGTCCGCTGTTTGTAAGCCATTCCAGCCCGGCATTTCATAATCAAGCACCACCACATCGGGGCTGGTCTCTTTGACTAGTTTAAATAATTGTCTTCCCGAATTAGCGGTCTTTACATTCGAGACATTGGGAAAAGTTGCCACCGCATTGGCCAGGGTTTTTACAAAAATAGTATGGTCATCCGCCAGGTATACAGAAAGTTTCATCTCAAAGTCAGAATTGTTTACTACTATCAAGATAGCAAACAGAAATTACCTCTTGATGAACTTGTGAACCGTTTCATCTCTACCATGCAGGAATCTGATCTCATAAATGCCAGGATCATACGCCGATACATCGATCCTTATTAGCGACTCTTCTATATCTGTTTGGAATTTCAATGAACCTCGAATATCAATGATTTTGATACTCTCATATTTTTCCTTTTCAAGTAAAGAAATAAAGATATACTGCGTTGTGGGATTGGGAAATAGTTCGATATCTTCAGTATCCCCTTGCACTTCAATTTGCACGGGGTTTGAAAATACTTCACACCCGAAACTATTGAATATAGAGACCCTGTAATGGCCATCTAATTGAGTCGGGAAAATAGTTGAACCTCCATTTTCCTCAATTAGTTGATCATTAAGGTACCAGTTTACCGGTTCTGATGTTGTCGTATTTATGGTGACCTCCCTTTTATTGTAAGTAACCACAGGCACATTCTCTAACTCTATGCTAATCTTTGAATCACTACTCACGCCACAAGGTACTACCGTGCGAATAATTAATTCATTAATTCCACCCTCCAAGAGGGCTTTATCCACTAGTAATTCATGTGATGGTCCCTTGGCCGTAGACATTACCAGTGAATCCCCGGTTTGATTTAATAAAACATAATCAGCTCCATTGACTGCATTTGACAATTGAAAGCTATAGGTCGATTCCTCGCAATTCTCTTGGACAATAGCTTCTACTCCCGGTAAATCAATAACTTCAAAAATCAATTCAAATCTGCCAGAACCCTGTGTTTGAGGGTCCGTAGTTATATCGAACTCATAGGAATTTTCATTAGAAAGATCATTTAACTGATCAACAAAATGATCCTTTAATGTTATTTGATAGGTAGCCGGAAAATATTCCCCAATATTCCAATTGATAGTATATTTCCCTGCATCTGCATTAGAAATTTTAAGAGGAATGGTAAATCTGCATTCCATTTGGTTGAGCGTATTTATCACCAGATCGTGGCCATCAGGTGTCAAAGTAGATAGGTTAAAGATCGAATTTGGATACTTCAATGCGTCATTGTTATCCTTTGATATATCACTTTTATCATTAAATGTAATGAAGGTTTTGTCAGACCTTTCCTGATGATTAAGTGACAATTCCAAAAAAGGTACTTCAGATTTTTCACTTCTGAGGTTTGGAGTACTGACATCAGTTTTCACTGGTTCACTTATAGAAAGGGTCATAAGGTCCTGGCTTCCCTGAATCCAGAAAGATTGACCTTTTGCGATTCTTCCTGAACCTAAGGAACCAAATGATCCGTTCCATACCAGGTATTGATCATAGGATCTTATATAAATGGTATTTCCCTGGATTCCCTCTTTTTGCCAGCCCGGTGCGTCCCAATCTATTGCTGAAGGATATGGATTTCCCACTAGATTCCACCGTTCGTTTGAAGGCGACAATTGAAAGTTAACGTCCCCCTGAGTAATCGGTCCTCTGACATCAAAATTAATATCTCCGGTCTCAAATATATAGATCGCATATCCCCTTCCGGGATTTGATGAAGTTGTCATCAATTCCTGGCTATCATTAATCGGGTAAAAGACCCACCTGGTGTCAAGGTCTATTGCTGCTTTTGAATTATCATAATAGGCCAACGAACCGGAAGCTCTAGAGGGTATGCCTCCCTGCCCATTGTTGCTCCCGGAAAAATTGCCGGAAATTGGTAACTCAGCCTGGATATCAAAAACTGGAACATTCAGAGCTGGTAATGAAATATATCTCCACCTTGGCGTTCCAAAATCGGGGTAATATTCCTCTATTGTAACCTTTCCCGTTACGGATGCCCCATTGGGGATGGGGCCTATAACACCCTCCCCGCTTACGTCTTTTTT
>JAHEKQ010000063.1 GCA_024638265.1 Flammeovirgaceae bacterium
TCCTCGGGATCAAACTGGATCCCCGCTCCCTCATCTTCATATTCGGCAATGAAGAACCGGTCGTTGAAATCCTTTTCAATAATGAATCCCAGGTCTTCTAAGAGGTTGAGGTATCGGTATATAGTGCGCTTGTTAACTTCAAAATACTCTGAGAGATGTTCGAGTGTTCTCGGTCTTTGTTTAAGCAGGGAAATCAGCTTCAACACCCTATATATTTTTGCCTGTTCTGTCAATGGATATTGTATTTAAAATCCTTAATATAGGCAGTTAAAGGCTCTTTTTCATCAGCGAGAAGATTTACTCAACTTTTCCGCTTGACTGAATAGATAATTCTCCCTAGATTGGACGTTATTCTAACCACATTTTTTAATTTTTTGCTATGAGCGAAACAACCATCACTCCCGAAATCAAAGAAAAGCTTCTAAAAGAAGTAGAAACCTTGACAGCGAAGCTTACTGGTGACATGTTCCAGGACATGGATATTCGGGACAAAATTCACAACCTTAACCTCAAACTGAAGGGCATTCGGCCTTCAAATTCTGAGATTGAGTGCGTGGGTTGCGGAAGCTAATCCTCCCTTGTTAATTAATTAATGAGAATCCGGGTAATCCCGGAAGATTAGTAACCATTAATTCATTTTACCGGTAATTACCGGAATCACATATTCGCCTTCATCCCATCGAAGTCGAAGCAGGTGTCTTTTGTCTTTCTCCACTATATCAATAGTAAACACCTCTATCACCTCATCAATTGAGCGATACTGCATTTGCACCCTACCCAAATCCAATGATTCGTCGTACGATTGCCCATTTTGTCCGGTTTGAGTATTTATAATCAGGGTAAGTGTCTCCTCCCCGGGGATGGAGGACAAGGTGTATTCACCTTCAGGTACTAGCAAATCACCTATCGCCAGGTCTGAATCAGTAGTAAAATGTGTCGCCCGGTTTGCTCCCGTTCTCCATCGCTTGCCATATTGTACAAGGTCACCCCAAATTACCCGGCCTCTTTTACTGGGTGTTCCATAGTCAAGGCTGACAGTGGCTCCATTAACCTCGAACTCGCCTGAGCCACGTCCGGACAAAGCACCAAAGCTTTTCCCTTTTTTTTCAGCTTTTACAAACCCTGCTTCAAGTGCCTCAATATCAATGGGTTGCACCCTGGAAACAGTCAGATCCCTTGTGGTTCGCGAACCGTCAACCGAGATGAGATTGTCTGTTGCATTAGTTACAACATCCATTTCACCCCGGCTCGGATGCTTTATTATGAGTGTACTATCACCATTTCTCCAGGCTTTAAAACTAAATCCCCTTGAACCGGAAAATACATGGTAATCAGATGTATCATTCTCAAGCCGGTTAACCATGAACTCGAAAGGCCAATGGACCATGTCTATAAACGGGAGCATACCGGGGGCCAGGAGCTGACTTCCATTCCTTATTCCATTGGGTGAGTTCCGGATCCAGGAAAGAGAATCTCCTTCCACCTGATAGGAATCCACATAAAGAGTGTCGCCTTCACGGGTCCAGGTCGCATTCATAGCTACCAACTGGTCATCCGCCAAAGTGAGTTCAAAAACCCCTTTTCTTACTTCCGGAGATCGAAGAATCACTTCTGCATAAGCTCCTTCAGCTGAAATACTGACATTCTCAACAGCCAGGGTGTCATCACCTAACATGGTGACAATACCAAAGTCATTTTCCGCTGACTTCTCATCGCTGGAAGCACAGGCAGCTACCAGCATGGTGATTGTACTGATTATTAGAATCTTGTGTCGTTTCATAACTTGAGTATTTATACGAACCTAGCAGATCGAACTGCATCAGTCAAATCTGTTTATATGAATGGAACTGGAAATATTATTACCTTCGGGCATTATTTTCTATGCCATTACAAGAGGAATTTGAAAATCAGGGCAATGTCCTTTTCAGGTACAGGGGTACACTGCCCATAATAATTGTTGTTATCGGGCTCATCGTTTTTTATTACGGCGAGAGTTTGGGTTTCAATATTGAGGACCCACTATACGGTCTGGTCTATGAATTGATCTGTCTTGTAGTCTGCTTTTTGGGCTTATTCGTGAGGATATTTACAGTAGGTTATGCAGCTCCAAATACCTCTGGCAGAAACAAATATTCCCAGGTTGCCGAAGAAGTAAACACGTCGGGTATTTACTCTTTAGTCAGGCACCCACTTTATGTCGGTAATTTCCTTATGTGGCTCGGGCCTGCGATGCTGACCCAAAACCTTTGGTTTACCGTTGCTTTTGTTTTGTTTTTCTGGGTCTATTATGAAAGAATCATGTATGCAGAGGAGCAGTTCCTCAGAAAGAAATTTGGAGAAGCCTATACATCATGGGCTCAGGGAGTTCCGGCTTTCGTCCCTAGTTTTAAAAACTACAAAAAACCCAGGTACGCCTTCCGATGGACTAAGGTGCTGAAGTCGGAAAAAAATGGATTTTTAGCGATTTTCCTCCTGTTTTTCCTATTTGATCTCGTAGAACGTTTTCTTGCTGACTCCTGGGAATCCCTCACGAGTGATATTTGGTTTTATGGATTTATTGTCTCAGGTGTAATCTACCTTGTGATAAAAATTCTCAAAGATTACACCTCAGTACTCGTCACAAAAAACAGCTGACTGATATGGCAAACATTTTAATCCCGGTTGATTTTTCCACCATTTCGGAATCAGCAATAAAAGCCGGTCTGCAAATTGCATCGGCACTCGATTCTGAGATTATTTTCCTTCACTTGATCGAAGCCCGGGCCAAAGACATCTTTGACAAAGATTCACGCAATGATTTTCATCGCAGGGTGCTGAATGAAGTAACCAAGAAAACGGGCAAGATGGAAGAGTATTCAAAGTGGGCAGCAAAGGAAAAGGTTCGATCAGAGTATTACCTGAATTATGACCGCGAATACTCTTCACTTATTGATTTTGCCGAAAAAAATCATGTGGGTCTGATCGTAATGGGAACTCATGGAGCCAGCGGAACAAGAGAAATCCTATTTGGCACACACAGTCAACGGATAGCCCGGCTTTCCTATATCCCGGTACTTGTCGTTAAGGAAGGCAATGTGCCGACTGAGTTTCGACGGGTAGCCTTTTTCACAGACCTGACCGAACCTCCAGGTGAAGGGTTTGAAGCCCTGGCCTCCATTTGCAGAATCCTTAGGGCTGAACTACACCTGGTCACATTGGATCTACAGGATCAATCAATGGACCACGATGAGACGATGCAAAAAATGGGAAGTTATTCTTCGCTAATCCCGGAACAGGTGATCAGAAAAGATCTCTTTAATTCAGTCGACATCGAATCGGGCGTAACCGAATATTGTGAAACGCATAATATTGATATCGCTGCTATGGTCACTCACTCCGAGCGAAGTAATAGAGGTTTATTTGCCGGCAGCGTGACTGAAAAGATGGTAAATCACCTTAAATTCCCTGTAATGAGTCTGCACAATTAGGCTTCTGCCATCGCGGGCTTAGCTTTCTTCAGGGCGCGTTTTTCTCTCCATTCTGCTAATTTCTCTTTCCACGCAAGTACCATGTAGTACATAACGGGGAGGATAATCAAGGTAATTATTGTTGCGAAGATCAATCCGAAAATGATGGTCCAGGAAAGCGGCCCAAAGAATACCACATTATCTCCTCCAAGGAATATATTCGGATTGAACTCTGTAAAGAGGGTCACAAAGTTGATATTGAATCCAATCGCCATGGCTAAGAGGCCTAAAACGGTCGAAATCGCTGTGAGTAGTACTGGCTTCAACCTGAGTTTACCTCCCATAATTACGGCATCCTTGATTTTCATGCCGCGTTTCAACATCTCATCCATAAATTCAATAAGTAGAATACCATTTTTAACAACAATTCCACCGAGCCCCACTATACCAAATCCGGTCATAACTACCGATATATTCATATTGAATATCGCAAACCCCAGCAGTACCCCTATGACACTGAAAATAATCTCAGACATAATGATAATGGGCCTGGATATGGAATTGAACTGTACGACCAGGATGAGGAAAATAATTACAAAGGCAATAATAAATGCGACCGCGAGGAAATCCATCGCTTCCTGCTGATCCTCCGATTCTCCCGTAAGTTTCACATCAGCACCCGGAGGTAAAGCATACCTCTCCAAGGCAGATTCTACCTTCTTCCTCACTTCATCGGGAGTATAGCCGCTCAATACGTTGGACGAAACGGTAATGACCCTTTTCAGCCCAATTCTCTTAATACCGCCATAGGTTGTGGAATACTCCACATCTGCAACTGCAGAAAGGGGCACGGATCGAATCATTCCTCCCATATTCATATCACGGTATGTCACTTTGCTGCTCATCAGGGAATTGATATTCTCACGGACCTCGCTTGAGTATCGGACCATAATGGGATACTCCTCTTCCTCTTCCCTGAATTTTGATACCTCACTTCCAAAGACACCACTCCTGATCTCACTCGCAATCTGGTTTGTGGAGATACCCTCTCTTAAAGCTTTTTCACGATCTATATTTACGATAATCTCAGGGCTATTAGCCTCGAAATCCGATTTCAGCTCCTCAATTCCAGCTATGTTCAGTGAGTCCAGGTACCTGATCACATTTTCTGATAACGTGATCAACTGGATGATGTCATCACTACTGATCTCAATATTTAGGGGTTTACCTGTTGGTGGGCCCATGTTTTCCTGCTCAACCGATATTTCGGCTCCTGGTATTCCCTGGATCTCGGCCCGGATCCTGTCCAGGTAATCTGTGGTTGATTCTCCGTTCCTCTCTGCATACTCAACAAAAGAGACCGTAACCTTTCCTTTGTTCGGAGTAACACTCCGGTCCTGGTCCATTGGGTCTCCAGCACCCACACCCACATTCGAAACTACTGACTCCACCATGGGATTATTTTCACCCACCACATTCATCACTTTTCTCTCGATCTCCCGGGTTAATGAATCCGTGATATTAATATCCGTACCAACGGGAAGCTTCATATAAACATAAACGAAGTTGGGCTCACCCTGGGGGAAGAATTCAATCTTGGGATTTCGTATTGCCGTTATAATAATTGTTGCAACCAGTAAAATAAATAGAGTGAAAAGCGACAAGGCTGGCCGCCAACCCTTGAGAACCCATCTCAATATCCTTTCATAAAAATTCATCAAAGCCGGCAATAAACTATTATTGAAACCATACACCAATCTGCGAAGGAAAAGACGGTTGATTACCAACAAGAGCAGAATGAATAACAGAAGGTTTCCCAGTCCCGTGTTTCCAGCTAGGTAAAATATTACAGCCAGCCCTAACATGGAAAGTCCGACAACGGCAAATCCCTTGAATGGACTCTTGTTGTGTTTCTTTATGGAATCTTTGTCTTCGTACTTCATGAATAGTACTGCGAATACCGGGTTGATGATGTATGAGACCAATAAACTGGCCACTAGGGTCAGCATAATGGTAATTGGCAGGTACATCATAAATTTTCCCGCGATACCAGGCCAGAAGGCCAGTGGCATAAATGGCGCAATCGTAGTGAGTGTTCCCGTGAGAACCGGCAAGAAAACTTCTCCGGCTGCTATTTTCGCAGATTTGAAAATACTGATCTTACCTTTGTTCTCATTGAATATCCGGTGTGTATTCTCGATAACCACAATTGCATCATCCACCACTATACCCAAGGAGAATAGGAAAGAGAATAGCACCATAAGATTCAAAGTGAATCCTATAGTGGGCATTACCATAAAGGCAATAAATATGGAGATGGGAACGGAAAGCCCAACGAACATCGCATTGTTGGGACCCATGAAGAATGTGAGGACTATGGTCACAAGGATAAACCCGATTATAATCGAATTGATCAGATCGGTTAGTGTAGTCCTGGTCATTACCGATTGATCTCCACTGATGGAAACAGTAAGATCCTCAGGGAATTTATTTTCTTCGAGATCTGAAACAATCAACTTGATCTCGTCAGCTGCTTCAATCAGGTTTTCCCCACTCCGTTTGATCACATTCAGGGTGATGACATTCTGACCATTCAGCCTGGCAAAGCTCTCCCTTTCCTCATAACCATCGACAATGGACGCAATCTCCTTTAGTCGCACTTCAGCACCTGACATTGACCTCACCACGATATTTTCCAGCTGGGTTACTGTTTCAAATTCGCCCGCTACACGAATGGACCTCTGGGTACCTCCCATTTCGATCTGCCCTGCGGTCATGGTAATATTTTCACCCCCTACAGCAAAGGCAATGTCGTTCATCGCCACCTGTGCCGCCTGCATTTTAAACATGTCGACGTTGATCTGGATTTCCTTTTCAAGGGCTCCTACAAGATCTACCCGAGTGATTTCTTTGAGTTCTTCTATATCATCCTGAAGATCTTCTGCCCATTTCTTCAATAAATCCAGATCGTAATCTCCAGCGAGATTGATATTCATTATCGGTACTTCCGAAAAGTCAATTTCCAACACGGTAGGTTCAGCCGGCAGGTCATTCGGAAGGTCTGGCCTGGCTTTGTCTACCGCGTCTTTTGTCCTTGATTTGGCCTCAGCCGGATCCACATCGGTGTTGAACTCCACAACGATATTGGAGAAATCCTGGAGGGAATTACTGGTAATCTTTTTAACTCCCGATACAGACTTGAGCTGCTTCTCAATAGGCCGTGTCACCAGGTTCTCAATATCAACAGGGGAAGTTCCCGGATAAGGAGTGCTGATATAAATCGTAGGAATTACGATTTCGGGAAAATTTTCTTTGGGCAAGCGATTGTAGGTAAACAGGCCACCAATACAGATCAGTAGCGTGATGATCAGTACACTGGTCCTGTTGTCGACTGCCCAGTTAGTGGGTTTAAATTCCTTGTGGTTGTCAGGCATGATCTATGGATTAAAACTTTACAATATCTCCATCGGTAAGGTCCTGGTACCCGAAGGTCACCAGCCAATCGCTGGGTTTCAATCCCTCTGCCACCATAACATTGCCGTTATACTCCATTCTCGGAGTGATTTTCTTTCGCCGTGCTATATAGTTCTCTCCGTTCTTTTCAGCAGTGAAAACATATTGCCCCAAATCTGTTCTCAAGATTGTACTCACAGGGATGACAATCGCTTCATCGGTCGCAAAATCAATGATCTTAACAACACATACCATATTGGGTTTTATCTGAGTACCTGGATTTTCCATCCGGATTACAATACTGAAAGTCCTGTTAACTGGATCAATGACTCTTCCTGTATATGCTACTTCGGCGTCCAGCTCTTCGCGGAGATCGGGAAACCATAGTTTTACTTTTGTTCCGGCCATGACACGGGAAGAGTAATTTTCAGCTACTTCCGCTTTGATCTCAAACCCCGAGAGATTGACTACCCTACCTAAAGGCATACCCGGTGAGGTCAGCTCACCGGCCTTAGCCATCATATTATCCACCACCCCATCGATGGGAGAAGTTACACGCATCATACTCAATTGTTCCCTTAAGGTGGCCAGCCTTGCCTCCAGGGATTCCTTATTATTCTTGGCAGTGAGATACTGGACTTCAGAACCTATTTTCTGCTCCCACAACGCTTTTTGCTTTTCATAGATATCCCTTGCAAAGGTCAGCTGTGTTTTGACTTCCCCAATGGAATTTAAAAGCACCTTTGCGTCAAGGCTGATCAAAACCTGGCCCTTCTTCACTTCATCTCCTTCATTGACGTGGATAGTTTCTATTGTACCACCCGACTGGGCGGTAAGAATAACATTCTGATCAGTATCAACCGTACCCTGGACTTCAATAAAGTGATTGAAGGGTTTTAATGTCAATTCCTGTGCCCTTACATATTTTGCACGCGGAGCTGTTGCCACCAAGCTATCTCCCATACTGGCCTCCAATTCCACAATCTTATCTTCGATCGCTGCTTTTTCAGCCTTCAGGCTTTCCAACTGAGTAGCCGGATCAGGCGGCGTACAACTCAAGGCGATTATTGATAAAATGGTGAATAAGTATATCTTTTTCATATTAATCGATTAAAGTCCCTTTTGCTTTCTGGTACTGTAGCTTGGCTACTATAGCCTCATAAAGTGCAGAATAGTAATTTGTTTGAGCCTCTTTCAGGTCAGCTTCAGCCTCGGTTACTTCAATACTTGACCCTGTACCGAGTTGATATTTTTTAATAACTGTTTCAACAACACTTTGCGCCAGTTTGATGTTCTCCTGTTGACTTTCCACATTTGCAAGACTGTTTTCTAAGGTCACCAGGGCAGACTCCAGTTCCAGGTCTATGCCCCTCCTCGTATTCTTTATGGTATTTTCCAATTTCATCAGATCAATCTTCGATTGCTGTATCTTAAATTTCCTCTGAAGGCCATCAAATACAGGGAGACTGACAGACGCCCCCACAAGACCAATGGGAAACCAGTCCATACTGGGTCCGAATAATTCGTTTCCTTGTGCCTGTGAACTTACGCTGGCAAAAACTGAAATATTCGGGAGATACCCGACTTTGTCAAGCTTTAGTGACTGATTGGCGAGTTTCTGCTGGGTTTGAAGCAGTTGATATTCAATACGGTCAGTGTATTCAAAACCATTATTATCCAGTTCCAAACCGGAGATTAAATCATCATCAAGCTTATCAGTAAGAACAATGTTTGTCTCAAGGGGCATACCGATCTGGAATTTCAGGTTGGCATAACCCAGTGCCATCATTTTGCGAATGTTGGTCTGTTGAACGACAAGATTATTATATGATACCTTTAACCTGTCCAGGTCAATCTTCTCGGCAAAGCCCTGGTCATAGAGTGACTGGGTCTCATCTCTCAATCTCTTTAATCGCTCAACATTCGAGTTGATAAGTGTGAGTTGCTCCTGGTTTATCAAAAAGCCATAATATGCCTTCGCTACATTCAATGCGAGGTCACTTTTGGTTTTGATCGTCGATTTCTCTGCCAGTTGGATATAAGTCCCGGACGACTGTAGGGCCACAATATAATCTCCTGAGAACAATAATTGATTGGCAGTTACATTCGCAGTTGCACTGTATTTGGTACCAAATTGAACCGGCAAAAATTCACCTTCCTGGGCGTTGGGATCCAGGAACTGGGCTGGAATCAGGCTGGTTGGCAGGTTGACATAATCATTGAGATCAAAACTCGCATTTATCTGCGGCAGTCCGATTCCCCTCACTTCATTCCTCTGTGCCATGGCACGCTCTTCGTCGGCCATAGCGTTGAGTAAATCAGGATGATGCTTGAAAGCATATTCAAGAGCATCTTCAAGGCTGAATTGATAGATTTCACTGTTCTGAGCCAATGCCGAGTTGAAGAGCAATGAAAGGCAAATAATTCCGATAAATCTTATTCTATTTTTCATCTCGTAGTAAATATTCGTCTAGCAAGCGGCGTCCGTTTTCCGTAGAAACACCATTTACGTACTGTAGGAGCAATTGGAAATGAATCTCTTTGATGTCAAACTGATCCGGGGGAAATATCATCGGGTCCATTGCGGTAATTATCTGTTCCATTCTCAGGCGCGCAATGATATCTACATCGATCTCTTCCCTGAAAAGACCAGCCTCGATTCCCCGTTTGAGATTTTCTTTGATCAGCTTAAGTATAAATCCCTCCTTGTGCTGATTGAATAATTGCCAGGACTCGGGGAAGTATCGTTGCATATCGTGAACAACCCTGATATCCAGCGATTCAAAAACCGAACTGATCTGATCCATTACCATCAAAAGCTCATGAACGGGGTCCTTTGCCGAATGTGCAATTTCCGAGGCTTCCTCTGACTGGCAAAGCAGGTAACTTTCGGTCACTTTTTGCACAATTGATTTTTTCTTATCAAAATGCGTATAAAGCGTCTTTTTAGAGATCCCAAGTTCCCTGGCTATATCATCCATCGTTACGTTTTTCAATCCGTAACGGAAGAACATCTCTCTTGATTTTTCCAGTATTCTATCTTCCATTAATCAGGTCTCTGAAAATCAGGTGGCAAAACTATGGAAACTATTTTATTATCCAAAGTTTCTTTATAAACGAAGTGCTGAGTTTTTTGTTCCTCGATAAGGAAAATTATTGTGTTCGGACCGGAAGTGTTACCATAATTTTCGTGCCGACACCTAGCTCAGAATCGAGCTCTATTGTACCCTTCAATTTTTCTACCACCTCACTGACAATGTAAAGGCCCAGTCCTGAACCTACTTTCTGATCGTGTGCACGATAGAACATCTTAAAAACCTGTTCCCTATGATCCTTCGAAATACCAATACCATTATCCTCAACAATTATTCTAGCCTGATTTTCAGAGCAAATTGCTGATATTTTGATGTATTTCTCCTCTTTATAACGGTCGGAGTAGCGGAAAGAATTTGAGATCAGGTTGTTAAGAATTATAGAGATCCTGTTCCTGTCACCAAAATAATCCGTACAGTCTACAAGTTCCTGGCTTACCGAGATATCTGTTTCCTGATCCGCTACGGTTTCAATACATTGGTTAATAAGGCTCTCGAAATCAATCTTCTCCAACTCGATTTCCATCCTTGAATTCCTCGAGTAATGTAGAATGTCCTTGATAAAATTATCAAGTCTTACCAGGCTGCTCTTCATGAGTTGATGATACTCGTATCTTTTCTCTTTTGTATCCTTTTCCATGAGGTTTAGAAGTCCCATGCTACTGCTAATCGGTGACCTGAGATCATGAGAAACGCGATAAACAAAATTATCCAATTCGTTATTCATTTTGGTCAGCTCTTCATTACGGAGGTTAATCTGAACGAGTCTTTCATCGAGAAGTTTATTGAGACGTCGGTTAATGATCCAGGCTACAATCAGGAAGAAAAACAAGAATCCAAGGAGTATGGCAATTAAGGCAATTATATTGCCAAGTCGTTCTGTATCAGAGGCAAAGTAGTCTTCATAAAAAAAGCCGTCAAGGGCATTAGTTGCCTCTATACCGCTGTATTTGCTTATGTCATTATATAAATTTTCCCATCTCCCGATATTGTTAAGTCCCACTGGAACAATCCCCGGCGACATCAATTCCCTTATTTCTGCATACTCACGAAGCAGCACATCCTTGTCGAGCGTTGAATCATATTTGTCGAGGATAATGTCTATTATCTCTTCCGGGTTTGACATGGCATAATCCCACCCCTTGATGACCGCTTCCCGGAACCGGGTTGCTCTTTCAGGGTTCCTTTTTATCTCTGCTTCAGAGGTATATAAAAGCTCACCATAAAAGTCCATTCCATATTGTAGAGGATGAATAATACTGATGCTGTCAGGTTCTGGCATAAATGGGCGATCCAGTGTCAATTGCACAATAGCCTGGGCGTCACCATTTACAAATTTCTGAAGATTCCATACCGAATCAATATCGGTACTGGTCGGATCAATTCCTTCCCTGACCATCATCAGGTACAGCTCGGGAAACATCACCTTAGGAATGACGATTTTCTTTCCAATTAAATCCTGGGGATGAAAAATACTGTCTCTTTTATGTGTGAAGAAAACCACCGAACTGTGTTGGAATACGGGCAAGAGCAAAACAATTTGGTGACCATCTATCCTGTAAGACAAAAGGTTAGAATTGGATATCCCATAACGTCCCTCTGCTTCCTCTACTTTTTTAATTTGATCAATACCGTTCCGAAAGATTCCAAAATTGACGTAGAGTCCGTTATCCTTGAAAAAGCCCTTCTCTTTTGCGGCATAATACCCGGCAAACTCAAATTGATGATCCCACTTGAGATATAGCGTGACCGTGTCCAGTCGCTGTGCAAGTGCCTGAGAGCACATGAAAAGTGTGAGCAGGATCAATATTCTTCTCATATCTATCCGGTAGCAAGGAGATAAATATAGTAAACAGTGAAAATCCCCAGGAATATCATGCCCGCTATGGCCAGATTCCTGAGCCAGCCTGGTGGGCGATATTCTTTGGAAATCTCAGCAGAATGAATAACAATATAATTGACGAGGCCGGCAAAGGGTGCTATCATAAACGACACAATCGTTGCCAGGTCAACCAGGCTTTTTAATGCATTGACAAACTGGGTGGAGACAAGGTAAGTACCCACGGTCAATATTGTGGTCCAGACGGCTACCGAATTGCTCGCCGACTTACTGGTCTTCTTGAAGAGGAGTTTAGTGACCCTTGCCATACCGCGGCTGTATCCATCCATTACCGCAATGGAGGTGCTGAACATGGTACTGAAAGCCGCTATGGAAATGACTATTTTACTCCACTGGCCTATACTATCCGTATACATATTGATTAGCTGACCGGCAAATGCGGTTGAGTTATTGGACATTTCAGTCCCACTTCCAAAAATCACGAGTGCCCCAAGCCCGAGAAACAGGAACGCGAGAAAGGCTGAAACGAGATAACCTATATTGAAATCCAGAAGCGTTTCCTTTAACTTGGGATGATACCTCGTTTGCTTAATGCGGGCCTCTGTCCACAAACTGGTCCAGGCCGACATATCCACGGCTGTAGGCATCCAGCCCATGAGGGCAATCAGAAATATTATCCCTGTTGTGGAATAAGTGTCCTTGGGGACAAAGTCAGGAGACTGGGGGACCGGGCCACTTATAACCGCACTGGTAAAGGCTGCAATGGTGCTGATCACGAGTACACTTCCAATAATTTTCAGAAGACTATCAAGCGTTGAATATTTACCAAAGACCAATAGGAGTGAACATATGATCAGGATGACCAATACCCATGTATCCGTCGTCCAGCCTTCTACATAAACAAGATTACTAAGAAGGCCTGCTGTTACTGAAGTTACAGCTGCAGTCACTATGAACATTGTTAGAAGAGTTACGAGTCCATAGCCCACAAGAATCCACTTACTTTTGTTAAAATAGCCATCCAGTATGCTGATACCTGTAGCGTTGGTGTAACGTGAGGCAAATTCAAAAAAGGGATACTTAAATAGGTTGGCGAGAACAATCGCCCAAATCAATGCGAAGCCATAGTCTGCCCCCGCTCGAGTTGACTGTACAAGATGGGATACCCCGATACAAGTACTCGCGAAGAGTATCCCCGGTCCAAGTGTCCTTAAAAAATTGTTTGTCCCTGCTTTCATTCTAAGACCGATAAAAATAGACAAATATTCTTATTGAGGAGCTGACGAAAATTCATCAAATATATGTCACTATGGCAGATAAATTATATGATAAAGATCAACTTATGTCATTTTGGCATTAAATACTAGCTCATTTTGTATGGCACACTTTTGAAGAGTGTATAAATGGATACTTAAAAATGATGTTAAACCAAATACACAATACAAGATGAAACTCGTAAGATACAACAACTTTGACGACTATGTGCCGACAAGCTTCAGCAGCTTATTGGACACTTTTATGAATGATCCCGTTTTCGGGGGTACAAGGGAAAGCAAGTTCATGCCCAGTGTGGATATCGTAGAAAACGAAGAAGCATTTGAGGTCCATGTAGCTGTTCCCGGAATGAACAAAGAAGACTTCCACATTGAAGTGGAGGACAACAACCTGATTATCAGCGGTGAGAGAAAGTGGAAAGAAGAGAAGAAGGAGAAGAACTTCCACAGGGTTGAGACCCAGTTTGGATCCTTCAAGAGAAGCTTCACGCTTCCCAAGAATGTGAATGCAGAAGCAATCAATGCCACTTACCAGGATGGCATCCTGGAGATCGACATCCCTAAGGATAAGAAGAAAGAACTCTCATCCACTATTAAAGTAAAATAAGAAATTAGTGAAGTGATGTTTCAAGCCGTCCATCTGGACGGCTTTTTTTATGTAGCTTCAAAATTATATAGTCAACTATGACAAGTAGATCAATAAACCGGGTGGTAAGCTCAACACCAATAAATATGGGTGGATTTAAGGTCGAACAACCCTTACCCAACTTCGGAATGGAACATTTTGATCCATTCTTACTAATTCATCATGCTGATCATGTTTTGCCAGGGGGTCAACGTCCGCAGGACGCAGGAGTCGACCCTCATCCACACAGGGGTTTTTCGCCGGTGACTTTTATTTTCAAGGGTGATGTGCACCACAGGGATAGTCGTGGGAACAGTCAAATTGTCGGCGAAGGTGGTATGCAATGGATTGATGCCGGAATGGGAATCATCCACTCCGAACGCCCATCCAAAAATCTGGCTGAAAAGGGAGGTGAGATGGAAATGATCCAACTGTGGGTAAATAGCCCCAAATCTTCCAAAATGGATCAACCCGAATACCATCCGGTGGATGTCAACCAGGCTGCCACTTTTGGATCTGAATCCGAGGGGTATAGACTCTATTTATATTCAGGTCAATATAAGGACAAAAAGGGGCCAATTGCCCCAAATAATAATGTGACGCTCATGAGAGCAGACCTCCACCCGGGCGGAAAAGTACTGCTCGATACCGCGAAAAATGAAAATCTTTTGCTCTATCAGCTCAGTGGACTGACTGAAGTCAATGGTCGTACTGTTAAAGAAAAGCAGCTCATTGTATTTGAAAGGGAGAAAGGACAGGTGGAGATTATCGCCAAAGAGTCGGCTCGACTGGTTTACTTATCAGGACAACCCTTAAATGAACCCGTAAAGACATATGGACCCTACGTTATGAATAGCCAAACTGAATTGCTGGAGGCAATGAGAGATTATCAAATGGGTAAAATGGGGGTACTGATCGAGGAATTCGATTGATCAGTTCTTCTTTTTCTTCAGGGACCTGATAAACTTTGCCCAGTTGAATGGGTTGAGAAATGGATTTGGCCGGGGACCGTATCGGTATTGCTGTTGATAGATCACCTGGTCCATATAGTACTTATAATTTGTTTGGGCATCAATCGGGGCGCTCCTCATCATTAAAGTGAGGAGTTCCTGGTTGAGCATGTCTTCATCAACTTCTTCGTCCGCTGGCAAATTAAGGGCCAGGACCGCTTCCTTAAAGATCTCTTCCGTAGGAAAAGGCATAATCGTAATAGTCTCAAGATAAGTAGTATCAGTAACCATCTCTACAACGACAGTAACCTGCTTATTCATGTCAGGTACAATGTAGGACTGTCTCTTGTATCCAATGGCTGAAAAGACAACACTATCACCTACTAGCACAGGGAGAGAGAAAAATCCAAGGTAATTAGAAGTAGTCCCGTCCTGCCTTTTGGGTACATAAACATGAACCCCAGGGAGTCCTGACGTGCTATCAGTTCCAAGTATGATTCCAGACAATTGTACGACCTTTTTCTGCTGCGCGTTGACCTGGTTGGATATGCCTGTAAGCAGCAAAAAAAAGAAAATGATTGTCGTAATTGTGATTGTCCTGGTACCCTTCAGATCCACTTTTTTCATCTCAATTAAGGTGCGAATTTACATTATAACAGCAAATCGACATACAACATTGTATTTTTATTTAACTTTGATTGACCCTGAAAAGTTGCCCGTGCGTGTCAAAAACTTCAATATTACCGTTGGTGCCCAGATCTACAAGTCCTGTTCAGACGAGGCCCGATTGCGGATATTGAACTTGATTATGTACCACGGTGAAATGTGTATTTCAGATATCGAGATAATCCTGGGCTATACACAGACCAAAACATCACGGCATATCACTTACCTGAAAAACTCGGGGATATTAGCCACCAGAAAAACTGACCGCTGGGTATTTTACAGCATCAAGGAGGAGATGAAAGACATTATAAACCTGCTGCACCAATTCGTAGCCAAAGATCAGACGCTCCGTGAGGATATTGATACGTTTGAAACCATGTTCTCCAATCGGGAGTTGGCCATTAACCAATCTCACTTAGTGGGGAATTCCTGATATGCAGAAATACGACGTAGTTATATTCGACCTTGATCATACGCTTTGGGACTATCACCGAAATGCTGACGAGACCCTTTTAGAGATCTTCGAAGAATTTATCCCGCTAAATGGATTTTCGGTTACGGAGCAGCTTATTCCAGTCTTTAAGGAGATCAATGATCACTTGTGGTCTGCTTACCACCGGGGTGAAATAACCCAAATAGAAATCAGGACAAAACGATTCCTTCAATTCCTTGAATATTATCAATTTGATACCCAATTGGCAGGTCCGTTGAGTGACGCCTATATCGAACGGGGTCCCAGGAAAACTCATCTAGTACCAAACACTATAGAGACGCTGGATTACCTCAAAAGCTACTATTCCCTGGTAATCCTGACCAATGGCTTCGAAGAAACCCAGCGGGTAAAGATCAATTGTTCCGGTTTAGACCAATATTTTCCTACCATCGTCACATCGGAAAAAGCGGGTATGAGGAAGCCTTCGCCAGCCATTTTCCATCATGCCATTAGGGAAAGTGGGAACCTGGGAAAAAGGGCCATCATGATTGGGGACAATGAGGAGACAGACATTGAGGGAGCCCGGCTAGCGGGTTACGACTCTGTCCACTACAATCCCGGGAGCAGTCCAACCTCGATCAGAGCAACGCACACAATTGAAGATCTGATCCAATTAAAGGATATCCTTTAGTACCGCTCTTCAAAAATCCTCTGAGTAGTTTGTCAGGACCTTGAAGCAACTTAAATTTGCGCGATAATTCTAAAAACAATCTCACCATGCCAAAAGGAACATACTATATCCCACAACCCTTCAATGAGCCCGTAATGTCTTATGCTCCCGGTTCTCCCGAAAAGGAAGAATTACAAGCTGCGTTGAAGGAAATGAAATCACAAGTACTGGATATTCCTATGTACATCGGTTCCGAAGAAGTCAGAACCGGGAATACAGTATCGATTCATCCTCCCCATGAGCTCAGTCATACCTTGGGGCATTATCATGTGGGTGACGCCGGCCATGTGGAGCAGGCTGTGAACGCTGCTACTGGTGCTAAAGAGGCATGGTCCGAGATGGCCTGGGAACAAAGGGCAAGCATATTCCTGAAAGCTGCTGAATTATTGGCTGGACCCTACCGTGCCAGGATCAATGCATCCACGATGTTGGGGCAATCGAAAAATGCCTACCAGGCAGAGATTGACGCTGCTTGTGAGCTGATTGATTTTTTCAGGTTCAATGCATTTTATATGCAACAGATCTATGAAGATCAACCCGAATCAGCTCCTGGTATTTGGAATCGCCTGGAGTACCGTCCACTTGAAGGATTTATTTTCGCGCTTACCCCATTCAATTTCACTTCCATTGCCGGAAACCTTCCGGGGGCGCCAGCCTTGATGGGAAACACGGTGGTATGGAAGCCAGCTGGTACACAGATTTACTCTGCATGGGTAATAATGGAAGTTTTACGCGAAGCGGGTCTTCCGGATGGTGTCATCAACCTCATTTATGTAGATGGTCCCACAGCGGGAGAAGTGATCTTCAATCACACCGATTTTGCGGGGCTCCATTTCACGGGAAGCACGGGAGTATTTCAGAGTCTATGGAAGACCATTGGTGAAAATTCTCAATATGGAGCCGGTCCAGGCCGACGCTCCGCAGCTGATGCCGGACTGGCTGAAGCAACTCGACGGCAAACGAATCCGTCTTCGCGGATTCATGTACCCGACTTTTCAGGACACAGACATCGAGGTTTTCCTACTCGCCCGCGACAACGACATCTGCTGCTTTGGCCGCTCTCCGAAAGTTTATGATATTGTCAAAGTCTCGATGAAAGACGGCGAGACGACGGACTACATACAGGGCCGGCCGTTTGACGTCATCGGCGTGTTTCACATTGCGGAGAAAGCCGAGACCTCGAAAGACGCCCTGCCGAAGCTGTACTCAATGACCGATGCCGTG
>JAHEKQ010000064.1 GCA_024638265.1 Flammeovirgaceae bacterium
CAATATCCTTGCGGATTTCAATCATGATATTATGCCGGGTATTACCCACTGGCAACATCCCTCATTCTTTGCCTATTTTCCGGCAAGCAGTAGTAATCCTTCCGTGCTGGCGGAAATGATGACGGCAACCATTGGAGCCCAGTGCATGATGTGGGTGACTTCACCAGCGGCAGCGGAAATGGAGGAGCAAATGATGGATTGGCTGAAGCAGATGCTTAAACTCCCTCCTGATTGGCACGGGGCAATCCAGGATACGGCCTCAACAGCGACTTTGGTGGCACTTTTGTCGGCTCGCGAAGCTGCTACAGGATTCTCGATAAACAACAATGGATTTGACGGCCAGCGGTTTACCGTTTACTGTTCTGAACAAGCTCACTCATCCATTGAGAAAGCGGTGGGGATGTCGGGAATTGGAAGAGATAACCTGAGGAAAATACCTGTCGATGAAAACTATGCAATGATTCCAGGTGAATTGGAGGAATCAATCAAGAAAGACCTCAAAGATGGACTATCCCCTCTTTTTGTTTGTGGGGCACTGGGAACTACCGGTTCAACAGCTATTGATCCGATAGACGAGTTAGGACTGATCGCTCAAAAGTTTAACCTCTGGTATCATATCGATGCAGCCTATGCGGGATCAGCTCTAATCCTTGATGAATTCAGGGATCAATTCAAAAGGCTCGAACTGGCCGATTCCTTTGTTTTTAACCCACACAAGTGGATGTACACCAACTTCGATTGCTCCGCATATTTTGTCAGGGACAAAGAAGTTTTGGTAAAGACGTTCACACTTACACCGGAATATCTGCGCACACATGAAGAAGACCAGGTGAATAATTACAAAGACTGGGGCATACAGTTGGGAAGGAGGTTCCGCGCCCTGAAATTATGGTTCGTCATCCGGTCCATGGGAGTCGATGGAATAAGAGAGGGGATAAGGGAACATATAGCACTTGGACAATGGTTCGCTCAGCAAGTGGATTCACATCCCGAATTTGAATTACTGGCACCTGTGCCTCTCAATACCGTTTGTTTCCGGTACAATCCCGGCAACCGATCCGAGGAAGAGCTGGATCAGCTCAATGAAGACCTGATGCAAAGACTCAATGATTCAGGATCCCTGTATCTTACCCACACCCGTCTGGGAGGAAAATTCAGTTTGAGGATGGTTACCGGAACGACTCGTGTAGAGAAAAGGCATGTAGAGCAAGCCTGGGAGGAGATTAAAGAGGAGAGGATAGATGATAGAGAACAGATGATAATTAGGTAACAACTAACAGTAAACAACTGACAGTGTAAGGGAGTAGGTGGTAGGTGGTAGGTAGCAAGTAGCAAGTAGTATAAGGGAGTGCATAGATGATAGAGAATAGATGATAATTAGGTAACAATTGACAGCTAATAACTAGCAGTATAAGGGAGTAGGTGATAGGTGACAGGTTGTAGGTGATATGGAGTAGATGGTTGTCTAAGTAAATATATTATCATCTATCATTCTCTATCGCTTAACAACCTTACCGCTCTACTGCTCTACTGCTCTACTGCTCTACAATTTCTCACTATTTAAGCCCTTTCACATAATATAAAAGTGGACCGTTGTGTTACATTGTTACTTGCAAAAGTTTCAAAGCATAAAAATTCTTATTAATTTCTCGGCCTTTTTGTTGGGTAGAAATGATTGAACCACAAATCTTTCACGAAGAAGAGAAACGGTTAGCTAATCTGGCTTCCTACTCTGTGCTTGATTCGCTTGAAGAGGAGGATTATGACAACCTTACAGCCATAGCTGCAGAAATTTGCGGAACACCAATTTCATTGATAAGCCTGATCGACGATAAGCGTCAATGGTTCAAATCGCATCACGGACTGGATGCTACAGAAACTCCCAAGGAGTATGCATTTTGCGCCCATGCCATCAATGAACCTAATGAAGTGTTTGTTGTACAGGACTCGAGAGTTGATGAGCGGTTTCACGATAATCCTTTGGTAGTCGACGAGCCACGGGTCATCTTCTATGCGGGAGTACCGTTAAAAAGCGATAATGGGTTGCCTCTTGGAACCTTGTGCGTCATCGACCATCAACCAAAGCAATTGGAAAAACATCAGTTGGACGCTCTGAATTCCTTGTCAAACCAGGTAATGAGACTACTTGAACTAAGAAGGAGTAAGAAAAATCTCGAATCAATCACTAAAAAATTGGAGATCAAAAATGGAGAACTTGAGAATTTTGCTACCGTAGCAGCCCATGACATAAAATCTCCACTTATGAATGTAAATCTTCTTGCCAATATGTTTCTCCAGGAACAAAAAGGTAAGATGGCCGAGGATGAATTACAACCCATCTATCAGATCAGTAAGTCATCTGAAAGGCTGAAGAATCTGGTTAAAGGATTACTTGATTTCAGCAGGTCTGAAAAGTTATTAAAAGAGGATAAGACCGAAATTACATTAAAGGAATCAATAGAAGGAATTTCAGAACTCTACAGGACCAATAATAACTGCAAGTTTAACCTGGATAGCTCGATTGAAAATTGTATTTGCAATAAAACTGCTTTTGAGCAGATAATGATCAACCTTATCGGTAATGCTGTTAAATATAACGATAAGCCAATTACAAAAATCGATATCAAGGTTTATGAAGATCATGAATATTATCATTTTGAGGTCATGGATAATGGACCAGGTATTCCGGAACAATTCCAGGAAAAAATCTTTAAAATATTTGAAGTTGCCGCACATAAAGATCGATTCGGAAACCAGGGTAATGGAATCGGACTGGCAACTGTAAATAAACTAATTACGGAAATGGGGGGTGAATTGGGGGTTAAATCAACCGAAGGCGAAGGTTCCAGGTTCTTCTTCACGCTGCCAAAGAGTACTCAGTATACCTATAGTGATCTGAATTAGGCTCATTCAAGCCTCAGTTTCTACCTTCTTTGCTCAATGTTTGGCGATAAATAGATTACAGAATGGAAGGATTTTCAGACCTGATTGAATTATCCATAGCGCTTGCAGGATTTACCAGTATTGTGGTTGTTTTTGCACACAAAGATGAAAAATGGAATCCCCTTGACAAGTTCAGGATTACCAATGCCCTGATGACCAGTCTTGGTTCGACTTTCCTTGCAGCCCTGCCTGCCGGATTGCTATATATTGGAGTTACAGAAAATCAAATATGGAGAATTGAATGCCTGGTGGTCTCTTCATACTTCTTTGTCTTTTTGACATCCATTGTCATAAGGAGAAAAAATCTGGCCAAAAAGTATCGCGACCAATTGCCCCACAGAACTATCTGGACAATCCTGACCATTAACTATTTGTTCACCCTATTCATGTTTTCTGCTTTTTTTGGTTGGATAAGCATTGAACTTAAAGCGCTGAGCTACTTCGGGATTGTCATTATGTTACTATTGACAGTTTTTGCGTTTAGCAGATTACTTTTCTTCCGGCCAATAGATTCGGCAGATCAATAACACTGGTTCATCAGGCCTTTGTTTTTTGCAATACCATTTTTCTGTATTCCATAAGGTTTTGTTGAAGAAAATAGTGACTCAATAGTCCTGCTGCCATCTGTTGAAGGTAGGCCTCAGGAATTAATCTTAGCTTCCGTAAAATGTTGTAAAGTGGCCGATACTTAATCATTCGAAGACTTCCTTCCTGAAATGTTTTCAGATTGGGCAGAACGGCAAAAGTAAGGTCTGTATTTTCAACAATTTCAAATCCCCGGGCATTGTCAATCTCCGCAAGATCATGAAAACGGTCCAATGCGAATCCCCAGCAAAGTAGTGAATATGCATTTTCCTCGTCTTCACTCTTTGCCTTTCCAGTATTCCAGCCGTCGAAGATGACCAATAAACCTTTGTCCGAAAGAATGTTGGAACAGACGGACATTATATCCTGCAAATGCTCTCCGTGACAAAGGGTCTCTACCCCAAAAATCAAATCAAAGTGACCATCCAACTCTTCAAGATCATTAAAATCAGCAACTCTAAATGAAAGGTTGTCTACCCCGCTATTTTCGTTTTTTGCGCGATTAATTCCCTGCGCTGTAATATCAATCCCGGTGAATTCCAGGTGTGGGTTTTTCTTTGCCAGATAGGAGAGGTTGAAACCCATTCCGCATCCCAATTCGAGAACCTTTTTGCATCGATTCTCTTTTAGAATTTCATCCACCTGCCGGGCCTGTTCCAATAACTTCTCCTTATGCCTTATGCCCGCTTTTAACTCCAGGGGAAGGTGCATGGCCCCTTCAGGGGAATGATAGCGCCTGTAGAGGAGATGGGATTTGGAATAATAGCGGGAGACTGCTTCTCTGGAGGTTGTATTTCCTTTACTGGCAGGGACCAGGTGGGAGAGTTTGGGGTATAGTGTATTTAGGTTACTCTCCACACTCTATCCTCCCGGTAAGTTAATTCCCACCGTGGTTCCTTCCCATTCAACAGAACTAAGTGAAATCCGGCCATTTAATCTTTCGACCATTTCCTTGGTGATATAAAGTCCAAGACCTGAGCCTTGCGATTTTTCCGTGCCGCGGTAGAACATGTCAAAGACCTTGTCCTGGTGCGATTTGGCTATTCCTATCCCATTATCACTTACCGAGATATTAAATCCGTTATGGCCAACATCACAAGTAATTCGTACAAAAGCATGATTAATTGAAGGATTGAAATAGTTTATTGAGTTTGACACCAGGTTTGAAAGTATGGTCCTTAATCTCGATCTGTCGGTCTTGATCAAATCTCCATTAATATCGAGTTCAGTCCTAATACCTGATTTTTCAAGCAGGAAGGAATATGTATCCAATACTTCCTGGCAAAGTTCCCTGGCATCAAACTCTTCAATCTCAGGATCCAACTTCAAATTCCTGGAGTGCAAGGTGATATCCGAAATTATTTTATTAAGCTTTTTTATCTGCTTATCGGTCATTCGGTTATAATGACGGATTTCTTCCATAGATTCGGATCGCTGAATCAGATAGATAAGACCTGCTATGGTACTAATTGGTGCACGGATATCATGGGAAGACTTGTAGAGAAAACTGTCCAATTCCATGTTAACCTTACTTAGCTCAACATTTCTCTTCTCCAGTATTTCCTGGTGCTTAATAAGATCGAATCGCGATCTGTTCAATTGCTGGATCGCGAATAGGATGATGAATAATGTGCCAGAGACTCCTATGATAAAATTGATCATGAAGTAGACATTCCTCAGATCAGTAGGTGCGGAGGGAGCTTCAAAGACTTTAAAATCGGTGAATAAGGACACCATGGCCAGTACAATGGAAAGACCTGCGAAGAAAAAGGCCAGGTCCCTGCGTTGGGGATAAAAGAGAATAAAACTGAAGCTCGCGGAGGCGATGAAATAGAAATATACTCCCCGGGAAGGATCATCAGCTGCCGCGAACAGAAATATTAATAGGTTGAGTATTACGAGGAGTATCACTGAAGCGGCATGGTATTGTCCCCTGCGGTTAAGAATCAGAATAGATAGAGAAAATGCTATTCCCGCCAACTGCCAAGGCAGGAAAACATAAATTCCCGTAAAAACATCTATGAACAGGTAGAGAAGGCAAATGAAGCCAAGGAGTATCGCCAAACGTGACCGAAGAACAGCATATCGGTATTGCAGGTCGTCCATTTCTGACCTTTCACCTAGTAAAAATCTGTTCAACCTGGAGAATTTCATTATTGAAGCGGGGCACTATAGGTTTAGTCGGATTCTAAAGATAGGTAGTAGGTCTTATAGTTCAATTGTTCAGTGGTTCAGCGGTTCAATAATTCAGCAGAAGGTTGGGAGGACCTTAGAATTCATTTAATGTGTAGTTGGTATTGGGTAGTTGGTATTTAGTTGGATGAGAGGCAGGAGGAGGCAGGAGGCAGGATGGAAAGTTAACCATTCCTTAAGACTGTAGGCTCTAAGACGAATAAATGAATAGATTCATTGATTTCCTGCCTACTTGGAAATCCTCTTCCGCCAGACCAGGTTATTTCATAGGGAAGACCGCGCTTCACCACCTTATAGTTATTAAAGCCCTCCAATTCAATAAATGGAACGTAAAGCTTGGCTTTGATTTCGAGGGAAACATCTCCTTTGAAATCATCTCCAAGCTCTTGAAGTGCGTTCCATTTGATTTTTTTATTTCCTCCCACGGCCACTTCCGATCCCGCATCCCCGGAAACATTGGTTAATGGTTGTATATAATTATCAACTGAAGAATACAGGTAGATGGTATACTTCCGATCGGTCTGATTGTCGAGAAGATCGTAGGTCAATGAAACTGAGCCGTCTTCCAGGAATTCAACTTGCTTGATTTTAAGGTCTTGGTCTGCGGTCGATAATAAACATCCAACCAGCAGTAATGCCAACGTATTCTAAAAGTGCAAATTAAGTTTATGTTATGACTAAAAATATCAGATATCAAGTCAATTTCCTAATGTGTTCGGCAGTTCAGCAGTTTAATAGTTCAGTGGTTCAGGCCAAAGGCTTATCAGCATGTCTGCATCTACTTTGCGTAGCTTCAGAGGAGTAAGCCCTGTGGTAGGTTTATGGCTGGCAGCTGTTCAGCGGTGGTCTAACATTCTATCTATTGAATCAATCTTATCAATTGATTTAAGTGGTTCAACGGTTTACCAAGCAGGTCTACAGATTTGCCGTTCAATGTTATAATTGTTCGTAATAGGATTTGGTTTTAATAAAAAAAGTCGCCCAGACTTACCAAGGCGACTCACTATCAATATTTATCTAATGAATTTAATTCTCATTGTTCACTGTACTCACCACTTCCTTCTTCATATTTTCGAAAGCTTTCTTGGTATTGTCAGTGATATCCTTGAAACCTTTTTCCAGGTCTTTTTTCGCTGAATCCAGGTCTTCCTTTACGCTTGACCAATCATCTTTGGTTGATTCATTGGCTTCCTTGATTTTCTCCTGGATCCTGGTCTTGGTTTCGTTCAGTTTCTCCTGAAGCTCTTCAATGCTTCTTTCAGCAGGACCTTCATTGATGTCCATCTTGTCTTCGAGGTCAGCAATCGACTGATCTACTTTTTTCTCCATATCCTCTAATTCAGAAATCATTTTATTCTTTTGTTCTTCAAACGCTGTCATATCTTCCTCCTTATTTTTTTGATCTGCGCAAGACATTAATAGCAACGCTGCCACAATGCTTGCTGAAATTGTTAAAATAGTATTTCGCTTAATATTTATGGTTTTCATGATTTAAAGTTTTGATTCATGCATATAGGTGAAAATATCATACCAGCTGCTTAAAAGGTGAAATAAGGCGGTTTATGAAACATATATGTATAATAAATATACAGTTGGTGTGTAAAAATTATACAACAGGAGGCAAGAAGTAAGAATCAAGATGCAAGGTGAGCTGGAAATATGAAGGATGGAGGGAGAATGATGTATGAGGCAAGAAGTACTTATGTAAGAGATGGCTCTGCGCCTCTGCCTGTTTACTAATTATCATCTATCCTCTATTCTCTATTAGTTCCACCTATAACCTACCACCTATCACTTATGACCTACCACCCACTGCCCACTGTCCACTGTCCACTGCCCACCGCCTACAGACTCCGCATCACACTCAATGCCCGATCAATTTCCTCTTCATTATTGTAAATGTGCACCGAATGCCTCACCATCTCTTCGCCTACTGAACGGGGTTGAAGTCTTTCTCTTTCCCAGAGCGTACGCTGCAGGTCCGGCCCTGAAATCCCTTCCAGGGAATAGGTAGTGATCCCGGCACACATATCCGGGTGGGTGGAAGAATGGATGGTTACTTTTTCGATGCCCTTTAGGCCATCGCGAAGGTAATCCCCCAGGAATCTGATTCGACTCAGCCATTTTTCCGGTCCGATGCTGTTATAGAAGTCAATAGAGGCATCGAGTCCGGCCAGCACCGATGTATTACCCGTACCGGATTGCATCAATCGGAAACCATGATCTTCCTGGTTATCCCACTGGTAGCTGGCCATGGTGGTCCAGATGTCGGGGATAACATCCTTATTGATATAAAGGATTCCATTCCCGGCCGGAGCCAGGAGCCACTTGTGCAGACTGGAGTAGTAAGCGTCGCAGCCGATATCCTTGACATCCACGGCCACCTGTCCCACGCACTGGGCACCATCCAGGACGGTAAATATCCCCAGTTTCCGGGCCTCCTCACAGATTTGTTTTACAGGCATAACCACCCCGTAGACCGATATTATATGCGGAATAGCAATTACACGTGTTTTTTTAGTAACCTGGCTGAAAATGGAATCTATTATTTCCTGTGGATCATTGGCCGGAACAGGCATTTCAGCCATTTTATACACGCAGCCTTTACGTTTAGCCAGTAATCGCCATGCACCAAACCCTCCTCCATGTTCCTGGTCGGTATTGATGATTTCATCTCCTTTTTTAAGGTCAAGGCCATTGGCCACGAGGTTCATCCCGAAGGTGGCGTTCTGTGTGAGCACCATTTCCGGGTAATCAGCATTTATAATTTTCCCGACCTTTTGTCTCAGTTCCTTATATTCAAAATATCCCGTCAGGAGTTGAGGACCCTCGCTTTTGTAATCCGTTTCTGCCCCATACACGGCATTGGTACGCATATCATCGATCATGCGGTTGAGAGTAAAGTCAGGCACAGGTCCGAGGGTACCATTGTTGAAATAAGTCTGTCCCTTTTTCAGCGAGAACATATTGCGCACCATCTTCCAATACTCCTCTTCAGACTCGGTGCTATCCAACCTTGAAAGATCGGTGAGGGCATCTCTTCCCGATTCCAGGGATGGAAGAGGGGTGAGGGAGATGAGTGGGAGGGAGGTAGTTACTTTACCCAGGAAATTTCTTCTTGATGTCATATTTTATTAGGCTGGCGGAGAATAATTTAGTGAATTTAGCTAACAGTTTAGAGAATAGAGAATAATTAGCTTATGGGTAGAAGGGTAGAAGGGTAGAAGGGTAGAAGGGTAGAAAGGGTTAAGGGGTATATGGGTTTAAGGTTTAAGAGGTAAGTTTTAGAAGCTGTTTAATTCCCAATGAACAGAAACTCACTATTGGCCTCATCACTGCCAAACGAACCAAACCGAGGAGTGGTTTTAAGCTTTTGCATCGATAAGTTAAGCTCTGAAAGTGTCAGTATCCGGTCTTCACCACCGTTTGATTTAAGGGCTTCCAAGAGCCTTACAGTAAATGGGGAATGGCTTCCCTTGATTCCATCGGAAACATATTCTTTCCCACCACTGGTGAGGAATTTGCGCGTTCTCATTGAAAGTTTTTTTACGATAAAATCGTTTTTATCAATGTCTTCATAAACGTTTCTGCTACCTGCCAGTACCGGGTCAAATGTTCCACCAAAACAGACATCCATGATCAGGGCGATGTGTTCACAATTGATATTATCAATATTGTTCCTCAACCTGTTATGACTGATATAGCTTGTTTTACTGGGATCATTAGAAAGTGAGTTTCTAGCCACCACATATCCCTCCCCGAAAACTTCATCATACTGGCCATGACCTGCAAAGAAAATGAATAGCTGATCCTGGGGTTTATAGTTTATCTGGGCATATTCCCTAAGTGTGGTAAAAACTTCATTCTGGTTGGCATTTTCAACTATTCGAACCTCAAAACCATAGCGCTCTTCCAGTTCTCGGGCGATAGACCGTGCATCATATATGGGATTGACCAGGTCAGTCCAATTATCGTATTGATCAGTTGCAAATAAGATGGCGTAATCCTTCCTGTCGATGGAAATGGCATCGGCGATAGCATCCATACCAACAATGATGGAGCGGGTTTCAAGAATAAAACCGCCTTCCTCATTTTCTGCACTAATCTGTATATAGTTCTGGCCATCAATTAAGAACATGTTTTTGGAGATAGCTGTGAACACTGAGGATTCGATGGGGATATCTAGTTCAGAGGTGGCTTCCCCATCCAGGTCTCGCAAAAGGGATAAGGTAATTTTCTTCAAAGGCACTGAACTAGTCACGTTCGCCTTTATTTCAACCCTGCTTTCTTCACTGTTGGTATATTCCAATGAAGGGAGTTCCCACTTAATGGCAGGCAGTTTGGTAGCATTTACAGGTTTGGAGAAGTCAAGACGAATCTTGTTGGTCCTATCCGAGGCTCTTTGGCCAAATACCAGGAGGCCCGAGAATATCAAGAATATAGTAAGCAGGTTTTTCATTTTAGTACGATTTTCTTGAGCACCGGTGGAAAGTGATTATCCCGAAAACGAAGTTCATACAAGTACAAACCTTTTAATTCTTTGTTTTCAATATTCCAGGTAAACTCGTGGTAACCTGGGGAATAGATACCCTCTGCCAATACTTTCACCATTTTTCCATTGATATCGTAAACCGAAAGTTGGATATCATGATCATTTGAACCGGGAAGACTAACTGGAATAGTAGTCAGATCGTCTACGGGGTTAGGAAATGCTATTCCAAGCATGCTATTGAGTGTGATTATTTCATTGTTTCCAGTATAGTGGATTTCAAATGAATAATCTCCTTTGGTAAGATCAACGGCTATAGAACTCTGTTCACTCATGTTGATCAGCCTGCCACTCACCTTATCCAGTAAATGAAGTTTGGCATTCTTGTTTTGAAGGACAATATGATCCCAACTAATTTCCGAGATTCCGCGACTCTTATTGGATGATAGAGTAAAATCCCATACCTGGGAAGAACGTGTGGGAACAATATCTGTGGAGAACCATGGATAGAAATACTCATTTCTTTCCGTATGCATCTCACTGTACTCAAAAAACCGGGGTACGGTCATTTTATCAAAGGGATCCTTCAAATCAGCGGCTTCGGGATGCATTCCTACCCCACCGAGAAGTTCTGAATTCCCATTGTAGAAGTGGGTAATTTGAAGCAACCATTTCTCATCGTCAATGTCCCTGCTTTCAATAATTCCAGGTATATCCTCTGTTCTCCCTCCGGATTTGGTTCTCACCGGATCAATAAGAAACTGGCCAGCGGGATTGGCATCGGCAAATACAAAACCTCCAGAAAAAGGCTCGATAACATCTCCTTCTACATATCCGGATCCGTTGTACATAAGGATAGTATTTATCCCGGTAATGCCGCTATTTTCTGCTAAAACAGCATTCCATGAGATGGGTATTGGATAAGGATTACCCACCAGATTCCAACCACCTGACAGTGAAAGATCAAAGGGTATGGAAGTAGTGACACTACCGGCTCCGGTAGTCACTACTATTGTGTTTTTGGAATTGAACCAGTAAGCTTCACCTAATTGTACAGACCCCGTGTTAAAATTGGAATATTCATTTGTACTGTTTCGGTATCTCACAATCCTCCAATCAAATTCATGCCGTTGCGGATCAAGGTCTGAAAATATACTTCCCACAGATCTTTGATCGAGTTGATAAGGTATCGAAAACAGATTCCAGGTGTCTGACTTGCCGCCGAATCGTGTAAAAGGTATCTCGGGGCTATTAGAATCAGTTATACTGCGATAAATCCTGTTGATTCCGGTCAGTTCATCGGTTTCCCCCACAAAATCAGTCAATGTAGCCTCAAACTCCAGGCCTAACTCGTCCAATAGGCTTGAATTCACCTCGAATGGAAAATCGCGGGGAGAGGTTTCAGTCAAGGTTATTTCGGTAAAATTCTCCTCCGTCAAACCCTTGTATCTAAGTGTTACTGTATACGGAGGAACACCGCCAAGGGCTGTTATATTGAGGGTTTGATTGCTGTTTGTGTTAACATAAGTGTCAATGCCAATCTCAAGGGGTATATCCGGTGCGTCAGTCTGTACTGAGACTACGTTTGAATTTCCGGATTCTCCAGTAGCATTGCGTGACCGCACACGGAATTTATAAATGGTGGTGGGGATAAGATCTGTGACAATGGTGTTATTGGTACTTCCGTCTACCACCAATGGATCGTAACCTGAAAGCAATGTTACGAAATCATCATCAGACACTTCTACCAAGTAATCATCTGCGCCCGTTACGAATCCCCATTCTGCCTTAAAAGTAGTGGGGGAGATGTCATCGGCAACAGGTTCAGCCGCTACCGGGTTAGCCGGTTTGGTTAGAAGAGAAATGATATTCGATCGGTTGGACTGCCCAGAGGCATTTTCAGCAATTACACTATAGAAATAAATTGTACCCGGATCAAAGCCACTGACTCCAATACTGGTGCTTGTAAATCCGCTAGAGAAATCATATTCTGGCAAGGGATTGGCCATATTAGCGTTAAGGGATATTCCAAAGCGGTAGACAGTTGCTGAGGGTACCGGATCCCAGACCACTGCGAATGAGGTTTGTTCAACAGATTCAGCTGGTTGTGCCACGGGGTTAGCGGGAGTGGTGAGCACCGACATCTCCATGGAATTCAAAGAAGCCCCGGTAGTGTTGGTAGCCCTTACCCTTACATAGTAGGTGGTTCCGGAAGACAAGCCTGTAATTTCGAGACTGGTGGCCGTGGTGGCGAGGTTCTCATATCCCGGAATTATGCTCGTAAAAGCCGCGTCTGAGGCTACATCCAGTTCATAACCTGTTGCCGGGTAGGGGGCACCAACTGTTTCCCAGTTGACGGTAAAGCCCGTTTGATTGATCAGGGTAAAGCCTGTTATTGAAGTAGGGGTAGGACTTAGTCCGATTTCCCAGAAATCATTGAGAAATCCGCCGGGACCCGAGTCTGCATTTCCCGCTCCACCAAATAGCTTAACATTTCCATTTGATTCAAGCCAAGTGGCAGCACCAAAGTGAAAACCTGGGTTATTATCAATTGAAGCAACGTTTAATTCCCCATAATTAGGGGGTAAATCTTGTCCTCCTACCATCCAGGTCCATTCTCCGCTTTGAATATTATACTTCCATAAATCTATTTGCTGTGGTGCACCTCCGAATAGCCAGAGGTTTCCGAGATCATCAGCCCAACTGCTGCCTCCTTGTCTTTGCCCTGGTGTATTTGAAGGTGATGATACATATTGGGTTCCATAGACAGCTGGTGCACCGATTACTTGTGAGCCGGAGATGAAGCTCCAACTATCAGAACCTGTGGAATATTTCCAAACATCGGAGAGCGCGCCGAAAGTGCTGTTTTTGTCAACCCCGAATCCGCCAAACACCCATAAATCTCCCGAGTTATCCCTCCAATAATAGGAATTGTTCCTGGCTCCCGGAACCTGGCTCCCGCCCGTGTAAATACCGGGTTGATTCGGGGTATTGCTTCCTGAAACCCAGGTCCAGAGTCCATTGCTCATGTCAAATTTCCAAAGGTCATTTAATGGATCAAAATTAACCCCTCCAAATAACCAGGCAACGTTATTCACGGGATCAAATAAGGCTTTCGAGGTCCGGCATGGAGGTAAATTCATCTGGTCAGCCACGCCTTTGATACCATAATTACCCTGGTTGCCACTTGTTTGGGTGCCACTAATGAATGTCCACATACCAAAATCAGGACTAGTGGGACGTGGATCAAATTTCCAAAGGTCATTATTCCACCACCGGTTTCCATTCACATCCCAACCCCAGCCTCCGAAAAGCCAAAATACACCGTCATTATCAGTCCAGTGAGCTGCCTCCTGCCTTGCGCCCGGTGTATTTAATTCATCTGCAATTCCCTGCGTACCAACGACGCTCGGTTGATTGATTTCCAGGCTGCCCTTTATCCAGGCCCAATTCCCTGTAGACGCATTATATTTCCAAAGATCATTGGTTTGTTCTGAGTTACCCTGGTCATTATAGCCTCCTCCAAACATCCATAGATTTCCATCAGCATCTTTCCAATCTGCCGGATAAAGTCGTTGACCTGGATGGTTTGTCGGTTCCTCAATTCCTTGCCCGGTAAAAATGCCTGGTTGTGCCACTAAATCGGTGCCTCGCACCCAGGTGTATAAATCTGTAATTGAATTCCATTTCCACAAATCATTCATGCTGCCCGGAATGCCAAACTTATCTAACCCATCCCCTCCAAAAATCCAGAGGTTCCCTGTATTGTCCATCTGATAGGAAGCATAGGTTCTTCTTCCTACTAAATTAGCAGGATCCTCAACACCTTGCGTACCGTAAAGGGGGGTGTCTCCGAACATTCTGCCACTTACCCAGGTCCATTCCTTGGTGGCTATTTCATATTTCCATATTTCTTCTCCACCAGCTCCATGGACCATCCATAATACTCCACCAGTTTCATACCATACTCCATGACCCTGTTTACTGGGAGGAATATTACTAGTGGATCCTATGCCTTTGGTCCCGAAAGCCCCGGGCTGATTGATAATCTTGGTGCCACCCATCCAGGTCCACTGGCTGGTATTGGTATCAAACTTCCAAAGGTCATTTAGTTGGCCCGTATCTCCATTCTCATCTAATCCTATTCCACCGAAAACCCAAATATTGTCGTTTTCGTCATACCAAATTTCTGTATTTGTACGTCCTCCCGGATCATTGGTTGACGAAGATTGTTCCACGGTACCATATTGTCCAATGGGATTGACTGTATCACTACCGGCTACCCAGGTCCATTCACCAGTTGCAATATTGAATTTCCACAAGTCATTTAAAAAATCTGCCTGCGGACCGGAACCAATTCCAGACCCTCCAAATACCCAAAGATTCCCACTATCATCGGCTACCATGGTGCTAAACCGGGAACCGGGATAATTGGAGGTGGATGGAGTTCCTTTGGTCCCATATACCCCCGACTGGCAGCAAAGCTGGTTGGTCCCACTTACCCAGGTCCATTCTTCCGTTAACGGATCATATTTCCAAAGGTCATTCAGGGTAGGATTTCCATCCCCACCACCAAACATCCACAAGTTTCCTGTCCCGTCAACGGCTTCAGCGGCACCATACCTTGACCCCGGAAAATTGGTGGGGGCACTTACCCCTTTGGTTCCATAATCTCCCTGTCGATTGATAAGATCACTACCTCCAATAAAAGTCCATTCAGAAGTACTGATATCGAATTCCCAGAAATCATTGAGCCTGCCTTCTGCCCCATTTTTATCCCGACCGACTCCCCCGAACAACCATAACTTTCCGGTATTAGTGTTCCACATAGAGGGAAATATCCTGGCTCCGGGTTGTGGGAGAGGATATGCGGCTTCTTGGTTAGCTAATTGTGAGCCCCCTTTCCAGGTGGTATAGGGTATTTGACTAAATACGGGAAGTCCACCAATCAGGAGTATTAATGTAAGTACGCTTCTATAAATTTTCATCAATTTCCGTCAGGTAAAGGGGGTAAACCAATTTTCTTTTCTTCTGCTGTAGCGCTTCCTGCCAGGTAACCGACTACTCCGCCTACCAGCAGGCCGGCAGTTGATTTAATCCAAAGTGCCACTTTTCGTTTAACCTCAAAGGGTTCAGAAAATATTACTTCTTCGCGGTTTCGCATGTCGCTTACTTTTAACCGGTAGCTGCCCGGTTTAACATCGACGGGAATGGTCAATGAGGTATTTCCAACATTGGGTTGTTGGTCAAATACTTTGACACGCTGTTCTCCCTTGTACAGTTCGAATAACAACACGTTGTCTCCGCGCCCTCCTGACCAGGTAAGTTCGTACGGAATTCCCCGTTTCACGATTTTGTAATTTTCGAAACCGTCGAATTCAATAAATGGCACGTAAATTTTGGCTTTAATTTCAAGGGATACGTCTCCTTTGAAATCGCCACCCAATTCCTCTTGGGCATCCCATTTGATTTTCTTATTTCCTCCAACAGCCACCTCAATACCTACATCCCCTGAAACACGGGCTAGCGGTTGAATATAGTTGTCAGTCGAGGAGTATAGGTAGACCGTGTATTTACGATCCGTTTGATTGTCCAATAAATCGTAGGTGAGAGAGACGGAGCCGTCTTCCAGGAACTCCACTTGTTTGATTTTAAGGTCTTGTGCCGAAACAGAAATTACACAACCAATCAGACACAGAGCCAACGTATTTTTTATAGAGCACATTAAGTTTATGTTATGGCTAAAAATATCAGATATCAATACAAATTCCTAATGGAAACCTATCAACCCTTCTATCCGGTTATGAGACCAATTAGACACAGAGAACACAGATTAAAAAACAACCGAACACTCGAACAATTGAACCAGTAACTCTTCAACTCTTAAACCTCTAACCCTTACACCCGATTAACCGCAAAGACGCAAGGAAAAAACACTAGTCTCTAATCCTTACACGCAACATACCAACTGTCCAACTGTCCAACTCACCAACCGATATACCCTTAAACCCATCAACCCTTAAACCCATCAACCCTTAAACCCATCAACCCTTCAACCCATTAACCCATTTACCATTTACCATTTACCCATCTTCCCATCCAGGTTACAATTCATCAAGTTTAAGGATCAAGTACAAATGAAAATTCATTAGAAAAATCGACAGATCAGGCATGGAAATTTTTATTAAAGCAATTTATATTTGCGACGATTTTTAAACCATTTCAACCAGTAACTAATTATGAAAACCAAGAGAACAATTCTTATTGCAATCCTGTCAATTGCTATTTTCGGAACGTCACAGGCACAAGGTGTCTCATCGGGCTTTAAAGGCGGATTGAATGCCAGTACTCTTTACGTGGATGATGTTGAGAATACGAAGATCAGGCCTGGATTTAACGCGGGTGTATTTGTGAACACTCCAGCTTCGGATCATGTCGGGCTTCAGTTGGAATTCCTTTTTTCAACCGCCGGAAACCGGACAGAGTACGATAATATTCTGGGAACCGGTCAGATTGACTTTAACCTCAATTATCTCCAGGTTCCCCTGCTTGCCACAGTTACCGTTGGAAAAATCCTCGACCTTCACCTCGGTGTACACGGGGCCTATCTGATTGGTGCCAACACGAGCTCTGATGGTGATTTCGGATCGGGATACTCCGAGCTCAACCGAGGTCATTTCAATGAGTTTGATTATGGACTCACCGGGGGAGTCGGTATTAATATTGAAGCCCTGCAAATCGGCGCCCGCTACAATCACGGATTAAAAGATGTTGCCCGGTCCGCGGAGGCAAGGTCCTTCCTGGGAAGTTCAAAAAATGCCGTGGCACAGGTTTATGTAGCTGTTGGATTTTAAAATTGGATTGCAGCAATTAATTATTTTTCCGGAAATCGCTCTAGCGAATCCTTTAAGTCTTCTTGAAGTATAAGAAGGCTTAAAGGATTAACCGGTATTAAATATTTTACTTCTTCAGCAGATCCCTGATCTCTGTAAGCAGTTGTTCCTCTTTGCTTGGGGCTGGGGGTGCAGTGGGGGCCTCTTTCTCTTTCTTCTCCATTTTTTCCTTCATTTGGTTGTAGAGCTTCACCGCTATAAAAACCGAATATGATACAATCAGGAAGGTAAGTATGGTGTTGACGAAAACACCGTAAGAGATCGCTATTTCGGCAACCCCGTCACCGGCTCCCTCGGCAGACTCCACAACCTTCTCCTGGATGATGATTTTCATTTGTGAAAGATCAACACCTCCGAGCAATAGCCCGACAGGCGGCAGGATAATGTCGTTGACCAGAGACTTCACAATAGCACCAAAATAGGTGGCTAGAATCAAACCGACTGCAAGATCGATTACATTACCGCGACTGATAAATTTTTTGAATTCGTTCAT
>JAHEKQ010000150.1 GCA_024638265.1 Flammeovirgaceae bacterium
GGAATCTGATCCGTTCACCTTCTACATTGCCAGTGCCACAGGTGGCGTCTGGAAGACCTCGAACAACGGGGTTACATTCAAGCCCGTTTTCGAAAACGAAGGAACCCATTCAGTGGGTGACATCGCCCTTCACCAGAAATACCCTCATATCCTGTGGGTGGGAACCGGTGAACGGGCCAACCGTCAAAGCTCTTCCTGGGGTGATGGCGTGTATAAAACCCACGACGGTGGGAAATCCTGGATTAATACAGGTTTGAAAGAATCGCATCACATAGGAAGGATCGTCCTTCACCCGGAAGACACCAATAAAGTGTACGTCGCAGCTATGGGCCACCTCTGGGGGCCTAATAATGAGCGCGGGCTCTATGTTTCCGATGATGGAGGGGAAACCTGGGAACGAAAATTATTTATCGATGATGATACCGGCGTGGTGGATATCGCCATGGATCCTTCCGATCCCGACATCATGTATGCCACAACCTACCAACGGAGAAGAAAAGCATTCGGGTTTCACGGCGGAGGACCGGGATCGGGGTTATATAAATCCACGGACGGGGGAGAGACCTGGACTGAACTCACTAAGGACCTGCCTGAAGGCGAAAAGGGAAGGATCGGTATTTCCATCTATCGAAAAGATCCGAACATCGTGTATGTCTGCGTAGAGCAGGGCTTTCAGTACAATGCCTCCACGGCATATACCCGTAGAAAGGCCGGTATTTACCGCTCGGAGGACAAAGGAGAATCCTGGACCTATATGAGTGACTGGAACCCGCGTCCCATGTATGCCTCACAGATCCTGGTGGATCCCAGCGACGACCAGCGTATCTATATGGTGAACAGCTTCAGCTACTCCGACGACGGCGGTAAGACCTTTACCCGTGCCAGGCAGTCCCTCCACGGAGACGACAGACTTGTGTGGGTCAACCCCGAAAATTCTGAACATGTCATGAAAGCAGATGACGGTGGACTGGGGATTTCCTACGATCGGGCAAAAACCTGGTTATACATGAGTCACCTGCCAATCTCACAGTTTTACCGGGTCAGCGTAGATATGGCTAAACCTTACCGGGTATACGGCGGCCTCCAGGACAACGGGAGTTGGATGGGCCCCAGTGAAACCTATCGTTCCGAAGGGATCATGAACTACGATTGGATCAAAACCGGGGGCGGCGATGGGTTCCTGAACCTCACCCACCCTGAAAATGATGATTTGTTGTTCACGGAATCGCAATACCTCGGATTATCCCTGCTCAATACAAAAACAAAACAACGTAAGACGATCCGACCGGGAGACCCAAAGGGTCGAATTGGTGCCCGGAGAAACTGGGATGCCTGGGGGCCGGGAACCCCTGAACCGGAATTGGGAAATGCCATGGCGCCCGCCAACTGGGACGGACCATTCGTACTATCGGAACATACCCCCAATACCATTTATGCAGGAACTAACAAAATCTGGAAAAGTACGGACAACGGTAGCAACTGGACAGACCTGGGCAATCTTACCACCGGTGTCAACCGGCGGGAGCTCAAAATCATGGGACAGCGGCCCGACAGCCTGACAGCTTCCCTGGACGATGGAATTCCCTATTACCCTACCCTTTCCATTATCGAGGAGTCACCCTTGAAGCAAGGATTGCTTTACGTAGGAACAGATGATGGAAACTTGCAGATTACCCTGGATGACGGGAAAATCTGGAATAATGTCATAGAGAAACTCCCCGGCATTCCCGAGGATCCCTGGATCTCGGGTGTGGAAGCCAGTCGTTTTGCAGAAGGCCGTGCTTATGTCTCGATTAACAATTATCGAAATAACGACTTTGCAAATTATCTCTACGTCACGGAGGACTTTGGTGTAACGTGGAAAAGCATTGTTTCCGACCTTCCCGAGAACAGAGTGATCAGGACTTTACGCGAAGACCCCAAAAACGAAAACGTTTTATACCTCGGTACCGAACTTGGACTCTTCCTTAGTATCGATCGCGGGGATCATTGGGTGGAGCTTAAAAACAATATGCCTACGATGGCCTTTAATGACCTGGTAATTCATCCAAGGGACAACGATCTGATCCTGGGCACCCACAGCCGGGGAATCTGGATACTGGATAATCTAAATGCCATTCAGCAACTTGATCCTGCTACCGACGCCGACCTGTTTGCCGTGGCTGATGCAGAAATGATCAACTATACACGAGACGGTGGACATATGGGGGATATGGTATTTCGGGGTGATAATCCGCCCCGAGGCGCTGTAATAGATTATTATTTGGGTGAGGCAATAGAAAAGGCTAATATCAAAATAGAAATTGCCGATTCAGACGGAAACCTGGTAAAGACTCTCAGGGCTGATACTACCATGGGCGTCAACCGGGTAGTATGGAATTTTTCGGGACCCGACCTGGCCTCCAGGCCTAGGAATCCTTTCCTTGAGAATGAAGGCGGCCAGGGAAACTGGTGGAGAAGGAGGTCCTTTGGGATGCCCGTCCTTCCCGGAACTTATGCAGCCAGGCTTACGGTGAATGGGAAATCCTTCGAAGAAGAATTTGAAGTAAAAAATGATCCCCGGGTGGATTTGGATAAAGAGCAATTGAAAGCGTGGTATAATCAATTGGTATCCATTTCGGAAGCCTATGCCGAGGTAATCAAAGCGGGAAAACCCCTTATGCTCGCCCACTGGAACATTGAAAAATTACAAAAAGACGGCAAGAAGATGGATGAGGTTACCGTGGCCGAAGTCTCCGAGTTGTACCGCATGTACGACGAATTAATTTCCCGGACCATGTCACTGTACTTTCAGGTATCCTCCTGGCAAGGAGAAATGACCGGGGATCAGAAATCGCAGTTCGCATACTATACCGAAATGACTGAAAAGCTCGAATCGCGTAAGAGATTGGCACTTGAAGCCATAAAATCAAAGATCAACCGCAAACTTAAAAAGTCAGAAAGGATCAGTGTAGAGCAATAAGATCGTGGTAGCCGCCGGAGCAATAATGCCTGAATGGTTGAAAAAGGCTCTTTATGGGCTTGTATTCCTCATTCTCGGTCTGTATCTGCTTATCTTCCTGCACCCCGTAAACCCTGAGCAACAGGCTGAGGATCACCAGTTAAAAATAGTACCTATACCGCTGCTTAGCAGTATGGAGTATAATCTTGACAGTCTCAGGGAGCTTTACGGACTCAACAAGCAATTGCCCGAGGACTACGAAGCCCAGGCATTGCTCGCATTATCTGCATTTCCCGAATTGAAAAAAATCAGTGTGAGCTTTACCCTCAATGATGAAAGTGCTGCCCTGGAAGCGAATTTTAAACTCGCCACTCTTTTCGGATCCCGAGAGAATCGTCATTATAATATCCTCATAAATAACCAGGAAGGTGGATTCCTGGAGGCCATCAAGGTTCAGAACCTTCCCTTCGATGCACAGGTCGGCATTCTCGCCCACGAGCTGGGCCACGTCACTTATTACCACCGGTTGAACCTTTTACAAATAGCCAATTGGGGATTGCGATACCTGGCATTCCCCTCCTATCGCGGCAAGCATGAACGTAGCACAGACCTGGTCCCGGTTTGGAGGGGCCTTGGCTACCAAATTTACCGCTATGCCCGGTATGTGCGCTACGATGAGTCGACCCGTGCCTTGTATGAGAGAATGAAGCCGATGGTGGATTTATTTTACAGGACCGATGTAGAAATCAGGAAAGCCATGATGAAAACGGGCATTTACGATGAAAACATATTTTGAAACCCATGTGTTATCACCGTATCTTCGCAAGCAAATTGAAATAATATGTCTGATTTCCTCATTTTTCTCCATTCCTGGCTCAGGTGGGCCATCGTCATTCTGGGTATTGTACTGATCGCAAAGGGTGCCATGGGCATGGGCGGCAGTAAGGACTTTTCCAAGTCCAACAACACTCAGTCCGCGATATTTACCGGCTTGTTCCACTTACAGGTTTTGCTGGGACTTATTCTCTATTTCTTTATCAGCGATATTACCGCTGCCGCCTTCCAGGATTTTGGGGGTGCGATGAAGAATGCTGCAGTCCGTTACTGGGCCGTTGAACACATCACCGTGATGATACTCGCTGCCGTCCTGGTTCAGGTAGGAAGGATAAGGATCAAAAAGGCAGATACCGACAAAAAGAAATTCCGCAGCATGTTCTGGTTCTTTCTCATTGCCATGCTCTTAGTGGCCTCCAGAATCCCGTGGACTGATGCTGACCGGATGATCCGAGGCTTATAATTAACAGCGCTGAACTACAGTTCCTATCTCGCCAAGACCAGTCCCTACCCGGTAGATTTACCCATTGTCCGGGCTTCGGG
>JAHEKQ010000014.1:0-50974 GCA_024638265.1 Flammeovirgaceae bacterium
GAAAATATTACACGGTATAAGAGCTATCCCAGGATTGTTGGGGAAACCGGGGGTAAGGATTTCATCGTGGCCCATAAATCTGCCGATGCCAAAGAAGTGGCAACGGCTATCACAAGGGGTGCATTTGAATTCCAGGGTCAGAAATGCTCGGCGGCTTCCCGGGTGTATATTCCAGACAACCTATGGGAAGACGTAAAGAAATATATTGTCGAAGACTTGAAATCATTTAAGATGGGTAGCCCCGAGGATTTTGGCAATTTTATAAATGCGGTGATCGATGAAAAGGCATTCGACAAAATTGCTGGCTACATCGATAATGCCAAGACAAACGAGATGAACGAGATAATTTCGGGTGGTAATTACGATAAGTCTAAAGGCTACTTCATTGAGCCTACGGTAATCCTGACCCGTGATCCGAAGTCCACAACCATGTGTGAGGAAATTTTCGGGCCGGTAGTGACTATTTACCTGTATCACCAGGAACGCTTTGAGGAGACACTCGAGTTAGTTGACCAAACCTCACCTTATGCCCTGACAGGTGCCGTCTTCTCAAAAGACCGCTATACTATTGAGTTCGCAACGAAGAAGTTGAAAAACGCGGCAGGTAATTTTTATATCAATGATAAGCCCACAGGTGCAGTGGTAGGACAACAACCTTTTGGTGGTGCACGTGGATCAGGAACCAACGATAAGGCAGGCTCGGCCCTTAACCTTATTCGCTGGGTATCACCACGGACCATCAAGGAAACTTTTGTGCCATCAAAAGATTATCGATACCCATTTTTGGGATAAGGATACGGGAAGAGGATACTAGATAGATGATAGATAATAGATGATAATTAGGGATTGAGTATTAATAAATTATTCTCTATTCTCTCCCTTCACTGTTAGTTGTTATCTAATAATACTTTGTCCAACTGCTCAATCATGTAATCAGCATCCTGCCGGGTAATGCACATCGGTGGTTTGATTTTAATCACGTTCTCATCCGGGCCGTCAGTGCTCATAAGTACTGCCCTATCACGCATATGGTTTACCAGGTTAGAGGCTTCGCGGGTGGCTGGTGATCCGTCTCTGCTTAATTCAAAGCCAAGAAACAGTCCCGAACCCCTCACATCTCCGATTGTCGGATGATTTGACTGGAGTTCCCTCAATGAATCCATGATATAATTGCCGGTATCCCTGGCATTTTCTTGCAATCCTTCCGATTCCAACACCCTCAAAACGGCTCGTCCAACCGAACAACTGACCGGGTTACCGCCAAACGTATTGAAGAATTCCATACCGTTGGAAAAGGCCTCGGCTATTTCCCTGGTGGTGATCACTGCCCCAAGCGGATGTCCATTTCCGATGGGTTTCCCCATCGTTACAATGTCAGGAACGATCCCTGACAATTCAAAACCCCAGAGTGCTTTGCCTGGCCGTCCAAAACCTACCTGGACTTCATCTGCGATGAACAATCCACCAAGAGACCTTATTTTCTTTGCTGCGTGCATATAATATCCCTCCGGGGGAACTATCTGCCCGGCACAACTCAAAATGCTCTCACAAATAATCCCCGCCGGGGTTCCTTGCATTTGATCGAAGACATGGTCGATTTCCTGCTTGTAGGTCTTTCGTAATTCAGGCCTTCGATAAGGATCAGGAATTGGGAGCAGGGTGGTACTTTCCGGTTTTCCCCGGCCTCCCTTTCGGTCGAATTTATAAGAGCTTACATCGATACATGCGGTGGTATTACCGTGATAGCCCATTTCCATGGCTAACATACCAATTTGGCCGGTTACCGTTTTTGCCATCCTCAGCGCCAACTCATTAGCCTCGCTTCCGGAATTCACAAAATAACACACTTCCAGGGGATCGGGAAAAAGCGCCGATAGTTCCCTTGCATAGCTCACAATTTCGTGATGAAGGTATCTGGTATTTGTGTTCAGTACAGATGCCTGTCTCTTCAAGGCACTAATTACTTCAGGGTGCTGATGCCCGACATGAGCTACATTGTTTACCGTATCGAGGTACCTCCTTCCGGTATGATCATAAAGAAACTGCTTATAACCCCGCTGGATATAAAGTGGTTTTCGATAGGAAACACTAAGGTTTGGGCCGAGATGTTTTTTCCTTGTTTTATCAATCAGTTCCTGATCAATACTATCGTTTTCGATAGAAACGCCTGTAATCAGGGCAGGATCCGGACAGAGTGATGCAAAAATTCTATGCTCATGATAAAACGCGACACCTTGAAAATCCAGGTCATTCCCCCACAGGTCAATGATCACCTGGAAATGAAGATGTGGCACCCAATTACCATTTTCCTTATACTGCCCCAGAAGAGCTAGTTGTGTGCCCGCCTCAACCCTGTCACCTTTCTTCCATTTTAAAGTATGCTCCCGGTCCAGGTGACCGTAAAGTGTATAGAATTCACTGTCATCGATGCGATGCTTAAGGATTATTGTCGGACCATAATTGGATTCGCCCTCATTATCAAAAGCAGAATGAATCTCACCTTCCCAGGGAGAATAGACGGGAGTACCCGAAGTGGCCCAATAGTCATGCCCGAGATGAACAGTCCTCCACTCCTTACCCCAATTACCCATTTCACTGAACATTTCAGTCGTATATACCATACGGTTCTCGAGATACCCTCCAGCCAGAAATCCTACTTTTTCATTTTCTATCCTCGTTTCAACATGCTTTTCAAAATAGCCGATGTCTTTAAATTCTGAGACATTTCCTATCTCAGTACTTCCAACACTCAAATCAAGACTCGAGTATCCATGCTCCATGAGATCATTTCCCATAATCGGGTAAAACGCTGTCTGCTCCAGGGTCTCCCTTATTGCTTTCGCATTGGGTACCGGTTCAAATCCACTTGCCTCCCTGAAATAAGCTTCCGCCTTGGCTGGTGATATACTTCTCCACTTTTCCAATAACTCCCAGGCTGCCTTGTCGCTTACCTGCAGATATTCATTTTCAGGTTGATCCACTTTCCTGGCTGCAGAATGAGTTACGCTCAAAATCAGCCTTGAACCAATCAAGGTATACAGCAGGGAAATTTCGTTCTCATTCAATTGAAATGATCGCTGAAAACCCCTGAGATAAGCCATTCCGTTTCTCAGCGGATCTCTGCTGTTCATCATCAGGTAGGAAAGAGCCACTGCAGGTTCATTTACTAGGGGCGCATAAGACGAATCCCCAAAATCAATAAATCCCGCTACCGTATTGTTACTTATAAGGATGTTATTGTCATTGGCATCCATGTATAGCATTCCCTTCCTGCAATTGCTGATCTCTTCCCCGTGCGACTCCAGGAGTGTGAGGAAATAACTCGCAATAGACCTTTGCTGATCTCCGAAAATATCCAGTTTCTCTTTTGCCCAGGTGCCATCAGATGGAATCCATAAGCCAGATCCGGATGGTATTTCAGAATCATAGCTCTGAAGATCATACAGCAATTGACCATTTTTCTCCCCGATATTTTCGAGTAAGGCTTCAGTAGAATTTGAAATACTGGAATATAATTCGCCATCGACCCAACTCAGTAGTCTGGAGTAATACAATTTGTCCTTAAACTTGATTTCAGAGTGATCGTGATGGTTCGTTGTGGGTATTATCTCAGGCAATTGGAAGTCCCTTTCCGAACGGGTCAGGAATTTTAAAATGGAATTCTGAGATTCAAGGTCCTCTAACTGGTTGGTATCCGTAAGATGGAGTTTTAAAATAAAGGAGCCATCCGCGGTCTTGACTTTGAAGTTGAGATCCTTTTCACCGTATAACTCCTCGATTGTCGCCTTTAATCCCCAGCGATTCTCTACGTGCTTGACCAGATATTCGAGCTGTTTACTGCCATCCATTCTCTTCAATATCCCGGGCAGTATCCTCGACCTTCGATCTCATTTGTTCTTTGTAAGACTTCAGATTACCAGCCACCTTGGAGTCAGAATTTGATACAATCTGTGCCGCCAGTATTCCCGCGTTCTTTGCGCCGTTCAGTGCAACGGTTGCAACGGGCACTCCACCGGGCATCTGTAAAATCGATAACACACTGTCCCAGCCGTCAATTGAATTGCTGCTTTTTACCGGAACACCGATTACAGGTAGGGTGGTCATGGAGGCTACCATCCCCGGAAGATGTGCTGCCCCTCCTGCTCCGGCTATGATCACATGCAAGCCCTTATCCCTGGCCGTAGTAGCATAGTCGTGCATTCGTTCCGGTGTTCTGTGGGCCGACACAATGGTAAGCTCAAATGGCACTTTTAGTTCGGTGAGTATTTCAGCCGCCTCCTTCATGACGGGAAGGTCTGATTTACTGCCCATGATTATTCCGACTTTGGCCTGGCTCATATCGATTTGATCTTTAAGGTGTCTTTAACAAATCTCGCCTTTTTTCTCAATCTTTCCATGTCGTTATCAGTCACTGTGACGTGTCCCATCTTTCGAAAGGGCTTGGTTTCCTTTTTGCCATAAAGATGGATATGGGTGCCTTTTGTTGCCAGCACCTCTTCGATTCCTTCACAAAGTACCTCCCCTGTATGTCCTTCCTCACCAAGGAGATTGATCATAGCCGAGGGTACCAGCACCGATGTATCACCCAGTGGCATACCGAGTATTGCTCTAAGGTGTTGTTCGTATTGAGAGGTGACATTGGCTTCAATGGTTTGATGACCACTGTTGTGCGGTCTGGGGGCAATTTCATTGACCAGGACCTGCCCTTCCTTGGTTACGAACATCTCAACTGCCAATAAGCCCACCATCTCCAATTCTTCGATGACATTTTTGGCAATGGTTGATGCATTCTCTGCAATTTCGGATGGAATATCAGCTGGTGAGAACAGAAATTCCACAAGATTGGCCTCAGGGTGAAATGCAAGTTCCACAGCTGGAAAAGTACTAACCTCCCCTGTCTCAGAACGGGCAACAATCACTGCTATTTCTTTTTCAAACGCGATGAACTTCTCAACCAGTCCATGTTTATCGAAGGCCTTACTCAGATCCTCAGGAGTTTTAATTACTTGTACTCCCCTTCCGTCATAACCTTCCCGGGCGAGCTTATTTACCATAGGCAGGAACTCCGAGTGTTCCATTACTTCCTGGCGGCCGTTAACTTCATAAAACGGGCTAGTGGGTATATTTCTTTTCTTATAGAATTTCTTCTGTATGACCTTATCCTTGATCAGTTCCACTACTTCCGGCTGCGGATATACCTTTTTCCCCAGTTTATCCCTCAAATCCTTAAGTGCTTCCGTATTCACATTTTCAATTTCTATAGTGAGCAGATCACAGTCTTTGCCGAAATTGAATACGGTATCGTAGTCTGTCAGGCTTCCCGAAACGAATTCGTCGGCAATCCCTGAACAGGGTGCTTTGGGTGAGGGGTCAAGAGCTTTTACGGTTACATTAAAATCAATGGCTGACTGGATTAACATCCTTCCCAGCTGGCCTCCTCCAACAATTCCAAGGACAAAATCACCGTAAAAATGTTTCATGGGGAAGTTGAGAGTTTGAGGTACAAGCGGTTAATCGTGTAAAGGTATAAGGGTATGAGGCTGAGAGGATGAATGGTATAGGTATAGCTATGGGAGGTCAGGGAGATTATTTGCTTCGCTTACCACATCATTAAAATCAATCCCCGCTTTCTTAACAGAATACAATAAGAACCTTATTTCCTTGGCATGGACCTGGCCGTCTGATTCCGATATCTTCATCAACCAGCCGAACGCTCTTCTCTGTTGCTCAGGAGAGCATTCAGAGATCATTTGAATCCCTTTATTAAAAATCTCGCGTTCATTCATTTTAGAGGTCTCTTCTATGAAATCTCGGTATATATTGGAATCCATGCCTTCTTGCTCAATAATTGCTTCCAATGCCCTTAATTCCCCCTGATCAACCACTCCATCTGCACTGATCACTAAGTGAACGAGGTATAAGACGCCAAAATCAAAACGTTTATCTCTTGTCATCGCAATTTGTTATGAGGGTCTAAGATAGGAGAAATAAAAAAAATGTGTATTTCTAGTCCGATTTAATTTGGTCTTCCGGAATATCAATTCCCATTTTTTTCATCAATATACTTGCGTTAAAGGAGCGACAAAGGCCTTTGCTCAGCTTGTAATCAAAAATTAATTCTCCATTGCGGATAGAACTGTTGAAACTAAAAAGTTCAATTCCTGTACTCACTTCGGCAAGTTTCCCCAGTTCAAGGTCGTGGGTAGAGACCCATCCAAAGGTATTCATTTCCCGGAGCTGCAATATTAGTGATTCTGCCCCCAGATGGCGGTCTTTTGAATTGGTGCCTTTTAACACTTCATCAATCATAAACATGACCGGTTTTTCGCCCACATTTATTCTATCCAACAAAGCTTTTAATCTCTGCAATTCAGCGTAAAAAGAAGAAACGCTCTCGGCAAGAAGGTCGGAATTTCTCATGGAAGTGAATAATGAAGTACCGGAGAATTCCATGGATTCAGCACAAACTGGCGCACCCATTTGTGCCAGGACCAGGTTGACACCGACGGTCCTTAGGAACGTACTCTTGCCGGACATATTACTCCCCGTAACAATAGCAATACTTCCCTTACCCTTCAAGCCAGAATCATTATTGATTCTTTGCTGTGGACCTATGAGTGGATGGCCAATGGAACGCGCACTGAAATGGAACTCATCTTCTACAAAATCAGGAAAGTTCAGGTCAACTTCAGCATGGGAGGTGGCAGCCAGGCTATTGAGGCATTCCATCATTCCAATCATAGAGAACCATTCCCTGACCTTTTCTCTTTCTTCATTCTTCCATTTAGACAATGCCCTTAATAAGAAATAGTCAAACAGAGTCAGTATATCTATTAAGCCAAACAGTGGGTTAGCTCTGGAATTAACAAAGTCCAAAAGCTTGTTCAGCTTTTTTAATCTAAGAAAGGCTGAAGAATTTTCGCCAATGAATGAATATTGAATCTCCTTAAGCCGCTTACTTTTAAAATCTGAGTCCTCTACTTTCTGAATAAGAAGTGTGATGCTTTGAATAGCCTTGTTTCCCTCATAAGTTTTATCCATCAGGTCTTTCATTCTCTGAAAAAGCCTTCGCAGTAATAAAACATTTAATGATAATGGGAATATCAACCAGCCGTAGGTGATCAAACCAAATCCGAGAAGAGTAATGCCAGTAATCATCAGGACAACTCCTGCCAGGTGAGGAAGTATACCAATCTTCAGCCAGGGACTTTCATCTTCTTCCAGCCAGCTTACCAGTTTTTTTACTTCAGCGGGCTTAACCGGGCTTAATCTTCCTAAGGCCTGGAAGTCCTGAATCCAGTCAAGGTCATCACTAAGTTCCTTAATGGATTCCTGTCTGTATTCAATCTCGGATTTATCGGCTGGACTCTTCAACCATTCCGCCAACATATTCCTTCCGAAATAAGTAGAGGTCCGATTTATCCACTGGAAAATCGAGTGCCTGCCAAAAATATCCAGATCAGAAGTGTATGGATGCTCCCGGTCAATAAACTCCCGGCCCTCATCAAATTCCTCCAGGTTGACCTCGATTCTCAGGATTTCTTCGCAATTAATATCCACGAGGTTTGATACTTTATACCGCTCCAGTTTTATTCTATTATGTCGCTGGACGATCAATCCAAATACAATTGGATAAATGAAAACGGTAACAACGATCCCTTCAAAACTCCTGAGGTTGGCAAAATAAACCACAAAAGCCACTGCCATAAACGTGATCGCCAACCGTGAATAACTCCATACTCTAAATGAAGTTTCAATCTTTTTCAAATCACTCTCCAGGTGATTTCTGCGCTTGCTAAATATCTCCTTTCTACCCATAAAGGAATTCATTACCTTGAATTAACAAGTTATCATAAACTTTGTGAATCATGGGTAAGAGATTAGTACCACTATTACTTTTTTGTCTGACAGCGATTATTTCTCATGGCCAATCATCTGATGCCCTAAGGAAAAATTCTGAAAGGTCGCTGGGTAAAGCCATGAGTCTATTCAGGGAGATTCTCAGCATACCCAATGATGCCCACTATGAACAACATGTGAATGAAAATGTCGAATGGTGTACAAGGGCTTTTGAACAAAGAGGCTTCCAGGTTGCAAAACTAGAAACGGATGGCCCTCCCCTGTTATTGGCCAACTACCCCGCACGAAAAGCGGAAAATACCATTCTTATTTACTTGCAAGTAGACGGTCAGCCCGTGGACACATCATTTTGGAATCAACCCAGTCCATATACACCGGTTTTAAAAGAGAAGCAAGAAGAAAAATGGAAGATTATCCCCTGGGAAGACCTCAATTACGATTGGGATGACGAATGGAGAGTGTTTGCACGTTCCACCTCCGACGCCAAAGGTCCGATAGCGATGTTCCTCACTGCCTGGGACATCATGCTCGACAAAAAGTGGAAGCCCAATTTCAATGTTAAGGTAATTATGGATTTTGAGGAGGAATTGGGTTCACCTCACCTCCCGGGCGCGGTGGAAAAGTACCGCGAACAGTTGAAATCGGATGCACTCATAATCCTGGATGGGCCTCGGCATATCACCAACCGCCCTACCCTGACTTTTGGGGCTCGTGGAATTGCTACCATAACCCTCACGTTGTTTGGACCCAGAGCGCCACAACATTCCGGTCATTATGGTAACTATGCCCCCAATCCTGCGGTGAGATTAAGCCAGCTTATCGCCTCAATGAAGGACGAGGTGGGTCGCGTTACACTCCCTGGATTCTATGACGGCATCACTATTGATTCAAACACACGGGCCATACTCGAGTCAGTTCCCGATGATGAAGATTTTATACGGAAGAATATTGGAATCGCTTCAATAGATGGTGTAGCAAATACCTACCAGGAAGCACTTCAATATCCGAGTCTTAATGTTAGGGGTTTAAGTGCCGGTTGGGTAGGTGATAAAGTTAGGACCATTATTCCTGACAGGGCCATTGCTGAAATTGATATACGACTTGTTATGGAAAGTGACCCGAACCGATTAATAAAACTGGTCCGTGACCATATTGTAGAGCAGGGTTATTATATCACGGAATCAGAGCCCACTGAGGAAGAGCGACTTAATCATGAAAGAATCATTCAATTCGATTATGACATAAGTTACCTTGCTTTCAGGACATCGTTCGATTCACGGGTGGGTAAATGGTTGAACCGAGCCTTAACGCGTTCCTTCGGACAGGCCCCGGTGCGACAACGAACCTCAGGTGGTTCAATTCCGATTTCTCCATTCGTAACTACCCTTGATATTCCTGCAGTTACAGTGCCTACAGTAAACCGTGACAACAATCAGCACAGCCCAAACGAAAATTTACGGTTGGGAAATTTCAAAGAGGGTATAATAACAGTATTGGGAATACTGACAGAAAAGTATTAGTCTTTTAACTCAATAACTGGTAGGCTGCAAAAGATGACATATAGGCCAATACGAACATAAAAACGAACTGAATGACTGGCCATTTCCAACCCTTGGTTTCCCGGTAGACCACAGCCAGCGTCGACATACATTGCATGGCAAAGGCATAAAACAGCAGTAGGGAAATCCCAACAGCGAGATTAAACCTGGGTTGCCCGGTTTTTGGATTAATTTCTTTCTCCAGCCGGTTCTTGACCGTCAACTCATCATCCGTATTTCCCACACTGTAGATAGTGGCAATCGTACCCACAAAAACCTCCCGGGCAGCAAAGGAACTGATTAGTGCAATCCCGATTTTCCAGTCATAGCCCAGCGGTTCAATCGTGGGTTCGATGAACTTTCCGAAATGACCGGCAAATGAGTTTTCAAGTCTTGCAGCGGCAACGGCATTTTCCACTTCCTCCGGGCCATAATTGTTCTCGATGGCCATTTCTTCTGCCTGAATAACCGCCTGCTCCATTTTTTCTGCCGGTCCGTAAGTTGCTGCTATCCAAAGAACAATGGAAATAGCCATGATAATCTTACCGGCCTCAAATACGAATGTCTTGGTTTTCTCATATACCGTGAGTCCCATGTTTCTCCACCTGGGCACTTTGTAGGAAGGCATCTCCATTACGAGGTAGCTCTTCTCGCTCGACTTTACAAAAATCTTAATAACCCATGCGGCCGTAATGGCAGCAAAGAAGCCAAGGAAATATAATCCAAAAAGGGTAAGGCCCTGTAAATTAAAAAAGCCCCATGATTGATCTGGGATTACCATTGCAATTAAGATGGCATAAACCGGCAGACGGGCAGAGCAGCTCATCAGGGGGGTAACAAGAATCGTGATGAGACGGTCCTTTTTACTGGCAATACTCCGGGTCGCCATTATTGCCGGAACAGCACACGCGATCCCCGATACGAGTGGCACCACACTTCTCCCGTTAAGGCCCACCTTTCTCATTAGCTTGTCCATGAGAAAAACCACCCTCGACATATAACCGGATTCCTCCAGGAGTGAAATGACAGCAAACAGGATGGCGATTTGTGGTATAAAAATCATGATTCCCGCTAATCCCGGGATGATCCCCCCTGTTAGTAAGTCCGTCAGAATACCAGGGGGTAGTGTCGAAGACAAATAATTGGCCAGTAAGCCAAATCCGGTATCGATCCATTCCATTGGAGCTTCCGCCCATTTAAAAATTGCCTGGAATACAACTAACAGGATTCCCACAAACAGAAGATAGCCCCAGATCTTGTGGGTAAATAATTTATCGAGCTTTTTGGTATAACCGGAATAAACTTCTTCGGGGTCGTGAATTACACCATCCAGGAGTTTATCGATTTTACTATACCTGTCGAGAATTTCCCTTCTTCGACTACCTTCGGTCCCATTGTTTAGAGAGCCGTTATAACTGAAAAAATGATCAACAGGAGGTTCAATGCCCTCTTCAATGGAAGTGAGTAGTTCCTTGATCCCTGTACCGTCACGAGCATTGGTTCGAATAACAGGAACTCCCAACCTCTTGGCCAGGACTTCCGCTTCAATCACACGATTTCTCCTGGCCACAACATCGATCATATTGAGGAGGAGAACGGTGGGGTGTCCGAGATCCACAATCTGTGTAAATAAAAGGAGGTTCCTCTTCAGATTGGTGGCATCTGCCACCACTACGACAACATCCGGCTTGTCGGGGTTTTCGGGTTGCGTCAATACATCCCATACAACCTGCTCTTCTTCAGACTTCGGGTAGATGCTGTAAGTGCCGGGAAGGTCCAGCACTTCGGCTTTTGTTCCCCCGGGTAATTTGAGTTTGGCTACCTTTTTATCTACCGTAACCCCGGGATAATTTCCCACTTTTTGGTTAAGGCCAGTCAGTTTGTTGAATACAGAGGACTTCCCCGAATTGGGATTGCCGGCAAGTGCTACTTTTATCGGTGTTGATCTGGTCATGCCAATTAATTAATCAACTGAGATGGCTTTGGCTTCGCTGTGTCTTAAAGCCAATTCATAACCCGATACACTTACACAAACCGGATCTCCAAGGGGTGCCCTGTAATTGAAGGTGATTTTATTGCCAGGAATGCAGCCCATTTCCAATAATTTCAATGTTAGCTCCTCATCCAGAATCTCAACGATCTTCCTCGTTTCCCCCGACTTCATCTCGGCTACATTCACCATTGCCTTTATTTAGACTAATTATAAAGAACGCGAAAATACTGCCATATCAGCCCAAAAACAAGGAAGCCAACACTTTTTAATTGACGGGATGTTGACTGTCTCGGGTAGCTAATAAATGAACGATCGTTCAATTATTTTCATTCACGGGAATTTCCCCTTAATCGGCTAAAAGTGGGGATAGTTGATACTAAAGACGATTCATCTGAGTCCATGTAGTGTATTTTCACTATTTATATTCCCTTAGTGTTAACAATCTCAATACATTTGTTAACATTTGGATAACAAGTCCCATTGAAAAAAGGCATATTGACCATATTGATCCTCTGCATCACCGCCGTACTTGCAAGCGCAGTAGCTAATGGTTCTTCTGCTGAAGAATTAAGTGAACAACTTATTAATGACGACCGTGTAAAGTCGATTGTCGATCGCTTTAGCGATAAGAAAAAATCGGTAAATGCTGTGAAGAGAATATTCTGTAAAGTGCACCGGCAGATACTCTCCGAGTACAAGCAATATTCTACCATAGAGGGCATGCTATCCACAGGAAATTACGATTGTTTAACCGGCACAGCTCTTTTAGCACACATTTTCAATGCACTCGATTACAACTACGAGATCGTTGCCCTCGACTACCATATTTATCTCCTGCTCGATGTTGATGGAGAAAAAGTATTACTCGAATCCACAGACCCTATGTTTGGCTATGTTACCGGAAAGTCCGTAATCGCTAAAATGGCAGAATATATAGACGACCAGGATAACAAAAAGAATATTAAGTCGATTGACTTTAAAAAGATACCCGGTCTTATTTTATACAATACAGCGGTTGACGAATATAACAGGGGATATTTCGAGACCTCTTTTCTTACATTAGTCTCGGCCTTTGACTACCTGGAAACTCCTAAAATGGAAAACTTGCTAAAGCTGGCAATCAGCAGCCTGGTTATTTATGAAGAAATCAGTGAAGAAAAGCTAAAACGGTACCTGGATATATACCTGGAAATATCAGGTAAGAACCCGTTGGTTCACTATTCCGAAATCAATTAGATACTATCCTTACTTCCACCCTTCGGTTTTCCCGGTGGGCCTGGGGTGTATTATCAGTACTGAGGGGTCTAGTTCCTCCATAAGCTTCTATGGTTATCCGGTTTTTATCAATCCTCTTTTCCACGAGGTAATCACGAGTTGCCTCCACCCTTTCCTTTGATAGTTTCATGTTGCCTTTCGGGTCACCCACATTATCTGTGTGACCTTCCAGTGCAATCACCATAGCTGGGTTTGCATTAAGTATCCCTACCAGGCTATCCAACTCATTATAAGACTCAGTGGTAATTACGGCACTTGAGGCGGCAAATATGAGGGACCTTAGGACAATTTTTGCCCCCGGCTCCAGTCCACGTGCCAGTGCAATTTCCTCTATAATATGCTCAGCTCCTGCATACTTATGGAAATCAATTTCAAAAACCTGTGTCTGGTAGCCACTGGCTTGTACTCTTACTGTGTACTTTTCATCGTAGTCAACACGAATATCTACCGTCGAGTCATTCCTCAATCCCAGCTTGCTTCCATAGGGCATACTCTCGTACCTGACTTTAGCAACGACGGGTTCTTTGGTCTGCCTGTCAAAGATTTTACATTCTACAATGAGCGAATCCAATGAAATGGCAGAAACAGAAGAACTTATCAATAGGATTGTAAATGCTAATAAAGTCTTCATGTCTATTTCTTTTTAATTACAAATTCCACCCTTCGGTTTTGTGATCTGCCTTCAACGGTTTCATTGGAAGCTACTGGTTTAGTTTCACCAAAGTAGGAATAGCTTAACCGTTCACTATCTACGTCCTTACTCTTTAGGTAATTCACCACAGCCTCAGCCCTCCATTTTGAAAGCCACTCATTATAGATCTCAGGACCCGTGTTATCTGTATGGCCCACGATTTCGATTTCCATGGTGGCGTATTTTTCCATGTAATCAACCACTCGGTTTAATTCCGGATAGGATTCGGTTTTCAATGTTGCCCTGTCAAATGCAAAGAAAATATTGTTCAGGGTTACAACCTCTTCCACTTCTACCGGAACGAGAGCGATATCCTGGTGTTCTATCTCAAAAACCTCGCCAGCTACTTCCGTAAGGTCTATCCTGATACTTTCCGAGATAAATCCTTCTGCTTCAGCATGGATGGCATAAATTTCACCGATGGGAAGAACCAGTTCATATTCCCCAGTTATTGGATCTGAATTAATTATACCCAGGCGCGTTCCGTCTGAAAGTCGCTCGTAGGTAATTCGTGCCAAGATGGGATCCTTTGTCGATTTATTAGACAAGTTTCCCTTAACAATAATAGTTGTTTCAGGCCTCTGGAAAAGCGGCAGTTCTATTTTAAAAATATCAGTGTTATCATCTGTGACACCTCTCGAATAGTAGGCTATATTTGATTCGGTAGGAATATTAAAGAACAGGTCTTCGTATTCGGAGTTAATATCCGGACCCATATTCTGGGGCTCTGACCAGTTAGTCCAGGTATCATCCAATCGTTTACTCACATAGATGTCGGCTCCACCATAACCGCTGAATCCATTGGAAGAGAAGTACATGGTTTGATCATCTGCAGCAATAAAAGGTGCGGATTCTTCACTGGCGGTATTAATCACAGGCCCAAGGTTCAATGGCTCGGTCCACGTCGAATCATCTTCCAGAAAACTGACATAGATGTCGCGGTCACCATAGGCATCTTCCCTTTGAATGGACATGAGAAGGGCAGTCCTGCTGTTGGCCAGGTAATAATTTGCTTTTTCATGCAGGTTATAGTCATTCTCTATTTCGAGGGCAACGGGTTTGGACCATTCATTTCCTATCATTGTACTGATGGACACCCCGGCTTCCATTTGTCCATTATCGAGGTAACGGTTTCCAAGGATTGCCGTTTTTCCATCCGGCGTAACTGCACTGACAAAATTCGGACCTTCATTGTTCAACACCGAGCCGGCATTCCTGGCAAGTGTCCATTCGCCATTCTCATCCAATTCGGAGACCCATATATCTTCTTGGTCTTCCACACCCCCAATATTACCGGGGTGAAACTTCCTGCTGAACCACATGGTTTTACCATCCGGTGAAAGGACGGGCTTATATTCGCGGTATTCGCTATTAATGTTTTCACTCAATCGTTCCACTAAAACACCATTTTCAAGGTATTCCGGAACATCAACCTCAGCCACAATTTGTATGTCAGAATCAGATATTGCCACTGCATCCACACTGTAATAATCCGGGACGAGCGCCCCATCAAAATCAAGTCGTACCGCTGCAACCTTGTAACTGGTCTCATAAAACAGGTTAATCATCCTGCCCTCAATCGGGATGGAGCGGCCTTGAAAGTCTGTCACCTCAAATTCATTCCCCCTTTCATCGTATACTGTGACCTTGGTCAATGCGCTTGGATTATAGGATTCTGCGATGGCGATTTGCCTGATCGGGATGGGGTTGCTGAAACCTACCTTAATGTACTCCTTTCGGTTTGCCCGGTCGGGAGTCCAGGCATTCGGACTTTCGCCTGCCGAAGGCAGTACGTTAGGTTTACCCAATATTTGTTGTGCTGAATATTGTAAGGGGGTGAGCTCGGAAGAAAACTCCACTACCTCATCTGCCCATTGAACAGTCTGTGAATAACTGAGTGCGGAACAGATCGATAAGAGAAGGGTGAAAAAAATACGGCCGTACCGAATCATTCTAAAATAAGGTTGAAACAACTCACAATATACTTATCCTTCCTGAAATTCACATAAAAATGGTACAGATTGAAATTCAGAAACTAAATATTGCATTTGCATCCAGCAATTCAATATACTTGTTTTTAACCTCGGTAAAGTTTTTCATTTGCTCCTCCCGTATAGGGTTTGAAGGTGGAAGCTCAACTTTTAATGCATCTACCTGGACTCCATTTTTCCAAAACCTGTAACACAAATGTGGCCCCGTTGCAAGGCCGGTAGAACCTACAAATCCGATCAATTGCCCTTGCTTAACTTTAACACCCGCCTTTATTCCGGAAGCAATTTTACTCATATGAAGATACTGGGTAGTGTATGTAGAGTTGTGTCGGATCTTTACATAATTGCCATTCCACCTCTTATATGTAGCTTCTGTTACTATCCCATCACCCACTGAACGTATCTTGGTTCCTGTCCTTGCAGAGAAGTCAGTACCGCGATGTGCTTTCCACCTTTTCTGCACGGGATGAAACCTGCTGAGGGTGAACTTTGAACTTATCCGTGTAAACTCGAGTGGATATTTCAGAAGGGCTTTCCTCAGACTGGCACCGTCCTCATCAAAAAAATCAATACCCTCCCCCTGGTCGTAAGCAAAGCCCCAGTAGACATTTCCAAAGTGATTGAAGTAAATTGCTTCTATCTGATCGACACCTATGGTTTTGCCATCTACCTGCTCCTCCAGATAAATCACTTTAAAGTAGTCACCCTTTTGCAGATGGAAAAAATCTATCTGCCATGCAAAGGCATCGACAAACTTGTTGGTCAGTTCAATGGGTCCCCCCTGTTCTTCCACTGTTACTGCTAACGACTGGTCAATAGTGCCAATGAGTGATTTGCGGATTTTTTGTACAGTCTTCTCCCCTTTTTCAACATGGACGGAATCATCCAGGTGAAATACAAGATATTCTACTTCATTGGGCTCATAGATCAATTTCCGAGCAGTTGAATCGGGGGTCATTAGTAAGGTGTATTCTTTTCCCGACTTAATCTTCCTTACGTCGAAAACTTCCCGCGAGTTATTGGCTAATTGAAACAGCTTACTATGGCTAACTTTCCTTGGAAGAAGGATATCTGAAAGACTTTGGTTTTTGCGAATCCTATCGCGATGAATTACCATGGAATCGATCCTCAATCCATATAGATATTGTGGTTCTTTGACTTCCTCAATTTGCATTGAATCAGGTTCAAACAAAAGCCTGGCCTTCTCCTTGGTTTTCTCAACCGAAAAAAAAGTAAAACCGGCACTGAGAATGGCCATGATGGCCAGAATGTAGTAAGCCTTTTTCAACGTTCTTTGAATTTATCCAAGCCCTCATTCAAAAAATTTACAAAGTCACCGATATCGGTATCGTAATCTTTTGGGCCGTGTAAAAAATCCCCGTCAGGGGTCAAAATTATATAAAAGGGTTGCGCATTATTGTTAAACCTTGAAATCTGGAAATCAGCATTCTGTTTCCCAATCGTTTTCTTTATCCGTCCGTCCACTTCGCTGGTATACCAATCTTCCTCAGGAAGTTCGGTCTTATCATCTACATATAGCGCAGTCATAACGAATTCAGTCTTCAATAATTGCAAAACGGCAGGGTCAGACCAAACATATTCTTCCATCTTCCTGCAGTTAACACATCCATGCCCCGTAAAGTCGATAAAGATAGGCTTATTCACTGACTGTGCACAGCTGATGGCTTGTTCCAGGTCAAAATAGCCATTAATCCCATGGGGGAAATGCAACAAGTCCGCATATTTTGGTGGTGCACATTGTTCAGAGAGATATCCCTCATTTTCCTCCGATGAACTCATGAACTTGTCCATAGTATGCATGGGCGGCAGATATCCCGATAGACCCTTGAGTGGAGCTCCAAACATTCCGGGTACCAGATACACCACAAAAGAAAATATGACCACGGAAAGTATAACTCTCGGAACGCCTATCCTCTCGAGGGGGCTGTCATGTGGTAGCCTGAGTTTACCCAGTATATAAAATCCCATCAATGTGAAAATCACTATCCACGCTGCGATATAAATTTCCCTGTCGAGTATTCCCCAATGATAAGCAAGGTCCGCAACGCTAAGGAATTTCAATCCAAGGGCGAGTTCCAGGAAACCCAAAACAACTTTTACCGAATTAAGCCAACCGCCGGATTTAGGGAGCTTTTTTAGCCAATGGGGGAATATGGCAAACAATGTAAACGGCAATGCGAGGGCCAGGGAAAAACTCAGCATTCCCACTACCGGCTTCAGGAATGCGCCCTGTGCCGACAGGGCAAGTACGAGTCCTACAATCGGGAAGGTGCAGGAGAAAGAAACGAGGGCCAGGGTAAAGGCCATGAAGAATATCCCCAGGATTCCTCCGCGGTCACTCTTCTGATCCATCTTGTTTACTAAGGAGGTGGGAAGATTGATCTCGAACATTCCAAGGAACGACAGGGAGAAGATGAAGAACACCAGGAAGGCGAAAATATTGGGAAACCAGTGAGTGGCCATTGCATTTAAACTGTCAGCTCCGAAAATTAGAGCAAAGACAGTCCCAAGGATCGTATATATGGCAATAATGGAAATTCCGAATACGAGTCCGGTTTTGATGCCACTCCCCGAATCTTTTTCCTGGTCTTTCATAAAAAATGTCACCGTCATCGGGATCATTGGGAATACACAGGGGGTAAGCAAAGCCGCCAGTCCTGATAAAAAGGCCAACACCATGAAAGCCCAGAGTGTAGTATCTGTTGGATTACTGAATTCTGCAGGGGTCACTTTAACCAACTCAGTTGAATCCTCTGTCTGATCAATAATACTTTGGGAATTAGCACTGTTGAAAATATCCCCCTGCGAAGTTTCTACCCCTTTTACGGTAATACCAAGGAACTCAAAGTCTCCTTCTTTGGGAGGTAAACAAAGCCCTGTTACCTCGTTACAGGTCTGGTACTCATAAGTTCCTTTGATGACCGGGTCTGGGCCGATCACCTTTACTCTTTGACGGAAGGTCCCTTTCTTTTCAAATATTACTACGTCGCATTCAAAGATCTCATCGTATTTCGTTTTGGCATCAACGGGGTCCGCTTCCCCTATCAATTCGTAACTCTCATGGGGTAGAAAGTCAATTCTCGCCTGGTTTGGACCACAATCTTCAGAAAAACCGACGGCATAGACATACCAGTTGGTTTCCATTTCAATATGGAAATACAGATCTATTTCGGCTCCCAGTTCGACTTCGGAACTTTCTGCCTCCCAATCCCAGTTAACAGGATCGAGGATTTGGCCGTTGAGTGGCAGGTTTATCAGAAGAAATACTATTGCAAATAGTGCAGAACGCATATCAGATTGTAAATTTCGAGTCAAATATCTTAATTTTCAGCTAATTATTGTCATGACGGAGATGTCTGAGGGTACAACAAATACATTACAGCAACCCGAGTTTAATGAAGAACTCATTCGGGGCAAGTTCAGTTCGCTGAGAGAGCCAGAACTTATAGGGGAGATTCTCGAAAAGGGAACCGTGGAAGAAATTCCCGATGGACAAATGATTATGGATGTTGGCCGATACATCAAATCCGTTCCCCTGATTATCAAAGGATCTGTTCGAGTTTTACGGGAAGATCATGAGGGAAGGGATCTATTTCTCTATTATTTGAAACCAGGTGAAACCTGCGCTGTGTCTCTTACCTGTTGTATGGCCAATGAGAAAAGCAGTATCCGGGCAATAGCCGATGAAGATGTTGTGATGATAAGAATTCCGGTTGAATATGTGGATATCTGGTCCAATAAATACACCAGCTGGAAGAATTTTATGATGAATACCTACCGCGTTCGATATGAGGAGCTCCTTTCAACGATCGACAGTATTGCATTCATGAAGATGGACGAACGGCTGTGGAAATACCTGTTGGACCGAAAAGCTCTCACAGGACACTACGAACTTAACATTACCCACCAGGAAATTGCAGATGCCCTTCATTCTACGCGGGAAGTAATCAGCAGACTTCTTAAAACCCTCGAAAAAGAAGAAAAAATAGAATTGGGTCGGAATAAAATTATCATCCTCTAGTCCAAATTAATGAAGAACCTGGCCAGGCACTTCTACAAGCGACTACGATTTAAGCTTAGTGCAAATAATAGCTGGATTTTTATGGGATACTACCGGTATTTCTATAAACCGGCCAAGGGAAGTACGTCAGATCTGCTGGATCGATACTCCCGACTTATAGGTGAGAATTTTACAGTTTTTCAGGTGGGCGCAAACGACGGCATTACTCACGATCCCATACACAAGTTTATTAAAAGGGATAATTGGAATGGAGTTCTTCTCGAGCCTCAAAAACAGGTGTATGATGAGTATCTTAGGCATATCTATAAGAAGAATAAGGGAATTGTGACACTAAATGCGGCTGTGGGCTTTGAAGACGGTGAATATAATTTATATAAAGTGGGGTTCACTGACGAACGTTGGGCTACCGGTCTGGCCAGTTTCGATAAATCAGTATTGGAATCCTCTTTTGAGAATGGATATGTTCAGGAACAAGCAAAAAAGCACGGTATAGAAGTGCCGGAAGCTCCGGAGGATCAAATCAGTGTGGAGAAAATTGCTTCACTATCTCCCAAAACCATCTTGAGAACGTATAACATTGACATTATTCACCTGCTTCAGATTGATGTTGAAGGATTTGACTTCGAGGTGATCAAGATGTTTGATGTTGCAAAAACTAAACCCGGTATGATCATATTCGAGAGTTCACATCTTTCGGAAGAGGACTACAAGGATTGCCTCCAACATCTTGAGAGCAATGGATACATCACAAAAAAACGAGGCAGAAACAGTGTGGCCCTTGGAGAACAGCATCAGGAACTTTTGGATTTCTTCTCCTAGTTTTTTTGAACCAAAACCACTGCGTAAGCAGATACCCCCTCTTCCCTGCCGACAAATCCCAATTTTTCAGTGGTGGTCGCCTTGATGCTCAGTTTATCCCCGGCAATATCCATAACCTCTGCGAGGCATTTTACCATGCGTGGAATCACCGGGCCAATTTTTGGCTTCTGAAGACAAATGGTGGAATCAATATTACCAACTTCCCATCCCTCATCCCTGAGAATTACCATGACCTGTCCAAGCAATTCCTTGCTGTCGATACCCTTATATGCCGGATCAGTATCTGGAAAATGATAGCCGATATCCCGCTTATTGATCGCACCGAGAAGAGCATCACAAATGACGTGAATTAAGACATCGGCATCGGAATGCCCAACAGATCCCGTAGTGTGGGGGATTAGAATCCCTCCGAGCCAAAATTCCTCCCCCTCGGCGAGTTTGTGAACATCATATCCAAATCCAATTCTGATATTCATGGAATAAATTAAGTTTTAATAGGTCAAAGTGGGCAAGTTAGAATTTTATAACTTTATTAGCTATTTAATCATCACGAGGGATTGATATGAAAAGAACGAACAAACTCCTGTTCATGGCATTGGCTTTTTTAGGTATTCTTTCAGGATGTAGTGAAGACCCTCCTCCCCCGCATCCCATCGTGGGTGAATGGGGATTGGATGCATTCGATGTCGTCAATATTGACATAGTGTCGGGCCCATATTCAGAGTCAGAACTCACAGTACAGTTTGATGATCCATCTGCTTACGGCAGTATCTGGCAGGTCAATGAATACTATGATTTCTTTTTCGACCTGGCCTATGACTCTTATGACATCACCTTCAACAATGATAATACCTTCTCCAGGAGACTTGGACAGTTGGGCGCTGATGTCATTGAAGAGGGGACCTGGGAAATTGATACTGATGTGACAGAGCTCATTCTTGACATCGATGGGGGAACCTTCAACGAGGAGTACACTTTTGTGAGTTCAATACTTGACACGGAAGTTGCCCTCCAACAGTTAGGTGTAGTTCCGGAATTCCTATTGATATATCCTGATGCTATCCTTGCAGACACTCTGACGGACTGGTCATTTGAAACACAGGAACGCATATTAGCTATTACAGCCTCGGTTACGCTGGACGTTAACTTATATTTCGAGAGATAGCCAAGATCCCAACACTGAACCACGGTGACAGGGTGGCAGTAATTGCCACTGCGGGACGTGTAGATGCTACGCGTTTTAATCCCTCTATTGAAATATTAAATAGTTGGGGACTCAACGTAATTGTTTCTGATAATGTATTAAAAGCAAGCGGCTATTTTGCCGGAACAGATAACGAAAGATCTGAAGCACTCCAATCAGCCCTCGACGATCCGGGGATCAAAGCCATTTTCTGTGCAAGGGGAGGTTATGGGACCACAAGAATACTGGATGATATCGTTTATTCGCGATTCAGGGAATCACCCAAAATGTTGATCGGTTTTAGTGATGTTACAGCACTTCATCTGAAAGTATCCAGCCTCGGACTGACTTCCATTCACGGACCTATGCCCATTCAGTTTGGCAGTACAAACCACCTCGAATCAGTGGAGCTGCTGAGGAAACTTCTTTTTGAAGGCAGGTACAGCTATGACCTGTCGGGCTCCTCGTATCACAACGGTACGCTTCGCGATTCAACCATTCTTACAGGGGGTAATCTCGCCATGGTATGCGATAGTCTTGGAACAGGAACCGAGATCGATACGGAAGGGAAAGTGCTTTTCCTCGAGGAAATTGGTGAGGATATCTATCGGGTAGACCGTATGTTAAAACAATTGGAAAGAGCCGGCAAGTTCAAGGTGTTAAAAGCACTTTTGATAGGGCACTTCACAGACATCCGGGATACCGATACTTCATTTGGCATTTCGCTTGAGTCGATGATCCTGGAAAAAGTACCTTCGGAAATCCCCGTTGTATTCGGACTCCCCTTCGGACATGAGTCACCAAACTACCCCATCATGATCAATGCCACCCATCAGATAACGATTGGTGAGACGGTAAGCCTGACCTTTGAAATGGGTGAATAACCTCATTTTATTTAGTAATTAATAGGGCAGGAATAGCCTGGAAGTACATTTCACGGTTATCACGTATTTCGTTTAGAACCTTAGAGATCAAAAGACACTATATTTAAAATAGGGGGCAAGGCCCGCAGGGCCCCAGGGGCTAGTAGGTGCACATTATCCAGAGATCAACTTAACCAGTCCATACAATCCAAGTCCCAAAAACGCCATGGATGGGAGAAATCTGACAATCCTGCTCCGGGAGAATTTTTCACCAAACCGGGAGGAAAATATCGCGACAACAGCCAATAGGGAGAATGTCCCTATCGATACCCCTGCGACATAATAATGCAGGTCCAATTCACTTTGAAGATTTATCCAACCCTGGAATCTCAGGTACGCAGTGACGCCAATCCAGAATGGAATGGCAAGTGGATTGAGGAGGCTTATGATCACACCTCTTCTGAATCCACTATCCATAAATCCTATAGGGCGGGCACCTGGTTTCCAATTATTCCACAAGCTGAGTAAGCCAAGGGTGATCATCACTACCACTCCCAGGATCTCAAAATTTTTCTGTATGAGTGATGCATCACTGAGAAAACCTTCAAATTTAAGGGCGATATAAGCATAGGGGTATTCAACAAGGGCTGCCGCCAGGGCAAATCGGAATGCGGCTGACTTGCGACCTTTTAACGACAGCTGCATGACACTGAGATTGATAGTCCCCGGTGGAATGCTGCCCACGAAACTGAATACAAACGCAATGAAAAGCAGTTCCACTCTTACTTCTTGTATTCCCGGTTATAGGCTTGTATCTCTTTGAACTTCTTCCAACCGGTCTTGAAATCCATATAAGGGACTCCCAACTTGTGATTGGCTCTGCTAACCTTGAAAAGTAAGGTCATGTGTTTAAGCAATATACCCCACCCCTTAATCAGTGAATAGCCCGGTTCATAAATGTGAGCCGGTTCTGCCCCAGCTCCATTCAACTCCAGGATCATTATATTTCCCTTTTTAAGATCGCTGAGTGACTGGCATCGCAAGTCAAATCTGCCAAAATAAAACCCGTCTATACGGTCTGCAATTTCATTGAAGGACAAGACCATTTCACGGTCCACAAGGTCTGAAGCATCGATAAATTTAGTGCCGAGGGCATGATTGCCTATATTGACCAATTCTAATCTTTCCCCGTTTGGAATAATTTTATCCATCTGTTCGGAAAATGTAATCTCAAGTCTTTTCCGCTGCAGATAGGCCCTGTTTCTAGCGTAGATCAAGTCACGAAGAGTACTTTGACCGTCACCTTCCACGTAGAGCATCTCCTTAAAAGAAAGGCTGGTAATCATCCCGGATTCTTTCCCCGGAAAACGGTGATAAAAAACTCCAGCTTCCAGGGGTAGGTCCACAAAGTCCTGGATCAGGAATTTCACCCTTACCCAATTAAGATACTCCTTAAGATCCCCCTGATTTTCTAATTTTTTTACCCCCCATCCCCTTTCACCTATGTTTGGTTTGCCAATCAAAGGATAATCGAGTCCGGAATCCCTGATCTCTTTTTCAACAGTTTCAAGACTGGCGTCCTCGTCAAATAAAAGAGTCTTTGGACATTTCTCGAGATTACGGAATATATCGAATTTAGATTCACCGAGCATTCCGCCATTTTCAATTCCCGGGTTTGATGCTGTAAAGAAAAAAAAGGATCTGGCGCGCAGTGAGAGAATCAGATAGTATAGGTAGACCGGGATATATACCACCTTGAGTGGCCAGTATTCCCAATTTCTCAATCGGATGAAAAATTCCCTAAGCAAAATCCTGACTAATTATGGTAGCGAACAGTAGAAACCGCTACCCCAAAATCAGGTGGTAGCGCTAAATCAGGATGTGTTTCATTCAAGCCAATTTTAATAATCGCCATGTGATGGACAGCGTGCTCAATGTTGTATGCCAATTCCCTTTCAAAATTGGAAGGTATTTGAAAGGATGTTTCATCACTTTCTGTGGAGTAACTCCCTTCCAGGGTAACACTGTTATTCCCCCTAACAGAACTAATCTGATCGTTTATCAATTTGATCTGGTCGCAGGCAAATCCGGGTTCCGTCTCAATCCTTGTTTCTCTTTCTCTTGAATCGTAATTTATCTGCCCTCCTGGAAGGCCTTGCAAGAGGCAAATATAGAATTCCAGCGTGTGCCGTACGTGCTGGCCAATCGTTGAACCGTTCAGGGACTCTAAAGGTTTGCTGTATTTCTCTTTATCAACCTCCCTAACAATCTGATAAAGCTGATTAAGTGCACTTTTACTTGCTTCCCTTAGGTCCATAAATGATAAATTTGGTGCTAATATATGGCAAAATAGTCAGTTGAATTACGAAAGTTTTGTTCTTATATGTGGTCACGCGTACGACTATAAACCTGAATAATCCTCCCTTTTAATGCAATCCTCCAGCAATTTATTGATCAGAGAAAACTCGTAACCTTTGGATGCCATGAATCTTTTCGTCTTTTCGAATTTCTCAAACTTATTGCCTTTTAATGATTCCCACTTTTTATGAATAAGGCCACTGGCAACGCTATGGTATTCTTCATCATCGATTTCCTCAAGTCCCTTCCTGACACAGTAATCTGTCAAGCCACGCTTCCTCAGTTCATCTTCAATTTTCATCCTGCCCCATTTCTTTAACCGGAACCTGCCGCCGGCAAAGGCTTTGGCAAATCTTTCTTCATTGAGAAAACCTTCAGTAATAAGATAGGAAATCGTATCCTCAACGACATCACAGTTATAATCTAGGCTGTATAGTTTATCCCGAACCTGCTGTTGGGTCCTCTCCTGGTAAGCGCAGAATCGGGCGCCTTTCAGCCTTGCTTCTTTATTTGAGATATCCCTTTCGCTTTAAAATAGTTTCGAGGAATTTTCGCTCATTATCGGAGTTAAACACCTTGTCTGGAAGATGGATCATCTGAACCTTGTTGATCCAGAATGTGAAATCATTTTTTCCGCGTTTTGCACTTTTAACCTGGTCCCACTTGATGGGCATACCCTGCTTGGTAGATATTTTAATCAGAATCTGCTGACTCGTGATCTCATAGGCCAGCCTATCAAAAAGCATTTTGCTCTGCTCCATTTGGGTCACTCCGGCAAACTGGATCAGCCAGAAAAGGAGATAAAGGACAAACGCGATCGCTGTTCCATAAAACCACCAATTACTCGGGGCCAGGAAATAACCACAGCAAAGCGCAATAACAATTAGCAACACCCACCATTGCTGCCTGAGTATATTGGTCATACCCAACCTGATGTATTTACCCGTAGGAAGCTTATATTTTTTAGTTCTTATGATCATGTCGTGCTATAAAGACTGCAAATATCGCAGAAATAACGATATAAATCCAACTGTCTAAGAAGCCTTGAGAGACATATCCAGGCTTTCGTAGGAATGGGTAAGCGCTCCTATTGATATATAATTGACACCTGTTTCTGCTACTTCGAGAATATTCGTTTCAGTAATACCACCACTGGCTTCCACCAGGCACTTACCCCCTATCATTCTCACAGCCTCCCGCATCTGGGAGGGAATCATGTTATCCAGCATTATGATATCTATTCCTCCCTCCAGGAGCGCTTGTTTCACCTCATCAAGGGTGCGGGTTTCTATCTCGATCTTCAAATCCAGGTTAAGATCTCGAAGATATTCTTTGGTCTTTCGTAACGCATTCTGAACTCCACCCGCCATATCAATATGGTTATCCTTCAATAACACCTGGTCGTAAAGGCCATAACGGTGATTCTGTCCTCCACCGAGATAGACCGCCCATTTCTCCATCATTCTGAATCCGGGAGTTGTTTTGCGGGTATCCAGTATGCGGGCACTCGTTCCTTTAAGCATTTCGGAGATCTTTCGGGTTTTAGTGGCTATTCCACTCATTCGTTGCATGATGTTCAGTACAAGCCGTTCACCCTTGAGAATGGAGTGGGATTTTCCCGAAATGGAAAATGCAATGTCTCCACTGGAAACATGAACACCATCTTCTATGAATTCCTCAAATTTCAATTCGGAATCCACGATTTGCCAAACTTCCCTAGCGGCCTCTATACCCCCCAGGATTCCTTCCTGCTTTATAATCAAATCTGCCTTTCCTAAGTTATTCGGGGGTATTGATGCAAGGGAAGTATGGTCACCGTCCCCGACATCTTCTTTGATGGCAGAACGGATAAAGCTCTTCAACCGGGAAGTGGTAACATAGTCAGGACGATCACTACTTTTCTTCATCAAAGCTTATCTGATGGATCACGAAGGCATTCTGGTTCTTTCTTACCCTAATCCACACACGATAGGTATTCTGATTGCTGATAAACTCTCCAATCGCATAAGGTACGCCCGACTTAGATGCTCCCTGGTGTACGATGGTAAAGCTGGTGGGAGGATTTTTCTTGAAGAAGTCTTTTAAGATAAACTCAGCCTGGGCTTTGCTGTAGTTTTTCATCTTTCCTTCCAATGTCATATCAACATTATCGTCAAATAGCTTGACGATTTCCCTTGAACTCCCTGTTTTGATCGCTTCTCTCGCATCAGAAATGATATCATTCTGCGCAATAGCCGCACTTGCAATCAGTACAAAAAATATGGTGAAAAGTCGTTTCAAGGTTCTTTCTGGGGTAGTGTCTAAAATTATGCCAATACGAACGCTAACAATAGAGATAACCGAAATTAATAAATTTTACGCGGGACAGGCAATTTTTTCTTATTTCATGGTAGGACCAATTTCGACTATATTTGCGGTTTATTATTTGAGATGAGCAAAAAAGTGATATTGATGATCCTCGATGGTTGGGGATTAGCCAAAATTAAAGACGTATCTGCTATTGACAAAGCACATACACCTTTCGTGGATAGCTGTTATACCCGGTTCAAGCATGGCAAACTCGATGCTTCCGGCTTAGCGGTGGGACTTCCGGAAGGTCAAATGGGGAATTCGGAAGTAGGTCATATGAACCTGGGTGCTGGCCGGGTTGTCTACCAGGATCTCGTTAAAGTAAATAAAGCAGCAGAGGATGGCACATTGGAGAATAACCCAGTCCTTAGAGAAGCTATGACCAAAGCCAGGAATGAGAACCGGAAGATACATTTTATCGGGCTGGTGTCTGACGGGGGAGTCCATTCCCACTCCAATCACCTTAAATCCCTGTGTACAATCGCTGAAAAAAATGGCGTGGAGAATTATTTCGTCCATGCATTTACCGATGGAAGGGACACTGATCCGAAGAGCGGCTACAGATTTATAAAGGAGATTCAAGATCACCTCACAGGTTCACGTGGCAAAATTGCCAGTGTAGTGGGAAGATATTATGCCATGGATCGCGATAAGCGATGGAACCGGGTAAAACTCGCTTACGACTTGCTGGTCAAAGGTGATGGTGAACCCTGCTCGAACGCTCTAGAGGGTATACAGGCCAGTTATGATATCAATATCACCGATGAGTTTCTTAGACCTATTTCAGTGAGGGACACCGGGGGGCACCCGGTGGCTGTTATTGATGAAGGGGATATCGTGATTTGCTTCAATTTCAGAACTGACCGGGGAAGGCAGATCACGGTGGCGCTGACTCAGGAGGATTTCCCGGAAGAAAATATGAGGAAACTGGATCTCCATTATGTAACCATGACACGATACGATGAAACTTTCAAAAATGTAAATGTCATTTTCTCAAAAGACGATTTGAAAAACACCTTGGGAGAGGTATTGGAGAAAAACAATAAAAAGCAGATTCGTATTGCTGAAACTGAGAAATACCCACATGTGACTTTCTTTTTCAGCGGTGGCCGGGAAGAACCATTTAAAGGTGAAAAGAGAATCCTTTGCCCTTCTCCCAAAGTAGCTACCTACGACCTGCAGCCAGAAATGAGTGCTGCAGAGATCAGGGATAAGATAATCCCTGAATTAGAGGTGGGAGAAGTGGATTTTGTATGCCTTAATTTTGCCAACCCCGACATGGTGGGTCATACCGGTGTATTTGAAGCTGCGGTAAAAGCCTGTGAGACTGTCGATCATTGTGCGGAAGCGGTATGCAACTCTGCTCTTGAAAATGGATATACCACCATTATCATTGCAGACCACGGCAACTCTGACATTATGATTAACCCGGACGGCAGCCCGCATACAGCTCATACCACAAACCTTGTCCCCTGCATCATTGTGGATAATGACTACAAGGGCCATGTAAAGGATGGAAAACTGGGGGATATTGCCCCGACAATCCTGACGATGATGGGTATCGGAATACCCGAAGAAATGACAGGTGAGGTTCTGGTAGATATTTCATGAGATTACTGACCGGCGTTGTACTGATTATCCTGGTTTCCTGTTCATGCAGGTCAGAAAGAAAACCCGTTGATATACATTTCGACCTGGATGAACGGGTTCAGATTATTATTGATCAGTTGGATGGCTATGAGTATTCTCTCACCAAGTTGGCAACAATGGATGGTGTGGAAGAGTCAACCAGCCTAACTGATTTGGATTCAGCGAGGTGGGCCAGGGAATTGGAGTTGTTCTCCTCGGCTAATATCAACCAACCACAGTTTCAAGGGGTCTATGAAATATTTGACCGGCCTGATGAAAATAGTAATCTGACGGTCAGGAGGTACGAACACATCGAGCCAATGGACGCTAATATCCCCTGGATGGAGGTCCGATACCTGAACAAACTTGAAAACTGTAAATCTGTAACACTCGAATACAGGGAAAAAAATACGGGTTTCAGCGTTTTCAGGATACTTTCTATGAACTTTGAAGACATTCGGGGAGAAAATTTGTTAAAGGACTATTCGGTAAAAGGCTATCAGAAGATATTCGGGCAGGACACTGTAAAGTTTTTTATTCAAGGTGAGTTGTCGTATTGAGTAGATGGAAGAAAAGAAAGAGGAAAAAAAGAAATTGAATAAAAAGAACCTCAGAAAGCTCCTGGGGATTTTTTCATTTATGTACCCTTACAGGTGGCTGTTCTTTACAGGACTTGCCTGCCTTTTTATCAGTAGCTTCCTGGTGCTGTCGTTTCCGGTCCTCAGTGGGAAATTACTGGATGTTGCAGGAGGTGAGGCTTGGAATATGGGATCCAGCAATCTCATCAGTAAAATTCAGGGAGACCAGGGTGGTGATATTGTATTGGAAAATGTAAGCCAGGTGGCCTTTCTCTTGTTGGGTATACTAATCATACAAAGTGGATTTTCTTTTGTACGTGTATACCTGTTCGCCATTGTCAGCGAGAAAAGTATGGCAGACCTGAGAAAAGCGGTCTTCAGTAAGATACTGAACCTTCCCATGAAATATTTTGACAATAAAAGGGTTGGCGATCTGATCAGTCGCCTCACGTCAGATATTTCCATTATCCAGGAAACATTCTCAATCACCGCGGCAGAGCTTTTCCGCCAAACTACGGTTCTTCTGATAGGGATAGGAATAATTTTCGTGATTGTGCCGGAATTATCACTATTCATGCTCGCGATATTTCCAGCCATTATTCTCCTTACACTTTTCTTTGGAAGAAATATCAGAAAGCTTTCCAAGGAATCTCAAAATTCATTGGGTGACACCAATGTGATACTCGAGGAAACTCTTCAGTCAGTGCTTATTGTAAAAGCCTTTACCAACGAGTGGTATGAGATGTCTCGCTATACGGGTGCTATGAGCAAAACCGTTAAAATTGCTTTAAAGGCCGCTAAATACCGTGGTTTTTTCATTTCATTCATCGTTTTTGCCCTTTTTGGGGCCATCGTAGCTGTTATGTGGAAAGGCGGCTCAATGGTCAATGAGGGTGTGATCTCAGCAGGTGACCTTGTCACTTTCGTCCTGGTGACCATGTTTATCGGGGCATCAATCGCAGGGCTCGGGGACATGTATGGCCAATTGCAAAGAGCTATCGGTGCATCAGAAAGGGTCCTTGAAGTACTCGATGAAGAGAAGGAATGGGAAAAGGAGGAAGGAATCAGTGCCAAACTCGGGGGCGAAATTGAATTTGAACATGTTAGTTTTACATATCCTGAAAGTTCAGAACTCATACTTAACAATTTGAGCTTCAAGGTGGACCCAGGTCAGAAAATTGCCCTGGTAGGGCCCAGTGGAGCAGGAAAATCTACGATTACCCAGCTATTGACACGCTTCTATGAGATCGAACAAGGACGCATACTTGTTGACAACATAGACGTAAAGGAATATCAACTCAAAGCCCTTCGCGCCAATATGGGGATTGTGCCTCAGGAAGTAATGCTCTTTGGAGGTACAATCAGGGAGAATATTCTATATGGGCGCCCCGAAGCCAATGAGGAGGAAGTAATAGAGGCAGCCAGGAAAGCCAATGCCATGGAATTTATTGATTCCTTTGAAAAAGGTATGGAAACCCGGGTTGGGGAAAGGGGAGTCAAACTCAGCGGAGGTCAGAAACAGCGTATTGCCATTGCCCGGGCCATCCTTAAAGATCCAGCCATCCTTATCCTTGATGAAGCCACAAGCTCGCTTGACGCCCAATCTGAAGTGCTGGTCCAGGAGGCCCTGGAAAGCCTGATGGAAGGCCGTACGACCCTTATCATTGCACACAGACTCTCCACAATCCGGGCTGTTAACCGAATCCTCGTTATCAATAAAGGGGAGATCGAGGAACAGGGCACGCATGATGAACTGATCCTTAACCCTGACGGATTGTACAGTCATCTCGTAAAGCTCCAATTCCAGGCCACCGAGGCCTGATACTAATTTATTTAGTATTTACTAACTATATTAGTATATTCGTTGAATGGAACGAATTGTAAAAGGCAGGGGTGCACAGACCAATACTCCAAACCGTTTTCTCAAATCGACATTGGTGCGAGAACACCATGAGGGGATTGATGAAGAGCAACATGATGGGAAAATAGCTACCCAGGTCTTCTATGAATCTCCCGAAAAGATTGTCAATAAGGTAAATAGCCCCGATGTGGGTATGATGTACTCCGTCAATCCCTACCAGGGCTGTGAACATGGTTGTGTTTATTGTTACGCAAGAAATACACATTCCTATTGGGGCTTTAGTGCAGGGATAGATTTCGAAAGTAAAATAGTTGTGAAAAGGGAAACCCCGGAGTTGCTGGAAAAGCACCTGCTCAGAAAAAGTTGGAGGCCTGCCCCGATTAGTCTTTCGGGTAATACCGACTGTTACCAACCATTGGAGAAGAAATATGAACTCACGAGACAATGCTTGAAAGTGTTACTTAAATACAGGAATCCTGTCAGTCTGATTACCAAAAACTACCTGATCACGAGGGACCTCGATGTGCTCAAACAATTAGCCGCTAAAAACCTTGTACATGTAATGGTGAGTATTACTACGCTGGATGAAAGGCTGAGGGGAAAGATGGAACCGCGGACTGCCGCTTCACACAGAAGATTTGATATTGTAAAAGAACTCTCATCGCATGGAATACCGGTTGGTGTCATGGCTGCTCCGATTATCCCCGGGCTCAATCATCACGAGCTTCCCCAGATCATCAAGAAGGCCGCAGATAATGGCGCTTATGGAGTCGGTTATACTGTATTAAGACTAAATGGTGATGTGGAAGAGATTTTCAGTGATTGGCTGAAAAAGAATTTCGCGGGGAAGTTCGACAAGGTGATGAACCAGGTGGCGGAACTTCATGGGGGTACGGTAAATGATTCGCGGTTTAATAAAAGAATGGTGGGTGAGGGAAATATTGCTTCTGCTATATCTGATCTTTACAGGCTTGCAAAAAAGAAATACATGGGGGGAAGGTCATTTCCCCCTTTCGATCTGGCCGGATTCCGGCAGGGTGGAAATTACCAGCTTTTCTAACTTAAAATTGCTTTTCCATAGCCTCAGCAAGGATTTGAATTAAATTCCTAACTTTGGCGCTCCATGGAAATAGCAAACGGTCAATATCGAATTCAAAACATCCCGATTGAGGATATAGTGAATGAATTTGGGACCCCTGTCTACATTTACGATGCAGATAAGATCGCACATCAATTTACGACCCTTAAGAGTGCTTTTTCGGATGCGAATATCCGTATTAAATACGCAGCCAAAGCCCTGACAAATCCCGCAATACTAAAAGTGTTAAAGAACCTGGGTAGCGGGATGGATGCTGTCAGCATCAATGAAGCCCGATTGGGATTACAGGCGGGCTTTGAAGCATCAGACATTTTGTTCACGCCCAATTGTGTCGATTTTGATGAAATATCTGAAGGAATCGAGCTCGGACTGACCATTAACATTGACAATATTGCCATACTGGAGCATTTTGGAAACAAGTACCATAGTACCGTACCAATTGTCATCCGGTTGAACCCTCATATTATGGCTGGGGGAAATAACAAGATCAGTACCGGGCATGTCGATTCAAAATTCGGTATTTCCATTTACCAGCTACCCCACATTATGAAGATCATTAAGACTTATGATCTCAATGTGGTAGGCTTACATATGCACACCGGTTCTGATATTCTCGATGCCGAGGTATTTCTGCAAATGGCAGAGATCCTGTTCTCCATAGCTTCGGACTTTAAGGACCTCGAATTCATCGATTTTGGGAGCGGCTTCAAGGTGGGTTATAAAGAGGGTGACGTTACAACGAACGTATTTGATCTTGGTATCAAGCTTTCAAAAGCATTCAGGGATTTCTGCAAGGATTATGGTCGCGAACTGGAAATGTGGTTCGAACCGGGCAAATTCCTGGTATCCGAGGCAGGCATATTAGTTACAAAGACGAATGTCGTTAAAATTACTCCAGCCACGGCATTTGTTGGGGTCAACTCAGGGCTCAACCATTTTGTAAGGCCCATGATGTATGATGCTTTTCATGACATTATTAATATTTCCAACCCAAATGGAGTTCAACGAGTGTATACAATTGTAGGGTATATCTGTGAGACTGATACATTCGGGTCAGACAGGAAATTGAACGAGGTTCGCGAAGGGGACCTGATTGTTATGAAAAATGCAGGAGCCTATGCCTTTGCCATGTCGTCGAATTATAACAGCCGCACCCGGCCACCTGAGGTACTGATTTACGAAGGCAAAGCACACCTCATACGTCGAAGGGAAGAACTTGACGATATTACCCGAACACTGGTAGATTTCGAACCCAATTCTGAGGGAAATACCTGAATTTTTATATTGTTAATGAGGTGGAATATGCTTAAATTCCATTTCGCGCGTAACCCAATTCAGCTAAACAAGTCGTGATCAATGATTCAAATAATACCGTCGATCGCTATAAGCGAAGGCAACATTTTGAGGATTGAAGAGGGAGATTATCTCTCCTCCAAAGTGGAAAATATCAGTCCCGTCGACCTCGCACTCCTGTTTGAGGATCATGGCCTGGAGGTATTGCATATGGTCGATCTCGATGGAGCCAGGAGAGGCAGGCCCGTCAACTATCATATCCTGGAAGCTGTGGCTGGGCATACGGGTATGAAGGTCGATTTTTCCGGTGGGATTCAAACCGATGGCGATATCAGTAAAGCCTATGAATATGGTGCTAAATATATCACCGCAGCGAGTATCGCTGTGAGCCACAAAGAGCTGTTTGCCAGTTGGATTATATCATATGGACGTGAAAAGATCACCCTTGGAGCAGACGGAATTGACGGAAAGGTGAAAATAAGGGGTTGGCTAAAGGAGACGGATGTTGATCTTCTCGCTCATATTGAATACTTCTACGATCGTGGTCTCAAATATGTTAAAACAACAGATATCAGTAAAGATGGATCCCTTTCCGGCCCCTCCTTTGATTTATATGAAGAAATCATCAAAAGGTTTCCGGGGATTTGCGTCCTGGCAAGTGGCGGAGTCCGAACCATGGATGATGTTAAAAAACTCAATGACCTTGGAGTCTTTGCAGTAATAATCGGCAAAGCTATGTACGAAGGCACTATAAAACTGGATGAAATTGCAACATTCCGGGGACAGGTGAACACCTAAAGATTCTAATCCAAAAATCTCTCTCCCTTACGTTATGAATTTGTAGTTTTGTAATCCTTCATGCTTGCAAAACTCACAATAAAGAATTTTGTATTGATCCGGGATCTTCAGATGTCCCCGGCTGACGGCTTGACCATTATTACCGGAGAAACCGGAGCCGGTAAATCCATTATGCTGGGAGCTGTTGGCTTGCTCATGGGCAACCGGGCCGATACAAAAACCCTTCTTAATTCGGAGGAAAAGTGTGTAATCGAAGGGGTATTTGATATAAAAGAGTATAACCTCAAATCCATATTCGCTGAAAATGATATCGATTATGATCATCAGACCATTATTCGCAGGGAAATATTACCCTCAGGCAAGTCCAGGGCATTTGTCAATGATACCCCGGCCAGACTTGAATTTTTGAGGGAATTGAGTGCCGGGCTGCTGGATGTTCATTCTCAGAATGAAACCTTCGACCTCGGCCAATCATTCTACCAGGTAAAACTCCTCGATGCTTACGCAGGGAATGAAGCGTTGAAAACCAGCTACCGTACAGCATACACTGTCTATACCAAGGCTGAAAGAGAGTATAGGGCTCTATTGGAAGAGGCTGACAGCATTCGTAAAGACCAGGATTATAACCAATTTCTGTTCCAGGAACTGGAAGAACTCTCACTGGAAGAAGGTGAACAGGAAATCTTGGAGGAGGAACTCGAAATACTCGAACATGCCGAGGAAATCAAAAGTACTTTAAGCCAATCCTCGGAAGCCCTTTCCAATACCGAAGGAGGTGTACTTACTGTAATTGCTGAAGTCAATAGCTCATTGAAAAAAGTTTCCGGGTTTAGCAGTGAACTCGAAGAACTTTCCAATCGGCTAAATAGCAACTTGATTGATCTACAGGACCTGGTTACGGAAATAGAAAGGGAAAATGATAACCTGGAATTTGATCCGAAACGTCAGGAAGAAGTTAGTGGCCGACTCAGCGAAATCTTCCGTCTTCAACAGAAGCATAAAGTTGAAAGTGTAAAAGACTTGATCGCCATAATGAATGAACTCTCCTCCAAATTGCATACTGCATTGAACCTGGAGGAAGATCTTGAGGCCGCTAAAAAACAGGTGGAAACGAGCCTCAAGGATACGATTGCACTTGGCAGTCAATTATCCGAAAGCCGAAGAAAAGTTGCCGGGAAGCTCGGAAAGGAGATCTGCCAGATTTTAAGGGAACTATCCATTCCCGATGCCCAATTTGTTGTGAAGTTCGAAGAAATACCACCTAATGAAAACGGCATAGACCAAATCGAATTCAGCTTCAGTGCCAATAAAGGGGTGGCTCCTGAATCGCTAAAGAAGGTAGCCTCCGGAGGTGAATTCAGCAGGTTAATGTTTGCCGTAAAATATATTATGGCCGGAAAAACTTCTCTTCCTACAATCATTTTTGATGAGATCGATAACGGGATATCGGGCGAGGTGGCAAGGAAACTCGGTCATTTGATGAAGGATATGGGACAAAGGCATCAGATTGTGGCGATCACACACTTACCACAAATAGCCGCCCGGGGCAATCAACATTATTTCGTTTATAAACAAACGGGGAAAGAGGTAACTACCAGCTTCATTCGCGAGCTCGAACCGGAAGAGAGAATCGATGAAATAGCCAAAATGATTGCCGGGAACAATCCGTCCGACTCTGCCCTTGAAAGCGCAAGAGAGCTCGTCAAGGAATAGTTATTTTTCAACAATCAGAAATAGATCGAGTGCCTCCTCAGGATCCTCTACATGGACGTAATCCTTATAGGATATCTCTGCAGCCAAGCCCTCTGAAGCTCTCTCGAGTTTATTCCGGTTCATACGGTTGAGCATCTCGTAGGGAATCCTCAGCATCCATGAGGGTAGTCGATATTGAAGGTTGAGAATATCAAACCGGGTGATTCGCTTGACGGAAGCCTTGTTTTGCTCGTAGTACTGCCAGACTTTCTCATTTCCGCCTATTCCCTGGAGCCGGCATTTTCCGCCAAAGACTTCCTTCGCCAAATTGTGGAGCTCATGGGGTTGATACTCCCTGATGTGCCATGGATTACGGGTGAGCGTCTTCCTTATATTGGGGGTAGTGATGTAAGCCTTTCCCCCTGGCTTGAGAACCCTTTTGATTTCCTCCAGGTACAGCTTATCGTCGCGGATATGTTCGATCACCTGGAAACTCACAACCGTATCAAACTGGTTATCTGTCAACCCACTTAGTGGTGGAAGGTTCATCCGGGTGAAAGTCGCATCCGGGTATTTGCTAGCAAGCCTTTCAATGACTTCAGGAATTTTATCAACAGCCGTAAACGAATCAGCATGTCCCGAAAGCAGCTCTACTCCCCTGCCCTCTCCACAACCAATTTCCAATACATCCCCGGTCACCTTTCCCCTGATATGCATATAGGGCATTAGCAGCCGCTGGTGTATCGGATTATCAGAACTTATTTCCTCTGAGGTTATCTCGGTAGAATATATTGCCACAGGCGGCAAAAATAGTTAATTATTGGGAGTTAAAGCAGTTCAGCAGTTCAGCAGTTTTTTCCCTCATCCCCCATATGCGTTCCAGTATCCTCTTCCCGTATCCCCCTCTTGGTACGATTTCTGCTCCTTTAATATGTAATTCGTAACTTGATTCTATGAGAAATCTTTTCGCCGCCGCCCTACTGTTACTCTGCTCACCGGCCTTTGCGCAGGATCCGCTCAGGGAAATTGACATTTCGTCATTTTACCAGCCCGGAAAGGAATTGGTGGTTAATAAAATAGCCTGGGATGAAGGAAGGATTATCATCCAGTATAGTTCACCCAGGGCCCAATCGCTCGAAGTGAGCATGGTCTCCTACGAATCCTTTAGTTCAAGAAAGCCGGAAGCGGAAGCTAAGATCTCGGCAATTTGCGAAGGAGACGATTGCAGGTTTGATATTAACGTCTCAGAGTTTCCGCCAGATCTCATTCACATAATGCGTTTTACAGATATCAATACAGGAGAGATGTATTTGGAAGAGATCCGACCTGCCTCCGAAAAAGTAGTGCCGGTGATCGTGACCAACGCCTTTGACGACATACTGCTGGACAGGGCATTCCTTAAACAGACGGAAGTCTATGTGAAATCATTGGAATCCGATGGTGATATATACGTGTTCCACTATTCGGAGGAATTTCAACCGGCTGATCCCCCATCTGGTATCAGGAACCTCCCTCCAAAGAGTCTTCGTCCAACTCGGCAATTCAAAGTCGGAAATGGGGAAAGGCTTCCCCTGGATCAAACAGGGCTATATTTTCTGCAATCCGATCCCAGTTCTAATGATGGTTACAGTTTCAGGGTAGAAGAAGCCCCATACCCATCGTATAACTCACTCGATGACCTGAAGTCCTGTATGATATATATCTCCACGAGGGAAGAATGGGAAAAATTAGAGGGAGGTGCTGATAAAACTGAATTTGACCAAATATGGCTTGAGGCAGGTGGAAACGAAAACAACGCAAGAACGGCCATTCGCCATTACTACCGGAATGTTAAGCTTGCCAATAGTCTTTTCACTTCCTTCAAAGAAGGCTGGAAAACTGACAAGGGTATAATTTATACGGTCTTTGGAGCTCCGAAAAAGGTTACTCTGGATTACGACAAGGAAAACTGGGAATATGAAATCAACTATGGGGGCAAACCATTGATGTTTACTTTTGAATCGAGAGTAAATTTCTTTTCTCCCTATCACAGCACGCTTGAACGTAAAAAAGAGTATTCCGGGATATGGCATTCGACCATTGAAAAGCTTCGCAAGGGTGTAGATTTCTAAATAAGCATGCTAAATTACGAGCATGTCAAAAGATTTCGTTTTTGGAATTCACCCGGTAATGGAAGCGATCTCGTCCGGGAAGGAGATCGATAAAATACTCGTCCAGAAAAATCTTCCAGGAGAGTCCCTGCTTAAGGTTCTCAAAGAAGCGAATCGGCTAAGGATTCCGGTCCAGAAGGTTCCCACTGAAAAACTAAACCGTGTCACCCGGAAGAACCACCAGGGCATCATTTGTTTTATTTCGCCCATAAACTTTGCCTCCCTTGACCAGGTAGTCTCCAATGCATTTTCCAGTGGCAAGGACCCGCTCATTCTCATCCTTGACCGGATAAGCGATGTGCGGAATTTCGGGGCAATTATCAGGACGGCCGAATGTGCCGGTGTAAACGGCATACTTATACCGGAAAAAGGCAGTGCAGCACTCAATGCAGATGCCATGAAAACTTCCGCAGGAGCATTGAATTATATTCCAGTTTGCAGGGTGAGGAATTTACAGTCTGGAATCAACTTTCTAAAAGAATCAGGCCTGACAATGGTTGGAATGACAGAAAAGACCGAAAACTCACTCTACAAGACACCTTTGAGCGGTCCGCTTGGTATCGTAATGGGTTCTGAGGAAGATGGGATATCCCCTGAAATGTTAAGAGTTTGTGACCACCTGGCATCTATTCCCATGACGGGAAAGATCGGATCCCTAAATGTCTCGGTATCTGCTGCCGTGGTAATTTATGAATGCCTTAGACAGAGACTATCCCAATAAATTTATAGTTTTAGTTATGCATCGAGTAGAAAGCCTGACCGGTAAGGTTGGCCTGCCGCCGGGAACCTTGGTCCACGTAGGGGCAAAAGATGGAAAATCCTGCCGTATTAAATACATGGAATTTTCTCCTGATTACTTCAATGAAATTGATGGTACCAGTATTGCTGATATACCTGCCGAAACAAGGGAGGGTTCAGTAGTGTGGATCAATGTGGACGGGCTACAGGATGTGGAAACTATCAGGTCCATTGGAGAGCGGTTCAACATTCACCAACTTTTACTTGAAGATGTGCTGAATACCTATCACCGCCCGAAATTTGATGAATTCGAGGACCAGGTATTTATGACATTGAAAATGATAGGGCTCTCTGAAGATGCGAGCAGCATTGTAAAAGAACATGTATCGATCATACACGGCGATGGATGGGTAATATCGTTCCAGGAGATGAGCGGTGACCTGTTTGAACCTCTCAGGCAACGGCTACGAGATAACGTGGGAATTGTGCGAACCAGGAAAGCGGGATATTACTTCTATCGTCTGGCAGACCTTATTGTTGACAATTACTACTATGTAACCGAGCACCTCGATGAGCAATTGGATGAGTTGGAAGCCGAAGTGACCTCTGATCCGGACAAAGAAGCAAGAATTTCCATCCAGCGGATCAAATCTGCAGTCACAGACTTCAGAAAGTCGGTATTTCCACTCAGGGAGGCTGTTTTTCAATCCATCCGTAGCGAACATGATTTGATGCAAGAGATCGCCGATATATACTTAAAAGATCTCAACGACCACCTTACCTACATACTTGAAACGGTTGATTCCCAAAGAGAACAGACCGCAAATATCCTGGACTTATATCTCTCGGGGATAAGCTTTAAAATGAACCAGGTAATGCAAGTGCTTACCATTATCGCCACGATTTTTATCCCCCTCACATTCATCGCCGGGATATACGGGATGAATTTTGCCTATATGCCGGAACTGCAATGGAAATATGGATATTTCTATGTCCTGGGCGGAATGGGCCTCGTCTTAATCGGGATGATCATCTATTTCAGGAACAAAAAGTGGCTGTGATGAATTGGTAGTACCGATTTATCGCTGTACTTTTGTCCCGCAAATAATCCTTTGAATTATTTGCGCTATGTCTTCATCCGATTCTAGATTTTCCTATGAGGCACTCACCTACGATGATGTGCTTCTCCTCCCCGGTTATTCAGAAGTATTGCCAAGAGATACAGATACCTCGTCTCAATTGACCAGGAATATCCGGGTAAATATTCCATTAGTTTCCGCAGCTATGGATACAGTAACTGATTCCCACCTGGCTATTGCCATGGCCCTTGAGGGGGGAATCGGTTTCATCCATAAGAACATGACCAAGGAAAAACAGGCCGACCAGGTGAGGAAGGTGAAAAGGTCCCAAAGTGGCCTGATCCTCGACCCCATCACACTCAACATCGAGGCTACCGTTGCAGACGCGCTGGCTATCATGTCTGAATTTAAAATTGGCGGAATCCCTGTAGTAGATTCAAATCACAAACTACTGGGGATCATCACCAACAGGGACCTTCGCTTTCATAAGGACCTGTCTACCCTTGCGAAGGATATCATGACCAGTGAGAACCTTGTGACGGCTGATGACAGTACCACCCTGGAACAGGCTGAAGGCATTTTGCAGGAACATCGCATCGAAAAACTTCCTATCGTCAATAAGGATGGCACCCTTACAGGACTGATCACCTATAAGGATATTTTGAAGAAGCGCGATAAGCCTAACGCCTGTAAAGATCAGTATGGGCGATTAAGGGTGGGAGCCGCCGTAGGTGTAACCCCTGATATCTTTGACAGGATCGAACTCCTGAATACAGCCGGGGTGGATGTGATCAGCATCGACACGGCCCACGGCCATTCCAAAGGGGTAATTGATATGGCAAAGGAGGTTAAGAAAAAATATCCCGATACAGAACTTATTGTCGGAAATGTTGCAACCGGGGAAGGGGCAAAAGCCCTCGTGGATGCCGGTGCCGATGCGATCAAAGTTGGAGTTGGTCCGGGAAGTATCTGTACTACGCGAGTGATTGCCGGAGTGGGTGTACCGCAACTCTCAGCAGTATCAGACTCGTATAATGCTATAAAAGGTAGTGGAGTGCCGATTGTGGCTGATGGAGGAATAAGATTTTCCGGTGATGTAGTGAAAGCCGTAGCTGCAGGAGGAGATACAGTGATGATTGGATCGCTGATCGCGGGAACAGAAGAAGCACCCGGTGAGGTCATAATCTATGAAGGACGTAAGTTCAAAACTTACCGGGGTATGGGATCTATTGAAGCCATGGAAAGCGGTTCAAAAGACCGGTATTTCCAGGATGCCGAGGACGATATTAAAAAACTTGTGCCTGAAGGCATTGTAGGTAGAGTGCCCTATAAAGGCATGGTTTCCGAGGTGCTTTATCAACTGGTGGGAGGATTGCAGGCTGGAATGGGTTATTGTGGAGCTCCTGACATTGAGGGCTTGAAAAAGGCGCGATTTGCAAGGATCACTTCGGCCGGTGTTAGGGAAAGCCATCCTCATGATATTCATATCATGCGTGAAGCTCCCAATTACAGTCGCTGATTGTCGAATTTTACGTATTTTCGGCCTTCTGAATTAAAAAAGTGTTTAGCTACAAGGCCATAACAAGACTGAGCGTATTCTTTGGGATCGTCACATGGTGTACGACTGCCTTTATCGATCTGTCTATACTTTTCAGCTATACCAATGGTCTTAAACCCGAATATAGTCGGGAACTGTCCCTGGTTTCCTTTAATCTCTTCCTTTTTTCCCTGTACATTTTTTACAAGTACAGGATAGACAAGGCAGAAAACATCAACTTCATCGACCTGCTTTGGCGGGTTTTTGTCACCGGGCTTGTTACCACCGTAATTTCACTGATATTCAGGTTGCTGATCTTTATTCTCGGTGACAGTACACTTACCCAATCGGTTCTGTTCCAGGACTTCATATACTCGGTAAATATCGGTTTGCTCTCCGCTGTGCTGGTTGCCTGTTTTTCTGTCTTCAGAAGGCTGATCCTTTACCAGAAATCAAAAGTGCTGATCACAGTATGGCGAGTATTTCAATATTCTCTCCTTCTCAGCCTCCTTTACAACGTTCTGCCATTCACATTCCTCGATGACTTTTTCAATATCTACCTCATTTTCCTGATTGTGGTAGGGCTCTTCCTTTCCGGAAATATGAAGTGGGTGGCCTACCTGAATTTCAGGCAGAAATGGAAAGGGATTTTACTGGTAACGCTGGCTCTCTTTTATCTTGGATATTTCTTCTGGACAGTAACCAAACAAGCGCTCGATTTTACCGAAGCCGAACTGCCTTTCACTGACTTCCAGGATAATATTTTCCTGCTTGCACTGATTGCCTTTGTTGGGATTTATACATTATTCTCGCTATTGGTTTTGCTTTTCAACCTACCAACCTCATCGGTTTTTGAACAAAAGCTGGAAGAGGTGGGTAATTTTCAACGTCTCAGTCAATCCATCCAAACCGAGCAAAGTGAGGAACGCGTATACGATATCCTTCTGGAGAGTTCGGTATCAACGGTATTTGCCGATGCCGCCTGGCTGGAATTCGAACATGATGGGCAAACCACCTACTACTGTCATAAGATTGATGAAAGTGAGGTATTAAACATTAAGGACAAGTTTGAGGAGAACAAGGTAAAGGGCATCATGCATCAGGATGCCGATAGGACCAGGAACCTCGATAAAGTACTGCGATCTGTAAAGGGAACTCGCTTCCGCTCTTTGATCGCTGCCCCAATTGTTGTTAAAAACCAGCAAATTGGTAGCCTTGCACTTCTCAAGGAAGTATCGGACGGGTTTAACCGGGAGATGCAGAAGATCATTGCCACATTTGCCAACCAGGCTGGAATTAGCATCGAAAACTTCCGACTTCTTAACGAAGCTCTGCAAAATGAACGATACAAGGAGGAGCTGAAAATTGCGAGTCAGGTACAGAGCAGTCTGTTGCCGGATACCATGCTCTCCAACAAACATTTCAATATCTCGGCCTACAGCAAATCCGCGGCTGAGGTTGGGGGGGATTATTACGACACATTCCTGACGTCCAGTGGCAAAGTTGCCCTCATTATTGGTGATGTGAGTGGAAAGGGGACCTCGGCAGCCTTTCATATGTCACAAATGAAAGGGATATTTCAGAGTCTTAGCCAGCTTGACCTGGGGCCGATCGCATTCCTGGAAAAAGCTAATATTGCGCTGAGTCAATGTCTTGATAAGGCTTCGTTTATCACGGCAACCTATTTCGTGATCGATCTGCAAGTCCAGAGGGTCAATTTTGCGCGGGCCGGCCATTGCCCAACCCTCTATTATCATTCTAAAAACAAAACCACGGAATATTTCAGCAACCGTGGAATGGGTTTGGGAATGTTGAGGAATAATGATTTTACCAATTACCTCGAAATCAATGAATTCAAATATCGGCCTGGTGATATTATCGTATTATATACTGATGGTATTACAGAGGCGCAAAACTCAAGGGGTGAGGAGTACGGTTACGACAGGCTGTCGATCTCCCTTGAAGAAGTGACCGATAAAGGGCCTGACGATATAACTTCTCACATCCTTGAATCGTTTTATGAATTCACAGGATCTGAGGCAATTGATGACGATTACACGATTGTAGTGGTTAAGTTCAAATAGAAACATAAGTATTGAATATACGTTTAAAAATATGGTTGATATTAAACATCTTACAGAGGACGGGATAGATATCCTGGTCGTAGTTGGCGAAGTGGATGCGAGTTCATCTATTCAATTGGACTCAGCAATCAAAGAAGTCGTTGAAAACGGGGCTTCCAAGATTCTTATTGATTGCAGATCCCTCGAATACATTTCATCAGCTGGATTGGGGGTCTTCATGTCCTACATAGAGGAATTAAAGCAAAAAAATATCTCCATGGTGTTAACCGACTTAAGTGAAAAGGTTCACAACGTTTTTCAGATCCTGGGACTTGACCAGCTTCTGACTATCTGCGAGAACCGGGAAGCCGGTATGGAGAAATTGAAATGAAGTATAGAATTACCATAGCATGCACTAAGGATAAGCTAAAGGAAATCCGCATTTTTGTTCGGAAATCCCTGCAAAATCACGGGCTGGATGATGTCCAGATCAGTGCTATGGTATTGGCTATAGATGAAATCAGCGCGAACCTTATTATACACGGACATGATTGCAACCCCAAGGATAAATTTGAACTCAATATTGAGGTTATTAAGGGCAAAGGCGTGATCTTTAAGATTTATGATGATGGTGACATTTTTGATATCAATTCATATGAAGCACCCAATATTGATGACCTGATCAAACGTCAGCGCAAAGGGGGTGTCGGCCTGATTCTTGTTAAGAAAATCATGGATGAAATAAAACTCGACTCCGTTTCAGGAAAAACTTGTTACAGGCTGTATAAGAACGTCGAGATAGACTAACACAACAAATTTTGTATTGAATATGAGATTTCATTTCGGATGGAAGTTAGGTGCGGTGGTCTTGATTCTCATAAGCGGGAAGATCAATGCGCAGGAGGTAATGTTTACCATCAATGGTGTGCCTGCCTATTCTGATGAATTTGAGTATGCCTATTCGAAAAATGGGTTCAATAACCCGGACGCTTTTGAAAAGAAGGATCTTGAAAACTACTTCGAACTGTACCTCAACTTCAAACTCAAGGTGGCAGAAGCTAAGGCATTGGGCCTTGATACCATTAGGAGCCTGAAAAATGAATTTGAGTCATATAAGGTTCAAATCCGCAAGCCCTACATGAGTGATGACAAGGTAACAGACAGCCTGGTCCGGCAGGCCTATGAAAGGTTAAAAACTGAAGTGAACGCTTCCCATATTCTATTGAGATTACCCCCTGAGCCACTGCCCGAGGATACGCTAAAAGTTTATCAAAGGTTAATTCAGATCAGAAAAGAGCTCCTGGAAGGGGCAGATTTCTCTGAAATGGCCAGGAAATATTCGCAGGATCCGGGTGGGCAATACAATGGTGGGAATTTGGGTTATTTCACATCAATGCAAATGGTTTATCCCTTTGAACATGCAGCATTCTCCCTTGCCCCGGGAGAGATCTCCCAACCGGTCAGGACCCAGTTTGGATACCACCTGATCAAGGTTAATGGGAAAAGGCCTTCGATGGGACGGGTCAAAGCTTCACATATTATGGTGAGGTTTTCCCGAAATATGTCAGGGGAAGACAGCCTGGCCCGAAGAAATAAGATCTTCGAGATCGCTCAGTTGTTGTCCGAAGGAGCGGATTGGGATGAAATGTGCAGGGTTTATTCAGAAGATGCTGCCAGCAAGATGAAGGGTGGCGTACTTCAGCCTTTCAGGACAGGCAACATGCCTCCCGCTTTCTCAGAAGCAGCACTCAACCTGCAGAATCCCGGAGACATCTCTGACCCCGTCATGACTCCTTACGGCTGGCATATTATTAAACTTGATGAGATTCTGGGTATAGAAGAATTCGAAGAAGTCGAATCAAAAATCCGGTCTAGGATAAACTCAGATTTCAGATCAAATATTAAAACCAAAGCATTGGTTGCCAAACTGGTGAAGGAAAATGATGTTGAGTTTAAACCCGAATATCAAAATCTCAGAAACCGGGTACTGAATGAGGTGGATTCTATGGAATTGAGAAAGGAGCTGTTCACTATTTCCGGTAAAGACTATTCAACAAAGGATATCATGCCCTCCGGAAACGGAGATATGACTGTAAACGAAGTCTTCCAGAAATTCATTGTAGACTACGAAGAGGATCACCTCGTTGAGAAATACCCCGAGTACAGGAACCTTCTCAATGAATACTGGGAGGGAATATTATTATTCCAGGTGATGGAACAGGAAGTCTGGAACAGGGCTATCGAGGATACGGTTGGATTGGAAAGCTTTTTCAAAGACAATGCAAAGAGATATAAATGGAAAGAGAGATTAGCCGGAAACCTTTACAGGACATCGAATAAGGAAGTAATTGACAGTCTACAGGTATTTCTGAACAACAAACCTGATTCTCTAACACCACGGGATATAGTAAAAATCTTCAATGAAAAGTCTGCTCTTGCCCTCAATCTTCAGGAAGGGCCTTTCGAAACAGGTGATGAAAGATTGCCTGTCAAAATACAGTGGGAGCCCGGCGTACAATCGGGTAAAGAGGAAAACTTGTTTTTCCTTCTGGAGGTGGAAGCCATTCTTCCACCGGGACCCAAAAAATTGGCTGAAACAAAAGGCCTTGTAATTTCCGACTACCAGGACTACCTTGAAAATATCTGGCTTACCAATCTTAGACGGAAACATGAGATCGAGATCAATAAAAAAACCGTTAAAAATGTTATCCGAAAGCTGGAAAAGTAGCCTGTTGTGTGTCTCTATTATGGCATCAACTTTCGGCTGTGACCTGATCCAGATTAAAGATGAGACCGAAAACGAGCGCAAACCCGTAGCAAGGGTACAGGATAAATTCCTTTATCCTGAAGACCTTTTGAGCATCATACCCGATGGTTTGAGCCCGGGCGACAGTTCAGAGCGCGCTGAACGCTACGTGGAAGACTGGGCGAGAAAGCAATTACTCATTTCCGAAGCGACCAGTAATATCAATATCGATGAGGCCGAGATAGAACGAAAAGTGCTCGACTACCGTTACAGCCTTATTGGCTATGAATACGAGCAATTCTATGTGAATCAAAACCTGGATACCGAAGTTGCCGAGGAAGAGATTCTGGAATACTACAATAACAATCTTGATAATTTCGTATTAAAACAGAACATTATCAGGGGCAAGTACATAGAGGTGCCCATTGAGGCACCCAATACAAGACGTATCAGAACCCTGATACGTAGTAAGAAAGATGAAGATTTTGAGGAATTGAAGTCGTATTGCCTTAGTTTTGCATCCACTTACCAGCTGTATGATTCAGTCTGGATGGTGTTTGAAGACCTGGTCAAAAACTCTCCCCTGGCAGAGGTGCCTAATAAGGTTCAATTTCTCAGGTCGAGAAAATATATTGAGAATTCAGATAATGATCACCTCTATTACTTACTAATAGAGGAATACCGCATCTCGGATAATATCTCCCCACTGGAGTTTGTCAGGGATCAGATCAGGAACATTATCATGAACAAAAGAAAAGTTGATTTAGCAAAGAAGCTTGAAGATGAGGTATATCAACGTGCTGTTCAGAACAAGGAGTTTGAGGTTTTTCGCGATTAGCTTATGGCTATTGCTGAATTCAAACAGTCTGTTAGCCCAACCTATTGTTGTCGACGAAATAATCGCCAAGGTTGACAATTTCATAGTACTTAAGTCAGATCTCGAAAAGAGGTACCTGGATGCCATTTCCCAGGGCAACCCCGCCACCAATGACTTGAAGTGTCAGATACTTCAAAGCATGATGAATGAAAAATTGATGGTTGCCAAGGCTGAAATTGATTCCGTGATTGTAACCGAGGAAGAAGTCAACAGTAACCTCAACAGGAGAATCCAGTATATTCTAAACCAGTACAACGGGTCGGAAGACATGATCCTCCAATATTACGGGAAGACCATTGAAGACATCCGGATTGAACTCCGGGAACAGATCAGGGAGCAGCTCACGGTAAACCGAATGCAAACAGAATTGACTTCCTCACTCTATGTAACACCTTCTGAAGTGAGAAAATTTTTCCGGAGGATTCCCACGGACAGCCTGCCCTTTTATGATATGGAAGTCACTATCGCCCAGATCACCAAGGTGGTAGAACCGGGATACGAACAGGAAGAAATCATAAGACAGAAACTCATTGATCTTAGAAAGAGGATCGTAAACGGAGAAGATTTTGCAGTGCTTGCCAAGGAATTCAGCGAAGGACCCTCAGCAACAGTGGGAGGTGACCTGGGTATGGTGAAGCGTGGAAGCATGGTTCCTGATTTTGAAGCAGGTGCGCTGGCATTGAAACCGGGTGAAGTATCAATGCCTGTGAAAAGCCCTTTTGGATACCATCTTATCAAACTGGAAACCCGAAGGGGGAATGAATACCGTGCCAGGCATATCCTGATGATCCCCAAAGCCTCAGAGACCGACATTCAGGAAACCGTAAATTTCATGGATAGCATAAGGACACTGATTGTCAGGGACAGTATCACTTTCGACTATGCTGCCCGGGAACATTCCGACGATGATTTCACCAAGGGTAGCGGTGGATATTTCCTGGACCAGGCAGGGTCTAACCGGGTGAGCATAAGGGAACTGTCACCGGAAATTTATTTCGCTATTGACAGCCTTACAGAAAATATCATCACCCCTGTTACCACTTTTCAGACGGAAGACGGGAAAACAGCTGCTCGCATTCTTTACTATAAAGATTCCCAGCCTCCCCATCAGGCAAACTTGCAGGACGATTGGGGGAAGATCCAGGCTGCAGCACTCCTTGAAAAGAAAAACAAAGTACTGGTAGAATGGTTTGAAGAGGCTAAAAATGATGTTTTTACCTATGTAGATGAGGAATACCAGGGGTGCCAGATAATAAACTGACATGGAAGAATATAAGAATGAAGTAGAAGCTGCAGATGCGCTGAAAAAAGCTTTTGAGAGCCTGCAATCAGAGATCTCAAAAGTTATTATTGGCCAGGAACAAGTAGTTCGACTTCTGCTTACCTCCATCTTCTGTCAGGCTCATTGTCTGCTTGTTGGTGTTCCTGGATTAGCAAAAACTTTACTCATTCATACCATTGCAGACGCACTTGACCTGAAATTCAGCAGGATCCAATTCACACCAGACCTGATGCCCTCCGATATTCTGGGAGCTGAGACTCTGGATAAAGAGCGGAACTTTCAATTTATAAAAGGGCCCATCTTTGCAAACATCATACTTGCTGATGAGATTAACCGGACACCGCCAAAAACACAGGCGGCATTACTGGAATCGATGCAGGAATATGCCGTGACCATCGCCGGAAAAAAGTATGAATTAGAGAAGCCATTTTTCGTACTGGCAACACAGAACCCCATTGAGCAGGAAGGCACCTATCCCCTGCCAGAGGCGCAACTTGACCGATTTATGTTTAACGTCAGGTTGGATTACCCTACCTATGACCAGGAAGTGGATATTGTAAAAGCAACGACTTCTGATATTAAACCGGTTGTCAATAGTATTCTCCACGGTGATGAAATCAAGCATTTTCAGTCATTGGTACGCAAGGTACCTGTCGCAGAAAATGTGGTGGAATACGCGGTCAGACTGGTACATCATACCCGTCCCAAAGCAGATGAAGCACCTGACATCTCAAAAGAATACCTGGAATGGGGAGCAGGACCAAGGGCTTCCCAGTATCTCATTCTGGGAGCTAAATGTAACGCAATACTGAACGGTAAATACAGCCCTGATATTGAAGATGTACAGGCCGTGGCAGTACCCACCCTTTATCACAGGTTAGTAAGAAACTTTAAAGCTGAGGCTGAGGGCGTTCAAATTGAAGAGATCATTGGCCAGTTGGTTACAGCAGAGGCCACCGTATAATCAATTGATCACGTCATCCGTGATCGTCAGTAGATTTCCATTAACAGATACCAGATATTTTCTCAAGGGGTAAACCGCAGGGCCTCCGTTCGGTATCCCATTGGGTAAACTGAATACGGATCCGCAGCATGTATCGAAGAGAAACAGGTTGGACTGGTCAATGTCCACTGTTGCACATGCATCATTGGGAAACCATGAGCAATTTCGTTCGAAAGCATGGAAAACCGAAGCACTTTCCCTGTATATGATGATGCCTCGCACCCCGCCATTGATCGTTTGAAGTCCTCCGTCAACCCTTAGGGCACTATATTGAGGGAGGTTCAGGTTTATTTCGATGTCGTCAAACGGTATCCAGGGTATTTCTTCAAAGGGAGGGACGGGATCACAAGAACTAATAAGAAGCAATAAAACGAACCCCTTAAGCTTCATAATCATAGAAACCTGAACTTGTTTTTCTTCCATGTTTTCCCGCATTCACATATTTATTCTGTAAACGGCTCGGACGAAACCTCGGTTCCTGGTAAAACTGCTCAAATAATGATGTTGTCACCGAATGATTTGTATCAACCCCGATCAAATCCATCAACCTGAATGGACCCATTTTAAAACCCGTGGATTCCATCAGTGTATCGATAGCCTTGAAATCAGCAGCCTGGTTTTCGGCAGCCAGCAGGCTTTCCGTATAGAATGACCTCGCTACACGATTAACGATAAAACCGGGGCTGTCATTGGCCATAACCGGGACTTTTTTCATTAACGCAATCCATTCCCTGACATCCCGGGCAATTTTCGGTGAAGTAGAAACCCCGTTAATGATCTCCACAAGCTTCATTATATGGGCTGGATTGAAAAAATGAATACCCAGGAATCTTTCGGGATATTTGAGAATTCGACCAATCTGGGTTACAGGAATTGAGCTGGTATTGGTCGCCAATATTGTCTTATGATCGTTGATCGCCTCCAGCTCGGAAAAAAGCTTTTGTTTCAGGTCAAGTTTCTCGGGTATGGCCTCAACTATGATATCTCCAATCAATTCACCCAAATCGAGGGTTGAATTTACCCTCGCCAATGCATCCTTGGCAGTAACTGAGTCATAAACCCCTTTATCAACCCCTTTTTGAAGGCTATTCTCCAGACGCTCCCTGGCGGTCTTTACCATATTTTCATATGGATCATACAGAATTACCTTATGACCATTAAGGGCACAAACTTGTGCAATACCAAGGCCCATGGTACCGGCACCTGCAATTCCCACTGTATCCGGGAAAAATGACATTCCTAGTAATTTATGGTTTTAAATTGCTTCAGAAACCTGATATCGTTCTCTGTGAATAATCTGAGGTCGTCTATCTCGTATCTAAGCATGGCTATTCTCTCGATTCCCATCCCGAAGGCAAACCCCGTGTATTTCTCAGAATCAATGCCACAACTCTCCAGGACATTGGGATCTACCATACCCGATCCCGCGATTTCTACCCACCCTGTGTGTTTACAAATATTGCATCCCTTACCCCCACAGATAAAACATGAAATATCAATCTCGGCACTCGGTTCAGTAAAAGGGAAGTATGAAGGCCTGTATCTCACCTTTGTTTCTGATCCGAACATCTCCTTGGCGAAATGATA
>JAHEKQ010000014.1:51074-55907 GCA_024638265.1 Flammeovirgaceae bacterium
GCTGCAACCGTTTCGTTGGTTCCTTCATCGACGAGGATGATACTGCCGGTATTCCTGTTGCGTTGGTAACGGTCGTAATATAACGGTTTTGTCGTTCTGATGGTGATTCTGGCGATATCGTTCATCCCAATTGAAAGGTCATCATCTATCCTGTGTAGTGAATTGATATCGACCTTATACCTTATTCCTTTCACCAGGCATCGCGCTTCATTCGTGGTATGTCTTATCGTATACTTCCCATTTGGAACCAGCTTGCGATCATTGAACCAACAAATCATAAGGTCAAGGTCTTGTCCTACCTCTGGTTGGTTATTGGTCCTGACAAGCATATCACCCCGGCTTATATCAAGATCGTCTTCCAGGGTCATGGTTACCGACATGGGGGCGAATGCCTCGTCCACAGGCCCCTCATAGGTATCTATCTTTTTGATTTTCGTGGTAAAACCAGAGGGCAATACCATGATCTCGTCCCCGGGTTTCCAGACTCCACCAGAGATCCTTCCGGCATATCCCCGGTAATCGTGATACTTATTGCTGTGTGGGCGGATCACATATTGAACCGGGAAACGGCAATCGATATGATTATGGTCGGATCCGATATGAATGGATTCCAGCAGGTGCAGAAGAGTTTCTCCTTCATACCACGGAGTTTCTTTCGATCGGTTAACGACGTTATCACCTTTCAATGCTGAAATGGGAATGAACCGAACATCGTGTACATCCAACTTGGATGAGAATGCTTCAACTTCTTCCTGAATCTCATTGAACCTCTCTTCCGAGTAATCCACAAGATCCATTTTATTCACGCAAAATACTATATGGGGGATACCAAGCAGGGAGGCAATAAAAGTGTGCCGGTGTGTTTGCTCCACCACGCCGTTCCGCGCATCAACCAGGACCAAAGCCAGGTTGGCCGTTGATGCCCCTGTAACCATGTTCCTGGTATATTGAATATGTCCCGGCGTATCTGCGATGATGAACTTCCTTTTTGGTGTGGCGAAATACCGGTAAGCCACATCAATAGTAATTCCCTGCTCACGTTCTGCGCGAAGACCATCAGTAAGCAAAGCGAGGTTGATGTTTTCATCTCCCCGCTTTCTGCTGGTTTCCTCGATCGCATCGTACTGATCCTGGAAAATGGATTTGGAATCGTACAACAACCTGCCAATCAGCGTGCTCTTGCCATCATCTACACTACCTGCAGTGGTAAACCGCAGTAATTCCATATCGAGATATCCTCTTTCTTTCATTTTCTTCCTTTAGAAATAACCGTCCTTCTTCCTGTCCTCCATTGCCGCTTCCGATCGTTTATCATCTGATCTTGTTCCACGCTCTGTAACCCTGGAGGCCGCTACCTCTTCCACGATCTCCTGGAGGTTTGCAGCAGTAGATATAGATGCCCCGGTACAGGTCATGTCACCAATGGTGCGGAACCTGACGACCATCTTTTCCGGTTTCTCCTCGGGCTTCATCGGTATAAAATCACAGGATGCCATGTATACTCCGTTCCTGTTAAATACTTCCCTTTCATGAGCAAAATACAGGGAGGGAATCTCAATCTCTTCCTGGAGGATATACTGCCAAACATCCATTTCTGTCCAGTTACTGATTGGAAATATCCGGAAGTGCTCACCAAATCCCTTCCTGCCGTTAAACAGATTCCACAGTTCGGGCCTCTGGTTCTTTGGGTCCCATTGCCCGAATTCATCGCGGTGTGAAAAGAACCTTTCTTTCGCCCTGGCTTTTTCTTCATCCCGCCGGGCACCGCCCAGGCAGGCATCAAAATTGTTCGCCTCTATGGTTTCCAGTAAGGTAACCGTTTGTAAAGCATTCCTGCTGGCATTGTAGCCTTTCTCCTCTACCGCGGTACCCTTGTCGATGGATTCCTGGACGCTGCCCACAATTAACTTGGCTCCCAGCTCCTCCACGAACTGATCACGAAAAGATATGGTCTCAGGAAAATTGTGACCCGTATCGATATGTACCAGGGGAAAAGGGAGCTTCCCCGGAAAAAACGCTTTCCGTGCCAGGTGTGCCACCACGATCGAATCCTTACCCCCACTAAAGAGCAGCCCCGGATTTTCAAATTGGGCCGCAACCTCCCGGAGGATAAAAATAGCCTCGGATTCGAGCTCTTTTAGGTGGGTCAGGTTATATGCTTTCATATTATTTTCGAACTTTTGACAAAATATTGGACAACAGGAGATCCAAGGATTCCTTTTCATTGAGTTTGTCGGTATCCACAACAAGGTCGGGGTTAGCCGGATCTTCAAACGGTGAATCAATGCCGGTAAAATCCTTGATCTCCCCGGATCGGGCTTTTTTATACAATCCTTTCACATCCCTTCTTTCACAAACTTCCAGGGGACATTCTACAAATACCTCGTAGTAATATTCTCCCAGTATCTTCCGCGACATAGTCCTTATCTCCTCCGTTGGGGTGATGAGCGAACAAATCGCTATGGTCCCGTTATCTGCTATAAGTTTTGCCACCTCCGCAGCCCTCCGGATGTTTTCCACCCGGTCTTCTGAACTGAAACCCAGGTTATTGTTCACCCCGGTTCTGAGATTATCCCCATCCAGGAGGGCCGTGTGGAATCCCTCTTTATAGAGGCTGTTCTCCAATGCCCTGGCGAGTGTACTCTTTCCGCTCCCGGAAAGACCAATCAGCCATACGACAATAGCACGTTGACCCAGCAGCTTTTCTTTCTGCGTGGTTCCAAGAAGTTTCTCAAATATTGGGTGTATGTTCTCCATCGGCCCTAAACAAGTTGCAAAGCTACAAATCATTCAAACAAATACTTAACTTCACCGCCCAAACTTAAGCCCCATGTCGGAACTGCAGGAGATCATTAAAATTGCCAGAAAAGCCGGAGACGAAATACTCAGAATATACCACGATCCGAGGTACTCGGGACAGGTGGAACACAAGGAAGATAACTCTCCCCTGACACTTGCTGATAAAGCCGCCCACGAAGTAATAATGGAGGAGCTAATCAAGACCTTTCCTGGAATTCCGGTGATCTCTGAGGAGGGGAAGGATATGCCCTATAGTGTTCGAAGTGAATATTCCGAATTCTGGTTGGTGGACCCCCTGGATGGTACCAAAGAATTTATACGGAGGAATGGTGAGTTTACTGTAAATATAGCGCTAATCAGGGATCGTTATCCCGTGGCGGGGGTCGTCTATATACCCGTGGAGGATACCAGTTTTTACGGGGAAGGTGATGTTGCATATAAAGTAGCCGGTGGAAAACAGTCACCCATAAGTGTGGGTCGGAATAATGATGACCGAACTGCTGTGCGAAGTCGCTCCCACGCTTCGGAAGAAGAAGGACAGGTCCTTGAAAAGTACCGGGTTGCCAACACGATATCACGGGGTAGTGCGCTGAAATTCTGTACGGTTGCTGACGGCACGGCTGATCTGTATTATCGACATGGTCCCACCATGGAATGGGATACCGCCGCAGGCCAGGCTGTTATCGAAGCAGCCGGTGGACAAGTTTTCATTGGAAATGATGCCAGGGAAAGGTTTATCTACAACAAAGAAGACCTATTAAACCCCGGATTTTTGTGTCTTGGTTTTGATGTTTGATACCAGGAATAATATACCGTTCAATCCAAATAGTATTACCGCCAGAAGACTGAAGATGGCCCAGTCAGGCCAATGATTAAGCATCAGTGTTAAGAAAATAATAAAAGCCTGGACACTGAAAAGGGTCATAGTTACCTGGGCATGTGAAAATCCCAGATCGAGGAGTTTATGGTGAATATGATTCCTGTCGGCTTTCATAAGCCTTTTCCTCAGGAAAATCCGTAGAAAAATGATCCTGAACATGTCGTAAAGTGGCACTGCCATCAAAGCCAGTGCCGTCCCAATCACCCCTTCAAAAATACCGGCCACCGTAGCCTCGCGGATGAAAAGTATGGAAGAACATGCGAGAATAAATCCAATAAACAGGGCACCATTGTCGCCCATAAATATCTTGGCCGGAGCCCAATTGAAGGCCAGGAAACCAAGGATCGAACCTCCCATGGCGAGGAGCAACAAGGCAAAGAATGTATTGCCCTGGAGAAAAAACAGGGTGGCAAATGCGGTTAGGGAAGTAAGGCTTAGCGAGCCGGCCAGGCCATCCACTCCATCAATCAGATTGAAGCTATTAATGATGATAACCATGGTAAATGCCGTTAAGGAAACTTGTATCCATAGTGGCAGCACGATTTCCGAAAGGGAATAAAAGGATTCAAGTTTTATGTCAAAAAAGAATATCACAATCATGATAGGAACCAATTGACTTATCAGTTTCAGGGCAGGCCGAAAAGGAACCAGGTCGTCTCTTAATCCTACGATAAACATGATCATCAATCCGCCAATGAAAAATCTGAATTCCAGTAACTGCTCAATGGGAAAGAAGAAGATTATTGTGATCAGCATGCCCAGAATCATAACCACTCCTCCCATACTGGGCACGCTCCTCTTATGAATTTTACGGTGATCCGGAACATCCAGCAGCTTTTTCTTCTCGAGCAACTTGATATACGAAGGGTAGGCAAACAAGCTTATCAGGAATGATACAACTAGAATGCCGGGAATGTAATACCAATTAAGGTCCATCAGCCTGCATATTATGCAACATATAAATTCGAGTCCAGTATTAGATAATAATTCTTTATGACAATATCGTAACCTTGATACCCGTTAATCAGTATATGTAATCAATTACAATCCGCTATCGCCTAGTAATTGTAATTTAGGTTTAGGTTTAGGTTTAGGTTTATGTAAGAAAGGAAGCTCTCGGGCTTCCTTTTTTTGTGTTTAAAGACAACCTATTT
>JAHEKQ010000151.1 GCA_024638265.1 Flammeovirgaceae bacterium
GGTTCTCGTCCTTTAAGAAGAATCCGTTGACACCTTCTTCAATAATTTCATTATTTACTCCGACAGGGGAACCTATGGCGATAATGCCTGTAGACATGTATTGAATAATTTTAAACCCGCATTTCCCATGCGACCATGAATTATCGGGAATTGGCATAATGCCAATATCTATTTGCAACAGATCTTCTATTTCGGTGTCAATATTCCAAGGCACAAATTCGATCCAGGGATAATCATGTTCGAGGGGCTGATTGGAAATAAATATGAATTTGAATGGGATTTCCTTTTGCAATCTATCTAAAAATGGTAGCCAAGGTTCCAGGAATTTAGCGGTGGTATGTGAACCGGTCCATCCTAAGGTCAGGGGATTGCCCGAATTCCCCTTCTTTGATATGCTGTGATATTCAGTGTCTACTACCGTTGGATTGATGGTGACCTTACTTTTGTAATCGCTCGCGTAGCTAGCGAGGTAATTATTACCGACACTTACCAGGTAACTCCAACGGCAGATTTTTCCAACTTTAGAACGGGACTTCAATGTGTCGATCTGTTGATTGGCTCCTTGATCCGGCAACCATATGGCATCGTCAAAATCATAAATAATACGTTTGCGAAAGATTTTGGCTAGAAAGAACTCAAACCAGGGGGGGCCAACCGGCGTAGCCTCACGATGAATAAATACCAGGTCGGCGCTGATGGAGCCAAACAGGTGGAAAATCCTTTTCGTAAACCCAATTCCTGCAATTAGGGATTTAGACAAGAATCCTCCTTTATAAATCCTGGAATAGCTTCGAGGGGATAAAAACGCATATTGCACGAAGTCAATACCTGATTCCTGCAAATCAGGGAAGTATTGTTCGAACCTGAACCGCTGGCTCGGTGCGACTCCCCGGGGGTATGGAGTGACAAAGGCAATTTTCATCTGCCAAATCAAGCCAAAAAAAAGCGAAAAAACATCGTTTGTGTGGTCTGCCTTGATAAATTTGTCGAAGGTTTATGGTTGAGAAAACGGTAATTGAAGCGAGTAAGTCAAAGGGTTTGAGCCTCAGGGAATTGCTGCAATACAGGGACCTGTTTGTCATACTCGCATGGAGAGATTTGAGAGTCAGGTACGCCCAGACCATTCTTGGTTTACTTTGGGCCCTGTTGCAACCACTGGTTACCCTGCTCATATTCATTGTAATTTTTGGTAGAGCTTTGAATGTGGAAACGGGTGAGATTCCCTACCCGCTTTTTGCCCTTTCAGGGATGGCTGCCTGGAGCTATTTCAGCTTTGTTCTTCAACAGAGTGGAAGCTCCCTCATCAATGCACAGGAGATGGTCAAAAAAATATACTTTCCCAGATTGATCATACCACTTTCCAAAAGCGTAACGGGATTTGTTGATCTCCTGGTTACACTGATTTTCCTCCTGATCCTCATGAGTTACTATGGCTTTCCTCCTGGCTGGAATCTCCTGTATTTTCCGGCTGCATTGATCGCCGTTGTAATTGTCAGTCTGGGTGCGGGGATTTGGACAAGTGCATTAACCATAAGATTCAGGGATGTTCAGCATATAATTCCATTTATCGTCCAGGTAGGTCTATATGCAACGCCAATTGCATATCCATCCTCCCTCATCCCTGAAAAATGGCTGAGCTTGTATTACCTTAATCCGATGACTGGTGTAGTGGATATTTTCCGATACTCCCTTCTAGGTGAACCAGTTCGATGGGAGTTAGTAGGGATAAGCCTGGTGGCAGGCTTAATCATATTCATAACGGGGACAATTTATTTCAAATCAATGGAAAAGGTCATTTCCGACGTAGTATGAGTAATCTCGCTCTAAAAATTGAGGGAATCGGAAAACAGTATCGCATTGGTGAAGAAAAATCCGATACGCTAAGGGGTTCTGTCTCAAAGCTTAAGAATATATTCTCGCCAAATAAAGAGACATTCTGGGCACTGAAGGATATCACTATGACTGTAGACCATGGGTCTTCTGTGGGGATTATAGGCAGGAATGGAGCCGGAAAGAGTACTTTGCTTAAGATCATTTCCAGGATTACCCATCCTTCATCTGGGAGACTGGAAATCAGGGGAAGGGTGTCTTCCTTACTGGAAGTGGGGACCGGATTTCACCCCGAATTAACAGGGTCGGAAAACATCTATCTGAATGGCACAATCCTCGGGATGACCCGAAAAGAAATCAAAGGTAAGTACGATGAGATCGTGGAGTTTTCGGGGGTGAAAAAATTCATTAACACCCCCGTAAAACATTATAGTAGCGGGATGAAAGTACGGTTGGCTTTTTCTGTCGCAGCGCATCTCGAGCCTGAGATCCTGCTAATCGATGAAGTCCTGGCTGTAGGGGATTCTGAGTTTCAGAAAAAATGCCTGCAAAAGATGGAAGATGCCTCCACCAGTGGAAGGACGGTGGTTTTTGTCAGCCATAACCTGGCAGCTATCAGGTCATTTTGTACTAAAACGGCTCTCCTCGATTATGGGGAACTGAAATTTTATGGAGATACAGGGGAGGCGATTGATCAATACCTGAACCTCGGGTCTATGGAAGAAGATCTTGCAGCAGTGGAAAGGAGATCGGGTACGGGGGCACTAAAATTTACAGCTGCAGAGTTCTTGTCTGAGTCATATCAGCCGTTGGGCGCGATACAGAGTGGTCACCACATCAGGGTTAGGTTGCGATATAGCTCCACTCGTCCACTGAAAGATGTAGTGGTAAGACTGCAGGTAGTTACCATGGAAGGATACATTTTATTTACATGCAATAATTATCATAGTGGTGACACCTTTGATGTTCCTGCGGGTGAAGGCCATTTCGATTGCCGGATACCTGATTTGCCATTGAATACTGGGAGGTATGTATTGAACCTCCAATGCCTTTCAGAAAGGGAAGTGATGGATGAAGTTGAGTACATCTCGCCTTTCCACGTAGAAGCCGGAAACTTTTATTCTACCGGAAAATTACCCTCCGTAAAACAGGGAGTTCTCATAAAACACGAATGGACAGCAAATGAGTAAGGTGCTTTGTATTCTGGGTATGCACCGTTCGGGTACTTCCATTGTAGCCAACCTCCTTCATGAGTCGGGTCTACATTTGGGTAAAAATCTTTTAGGTGCAGATTTTTCGAATACGCGTGGTCATTTTGAGGATCTTGACATTCTCAACATGCATAAGGAAGTCCTCGCAGACCAGGGCCTGGCTCCTTCAGGCCTCGAATTAAACAGGCCCCCGGTTCCCCCAGATGATTTCAGGTCCAGGATCATTAATATTTCAGAACAGAGATCCTCATATGATCAATGGGGCTGGAAAGACCCAAGAACGGTGTTGTTTATCGATGAATACCTGGAAGTATTCCCTGAAATGAAAATACTGCTCGTCTTGAGGAGTTACCGTTCCGTATTGCGATCACTGGTGAACCGTGACCTGGCGAGAAAGCAACTAACCACCTCCCTGGCAAACTTGAAATGGAAAGTGTCTGGAAAAAAACAAACCAGATTGATGTTAAGGGAAGTCTTGCCGGAGTATCGGGAGACCGCAAAAATCTACTATTCATGTTTGCTCGAATTATTGACCAAGGCTGAGCCGGATCGCATTCAGCCGATGATCCTGAAGGATTATCAAAGTACTCCGGGCTTATTTGAAAGGCTGGAATCCTGGGGTTTTAAATTGTCGCAGGTGTCAATAGGTGAAATCGCTGATCCAAAGTACAAGGCCAGGTCATTTCTAACGCTTGATAAGATTGAGCGGAATCCGGAGCTCGAATTGCTCGAATCGAAGATTAACGAAATTCTACAGAATCGATATTCCCCAATCATAGCATGACAGTTGTATTTGTAATAGTGACATATAATGGTTCTCAATGGATCAGGGGCTGTCTTAAAAGTATTCCTGTATCGAGTGATTATAAAGTCGTGGTGGTTGATAACGATAGCAGTGACAATACCTGTGAGATTATTGCCACGGAATTTCCATCAGTGGATCTTCTTCCATCACATGACAACCTGGGTTTTGGGCGTGCCAACAACCTCGCAATCAGGCATGCTCTCGGGAAGCACGAACCCGATGCTTTTTTCCTGCTCAACCAGGACGCCCGTTTGGGGGAAGGCTGCCTGGAAAAATTATTAGCTGAATTCCAGAGAGGTCAATTTGCCATAATCAGTCCCCTGCATTTAAATGGAGAAGGAACGAATCTTGATCACGGGTTTGCCTTCCACTTGGAGAAGCATGGAATTAATCCTCAAAAACTTGATGTAACCATTGAGGTAC
>JAHEKQ010000065.1:0-7947 GCA_024638265.1 Flammeovirgaceae bacterium
CCCTAAATCCCCCGCCAAAGGCGGACAAAGCTCTCCTCGGAAGGAGAGGGACTTAACTTTGACAAACTGATTTCATCTTGTTCAAAACGATGTTAATGTCCTCTAGCTCCTGATTTTTAATTTGGAGAACTCGGAGTCCATTTGCCTCCAGAATTTCATCTCTGCTTTCGTCGTACTCTTTTTGATGCTCGTGTATGGGTCCATCTAGCTCGATGATTAGGTTCATTTGGTGACAATAAAAATCAGCGATAAAAAAGTTGAATCTACCTATTTTCTCGTACTCAAATTTGATGGGATGTTGCCTCTTGAATTTCAATCCCATGAATTTTTTGTTCCTCAATTTTTCCCACAAAAGCCTTTCTGATGACGTAGAACGCTTCCTTAGCCCCCTAGCCTTTGATATAATATTACCTTCCATAGGATAAGTTATAAATTTGGAAAGCTATAATTCCCCCTCTCCTTCCGAGGAGAGGGGGTTAGGGGGTGAGGAGAACAACCCAAAAGAGAGCGGATAGGGAATGAAGAGAACAAGGCCAAAAAGAGAGAGCCTGTCCCGATTTATCGGGAGGGTTAGGGGGTGAGGAGAACAAGAAAAATAGAGGAGATGGGTTTAGCTCATGAAATAGAACACGAAAATATATTAGAGTGTGCCCGGAGATCAGGATGAGGAGTGAGGGTGTTGTTTACCGCTTCACCAAACCCTTGTATATTCTCCCCCTAACAAGTAAATTCCCCCAATGGAGATAACCCAATGGCTTTCGGATAACTGGGGAATACCTGAGACTATTCAGTACAAATTAATACTGTCTGTAGTAGTGATACTGACGCTATGGGTACTGCGATCTGTAGTTTTACGAATTGTATTTTCACGGGTAACGGATCCAAAGGAGCGTTACTTCTGGCGAAACGGGGTTAAAAATACTTCCCTGGTCATTCTGGTTATTGTGATTGGTTCTATCTGGATTAACCAGATGGGGTCCCTGGCCACTTTCCTGGGACTTGTTACCGCGGGTATTGCGATAGCCCTTGCTGATCCATTGATCAACCTGGCCGGATGGCTATTCATTCTGATCAGGCGCCCATTTGCTATTGGGGACCGGGTGGAGATCGGAAATTTTGCCGGCGACGTTATAGATATCAGGTATTTTCAATTTACCATTAATGAAATCGGTAACTGGGTAGATGCCGATCAGAGTACAGGTCGGATTATTCATATTCCCAATGGCAAAGTCTTTAGGGAACCTCAGGCCAATTATGCGCAGGGCTTTGAGCATATCTGGGATGAAATCGGGGTCATGGTAACTTTTGAGAGTAACTGGGAAAAGGCAAAGACAATCCTTCAGGAAACAGTCAATAAACATGTGGAAGTGCTCAATAGGGAAGCGCAGACCAAATTAATTGAAGCTTCCAAGAAGTACATGATCTTCTATAAAACCCTTTCACCTATTGTATATACCTCAGTGAAGGACAGTGGGGTGATGCTGACCATGAGATACCTGGTAGCCCATAAAAAGCGCAGAACTGTGGCACATCTTATTTGGGAAGATATTCTCCAAAATTTTGCAGAACACGATGACATTGATTTTGCCTATCCTACGCAGAGAATTTACTACAACCTTAAGGAAGGAAAAGATGGTGCGCGGAAAGAAGAGAAATAAGCTATTTCAGACAACCCAGGTGGCTGAAAAAGGAAGAAGTTGTGTCGTCGTCTTTTAACAATTCCCCAAAGAGCGAGTCCTTATTCTCAAAATAAAGTCCTATTTCTGCATAGTCCGAGTTTTCCAGGGCAGATATATGGAGATTTGACAACCGGTACCAACCCATCGTATAGGTCTTATTTCCTTCAAAGAATGTCTTCTGTTCTGTTAATTCCGGGTTGTTGAGGTCGTATTCTGTTACGAGCTCTAACATAAGAGATCCTGAGAGCTCGTATGGCGTACCCGACCTGATATCGAGTATTACCACAACATAAGTCTCTGCTTCAGAAGTTGCAACACCCGCGTACGCATCTAATACACTTTCACCGATATCAACCCCTTCACTAAACAGTACTGGCTGACACAACTTAAGTTTGGTGGAATAGCTATTGCGCTCTGAGCAGTTACATTGAGCATAGCTATATAAGGATGCAGTTAAACAGAATATCGCAAGCAAGTATTTCTTCATCGTTTGCCCATTTAGAATAATTACATAATTATCCATTAGATAATTACATAATTAATTACATAATTAATCATACAATTAATTACATAATTATTTTTAACCTTACGTAAGTTAATCCCTTTTTGGATGTAATTGTAACTCATTTAATCGTAAAAGAACTGGTACCTATGAGCTCCTCGCCATCGAATACTTCGACCTTATATGTGCCCAGTTCCCACTTGCCCGCCTCCTGGTAGCCATATCCGTTCCTTACATTAAAGAGTCCCAGGTTGGCGGGGATTGTATTTTTAATGGAAAATTCACCGAAAAATGCCCCATCCGGGTAATAATATTTCACTTTGAAATCACATACCCATTCAATTTGCTCCTCCTTTAAATTTTTCAGGTCCAGTTCCGTATATAAATAGCGTGCAACGGATTGATCAAACTCCGCATTGTATTCCTTTGAATCATAATCTTCTCCCGCTTCAAAGAATTTTATTCCCTGAAATATATAATTGGTTTTGGGTTCTTCAATTTCAAACGATGTATCTCCAATAAGTTCCCCGGCGTCATACACTTCCACCCGGTAGGTACCGGGTTCCCAATAGCCGGGCGTATTCCAACCCCAACCATTTCGTACGAAGACATATTCAAGGTCGGTAGGAACCTCCCAAATAGCACTGAAATCTGCCCACTGCGTACCATCTGGTTTGAAATATTTGACTTCAAAATTGGTTTCCCATGGTTCTTTCTCGAATAGGAAGTTGACGAATTGAATCTTGGTCCAGATATACCTCGAGGACTGTGGGAACGACGTTTCCAAATCCGCCAATTCCCCCTTCCCATCCGCCTCATAAAAACCGATAGTCTGAAGCTTGTAATTTCCCGCATAGCTGGCCCTGTTATCCAGCATTTTAAATGTGCGTTCGGCAACCTTATCGTCACCATCCCAGATTTCTACCTTATAATCCCCCTCTTTCCAATAGCCAATGTTGGGATATCCATAGCCGCTGTTGGTCGTTACAGTTTTAAGATCGGGAGGGACAGATTTGCTGATGGTCACTTCCCCGAAGTACTTTCCATCCGGCTCATAATATTTGGCTACAAAACTGGAAAGCCATTCTTTTTGTCCATACAGTTGGTTATCAAAGGTGAGCTGTGTTTTTACATACCTGGATTCATAAATATCGAATTCATCCTTAACTACAACCTCGCCGGCCGCTACTTCCTCGCCAAACTCCAGGGCTGTAAGGCTGTAATTATCCCTGTTATTTCCTGTTACACTAAAGTAATCCTCACCCACAAGTTGATCACCGTCCCATACTTCCACCTTATATCTGCCACCACCCCAGTAACCGGGATTTGACCATCCCCATCCCGAATGAGCATAGGCATCTTCCCAGGTAGATTCTACAACGGTATTGGGAGAGAGATCTGTCCATACAAGCCCGTTTGGTTTATAGTATTTAAACTTAAAGTTGGTGATCCAGTCCTCTTCTCCATATTTCTTATTCTTGAAATCAACTTGTGCATAGATATAGCGTACCTGCGACCGGTCGAATGTTTTATTGAAGACTTTGTTATTGACATCCAGTCCCGCCTCAAAAAAGTTAAGACCCTCAAATTCATAGTATTTGTTATCAATTCCCCTCTCAACTATCGCCTTTTTGGCTCGTGTTGTGGGAGGGTAAAAGTAAAAGTCACCTGTCAGGGAAGAGTTTTCCCAAGGGCTTTGTCGCCGATTGGATAACTGGAGTACGTTAATTCTGACCTGCTTGAAAATCTGTTCGATCGGCAACCCCGGAATTTGCATGGCTTTGATCAATTCCTGTGTATAAAGACCGTTATCACCGTCCCCGTCAGATGCTGTTTTTCCCGGTGCAGTGGCAAAGGCCACGATTGTGCCTACCGGGGCATTGTCCGGCATGGCCAATCCCTCTCCCATATCCCTCGACAAGCTTCTGTAGGGATTATTTCGACAAGCATCAATAATCACAATATTTAAGGGATTTTGATACAATTCCATCATCCTCAAAACCTGATCGGCCCGAATGCACATGTCTTCGATCTCATATTCCACCTGGATATCAGCATCCGTGGGTACCAGGTAGTTTACGCCCCTGGATTGAAGTCCATGACCGGCGTAATAAAACAATCCGACCCCTTTTGAATCCTGTACTTTTTGACCGAATTCACGAATGGCGCTTCTCATCCCACTACGATTAAGGTCTGTATAGGAAATAACATCAAATCCCGCTTTTTCCAGTTCTCTTGTAATGGCTTTTGCATCATTGGCTGGATTTTTTAACGGTCTGTCCTGGTAATTCGAATTCCCAATTACCAAAGCCAGGCGACTATTATAACTGGAAGATATCTTTTCAGGAGCGTAATTATCAAGCTCTTGGGCGTTAGCTAAATTGTAAAGGAAGAAGGCAACAAGAAAGGTGAGTAAATAACGGTTCATAGAACTAAAATAACTCTTTGTTTCCTCTCCTTCAAGTACTTAGAAAGGAGTTAATGGAATTATATCACTATATCTAAATACTTTTTTTTAACCTTTTAGTAAAACCTCGAGGTGATTTTTCCGCAATCATAAAGTCAGTAATCTTAACCTACTTCAATTAATTACGAACTCAGCATCTTTTTCTGAACCCTCCCGTATAATTACCTGTTTAAACACCTAAAGCAATTAACTATGAAAAATTTGAAAACTTTCGCACTGGCATTGACGATAACAGTTTTATCGACTGCCTTCACTAATACCCCTGATGCCCTTACTATTGATACCAAAACCAGTAAGGTGAAATGGACTGGCTACCATCTGGCTAAGTCTTATGAGCATTACGGGTATATCAATATTAAGACCGGAAACCTAGAGGTGATCGACGGTGATTTAAAAGGTGGAAAGATCGTGATGGATATGAATTCCATTTCTGTTTCTGACATTCCTGCTGACAAAAAAGATAATGCCAAATTAACTGGACATTTAAAGTCAGAAGATTTCTTCTTTGTAGAGAAGTATCCTGAATCTATGCTGGAGATCAAAAATGTTGAAAAACTGGACGATACCAGTTATAAGGTTCATGGAGATATAACTATCCGAGGAATCACCGAACACATAATGTTTGATGTTGCTAAAACAGGTGAAAATAAATTTGTTGCTAATATTGAGGTAGACAGGACCAAGCACAAGGTTGTCTACGGTTGGACTCTTGAAAATGCTATGTTGAGCAACACTTTTGATCTTGAGGTGGAGCTCTACGCGAACTGAGAAATTAACTACTATATATAAATCGAATCCCTACCTCATTGAGGTGGGGATTTTTTTTGATACTTACTATAACAACCCACAATCACTCTCACCCTGTTCCACCCCCGGGGGACGTCCGTCCCCTGCCCCCTTATAGGAACAAGTTAAATTTTTACGGAGACTTATCCCGGATTAAAACCTTCAATACAAGGGTGTTTTCACCTATTAAATCATTGAAATACTGCCCAAACCATCAAAATATGAAAATCAGACTTTGGTGGAATTCACCCACCTTTTGTCCCTTTTATGAAACTTAATTCTCATTAACTCGGTACATTAAGAAAGAGAACTGATCTACAATGACCAGGATAATCACTTTCCTATGTTTTCTCATCTCATTTGCTTCTTATTCACAGCAAGTAGAGGTGGTGAAATTCGATAAGTTGGAATCTTTGTTGAAGGCTGAAAAAGAGAAAGTCACCGTCATCAATTTTTGGGCGACCTGGTGTGCCCCCTGCATTAAAGAGATGCCGTACTTTGAGGAAATTCGATCCGAATATGATGTCGACGTAGTATTGGTAAGTCTGGATTTCATTGAAAAGCTGGATAAAGTGAAGGCTTTTGCAGAAAAAAAGAATTTGAAGTCGAGGGTCCTCTTGCTGGACGATGTAGACTACAACAGTTGGATCGATAAAGTCGAACCAAGATGGTCCGGGGCTATCCCCGCTACTCTGATTCTGGATAATCGTTCAAAGGAGAGAGTGTTTATTGGACAGGAGACCTCCAAAGAAGAACTTGTTAAGTCATTGAATAAATTTATTAATCCATAAAGAACAAAAATTATGAAAACGCTGGTATTATCATTGGGCCTACTAACAGTATTTTCCTTCTCACCGGTAATGAATGGATATGAGGTAGGGGATGAGGCGAGGGACTTCAACTTGAAGAATGTTGATGGTAAGAATATTTCATTGAAGAAAAATAGTGGTGAAAATGGTGCGATCGTAATATTTACCTGTAATACCTGTCCTTACTCAGTTTTGTATGAAGACCGGATTATTGCACTCCAGGAGAAATACGAGGAAAAAGGATTTCCGGTAATTGCTATTCAGCCTAATGACTCTAAGAAATCACCCGGTGATTCATTTGAAAAGATGCAGCAACGTGCTGAAGAGAAAGGATTTAACTTTCCTTATGTAATCGATGAAACCCAGGAAATTACTACCACCTATGGCGCTACGAATACTCCGCATGTATACCTTCTAAATAAGAAAGAAGATAAGTTCTATGTGGCCTATATAGGCGCCATTGACAATAATTCCCGAAATGCTTCCAAGGTCACGGAGAAGTATTTGGAAAATGCCGTCGATGCGCTTTTGAAAGGAGAAAAAGTGCAGAATACCAAGACGAAGGCCATTGGGTGTACGATTAAGTTTAAGTAGGGGACGAGGGGACTAGTGGAAGAGGGCATTTGAACAAGTGAACAAGTGAACAAGTGAACATTTGAACTATTAAGGTCAACTAACGGTCTGGCGGTACGTTTATCGTTCAATTCTTACATCGGGGTTTGATTATTCGGGGAGTATTCTATCTTTACGATGCTTAATCGTGCGATATCACTGTATTGCATTTTTTTATTGCTCAGGGCCGCGGTTAACTTAACGGGTTTTTATGAGGTTTCTTTTAACAAGTTTTGTCCTTGTAATGGTAATTTACTCTGCTTTCGGTCAGTTCCGGGGAGCTGAGTGGGGCATGACTGTAGATGAAGTGAGAGAAAGTACCGGAGATAAAGCTCGAGAAGGGAGATACTTTGATTTTGAGAATGGAAACCAGAGTTATGGCTTCAAGAGCCAGCTGGGATTTGGTAGCTGGCAGGAAGAGGTTTACAGCAATTATCATTTTATCCACAATAAACTCCGCTCCGGAAGCTATGTATTTTATCAGCTGAGCTATGCAAAAGTGTATGGCATGCTTCAAGACTTGTCTAGTGAGTATGGGCGGTATGAAGTGTATTATGGAGATCAAAAACTTAAGAGAACGACAAAAATCAATTCAGATAAAGGATTCAATCACTATCTCGAAAAAGGTAACAGTCTCGAATTCATCTGGAAAGGCACACGCGACACCAAAGTCGTCCTAAGGGTTATTGCCACTGGGACCGATGCCTTCGGAACCTGGGGCTGGCTTTCATTCTACGAAAAGGAATATTTCGTAAAGTCTATTGAGCCTTATGTAATTCGCTCCTTAGGAGAAGATCAGTAGAGTCCGCCTTCGCTAAAGCTTCGGCGGGTAAACGGCAAGCGGTAAAGCAGTAGAGCGGTAAAGCGGCATCCCACTCAAAGCCTCTGATGTGTATCGTCCTTCCGGTATCCGGTATCCTGTATCCGGTATCCTGTATCCGGTATCCGGTATCCTGCCTCCTGCCTCCTGCCTCCTGCCTCCTGCCTCCTGCCTCCTGCCTCCTGTCCCCTCGTCTCACAATATTCCCCTATCTTTGCACCATGAGAAAAATCCTCTCCTGGTTATTTACGGCAACTGGCTGGAAAGTAAAA
>JAHEKQ010000065.1:7957-17230 GCA_024638265.1 Flammeovirgaceae bacterium
CTTCGGCGGGTAAACGGCAAGCGGTAAAGCAGTAGAGCGGTAAAGCGGCATCCCACTCAAAGCCTCTGATGTGTATCGTCCTTCCGGTATCCGGTATCCGGTATCCTGTATCCTGTATCCTGTATCCGGTATCCGGTATCCTGTATCCGGTATCCTGCCTCCTGTATCCGGTATCCGGTATCCGGTATCCTGCCTCCTGCCTCCTGCCTCCTGCCTCCTGTCCCCTCGTCTCACAATATTCCCCTATCTTTGCACCATGAGAAAAATCCTCTCCTGGTTATTTACGGCAACTGGCTGGAAAGTAAAAGGCGATTTCCCCAGGGAACTCAACAAATACATCGTTATCGTTGCGCCGCATACTAGCAACTGGGACTTTTTGGTGGGAATCCTGGGAAGGGCCCATTTGAGAATGAGCCATGCCAAATACCTGGGGAAGGATTCCTTGTTCAAACCGCCCTTTGGCTGGATATTCTATGCACTCGGTGGCTATCCGGTAGACAGGTCACGTCATAACAATATGGTGGATAGTGCTGCTCAGATCTTTGAGGATCTCGATAGATTTGTACTTGCACTAGCTCCGGAAGGAACACGTGGGAAAGTTGAGCGGCTCAAAACGGGATTCTGGTATATAGCTCAGAAAGCAAAGGTACCTATAGTAATGTGTGGTTTTGATTATGCTACCAAAACTATCAAGCTGGCAGAACCCATTTACACATCCACTATTGAAGAAGATATGCCACGATTTCTTGAATTCTTCAGAGGAATTAAAGGCAAAGTGCCCGAAAACGGGATAACTGAATCTACCGGACAATAAGTTTTCTTCCCTGACCGTCTATTTTAAGAATGTATATGCCTCGCTGTAGGACTGGGAGCCTTATTACCGAAGAATTAGATCGAGTTGTTTTTTGTGGAGTTATCCGGCTTATCAATCTTCCATCAGATGTGAAAAGACCTACCATTTGTAGTGACCCACTTAATCTCACCGTTATTTCTTCATTTGAGTTGACCGGATTGGGATAGAATGTAAATTTCTCTTGAGGGCCATTTACCGATAATACCTTACCATCAAAATACCTTAAAGCATAATCAAATGCCTGAATCCCTACTTTTTCCCCGATAATTCTCCCTGGTATATCATCGGCAGGGGGATGGATCCCACCCCAGATCCTGGATAAACTGCATTGATCCGCCGCATCTCGGTAAGTAGCCCATTGAAGGACGACATCCTGGCTCGGACCCTCCTCGAATACGAGAAATTCATTTTGTCTGGCCTCGAATTCTCCTAATCCTCCCGGAAAATACTCACTTCCTGTTAATAATGTAAGGATCTCGGCAGCAGCTCGCGAATAGGTAGAATGGCCCGAAACATACCCTGCAAAAGGAGGAGTTACAAAGGAGGGTCTCTGGTATGGCCACCATTCATTAGCTAGTATCCAGCCCACTCCAGCTTCATCGGTGGATGGGTCCCCGATGTATTTGGGTCCCTTCCAGGAATACAATTTGATCTTTCCTACGTTTTCATTGCCATTGGCGAGTGCATCACCCTCTTCAATGAGCTCAATATATCCCGGCACCAGGGTGATTCCACCCGGATCATAGTTTGGAAGCCCGGGATCAGAATTCTGCCCCCTCTCGGCCATATACCTGATGGCAGATACAGGACGGATATAATCGTACCAACCCTTGACGCCCCAGGCGGCAACAGCGGCATCGTGCATTGCCCCACCAAGGATGAAATAAGATTTTATATCCCATTCCAGGTTGTCCAAGACCGAACCATTACCTCCAATCCTCTTTTCTAATTGCGGGTGTTCCTTGATATAATTCAAGATAGTGAACCAGTGACCTGGCGGAGTTTCAGAATCAGGGCCATCCGCCCAGAACTCGGCGAGGACCCTGGCATAATCTCCCCTGGGAACCAGCTGACTTTCATAGGCTTCATTAGTAATGGGGTTGATAATCCTTCCGGGGCTGTTATCACCCCCACCTGTCATGTCGTAAAAGTCCGGAAAGTCATTGAAATCTGTGGGGAAATCTTCAATTTTCAGGTTTCCAATACCCTTGGGCGAGATGTCCCACATCACACCATCAGTGTGATCGAGGTGAGAGCCCCAAATTGATACCAGGGCAAAATTCCACAGGTAATTATCGCTTGAGCTGGTATTTGTAAGTGTGTCCAATTGAGGGGGAGCACCGGGATCAAAGTACACTTTATACGGATTACCCTCCCTGAGATAGGTGGTCGATTGACTTGCTTTGAGCGAGAAAGGTGTAACATTCCCCCATTCGGGACTCTGGAATTCGGGTGAGGAATCTGAAATAACATTACCGCTCTGATCCACAAATACCCTGAGTTGTAAGGGTTGCCATCGGTTCGGATCAATTAACCCTGTCCAACCTTCAAATTCAACCGCCAGGGGGGGATTGACAGGCTCATAATATTCGTTACTATAGTCCATGGATTCCCCGGAACCGTCAATCAAACCATACTCGATGATGGATTCTGCGATATAATTCCCCAGGGCTGCCGGATTACCAAGTTGATAATATGACTGGTCGTATCCCGGATCGTATCCCAGTAGTTCCATCAAATAGTCAAATCGTTGCTGCGATTCTTCATGTCCGGGTGAATTCTCAAATCTGTGACTTAAAAGCTGGTAGGCCGCGTAGCTAATGGCCATGTTGCGCGCTTCTTCCAACTCTATACTGGTTTCAAACCCTTCAAAATCGTTAATATAGTTGTGGACCCGGTTGCCCAATAGATAAGTTTCCGCATTCTCATCAAAAACAGCCCATGCGTCGTACATGGCAATGCTCGTGTGAAAAAGATTGCGTGCATGGACGGTAGGACGGGCAAAATCAGCTCGAATGGCTTCCAGAAGTGCTTCATTCCATAACCTGGCAACAGTGTAATCGTTTTCGGTATCGAGATTGAAATTGATTTCCAAGGCTGCGGGGGAGGAGACACATTCTCGCATTTCCACAACCGATATCCTGCCGGAGGTGGCAATATCCCATTTAACAAGGATATTTTCGGAACCCTGTCCATCGATAATTATTCCATTTTCAACAGCCCATTCGTAGCTGCTGCCATCCTGGGGCGGATAAGAATAGGATTCCGTACTGAGGGAAAGAGGATTGGAATTCCCCGTAATATTTCCCGGCAACAGGTAATTGCAGGAACCGTTATCGATTGTGGCCTCCGGATCAAAATTACAGGCATTCGGATCAATACAGCCCACCTTCTTATTGGATTGAATGTCAAGAAGACTTATGCCGGTATTTTCTGTGATCTGGTAATGCTTATTGGGTTCGAGGTCGGTATAGGTATCGATAAGGCCGGATGGCCACTTAATAGTCAGTGAGGTGATCTGATCCGCATCGGAGAGACCAAAATGGACGGGTTGCTGACTTTGCCCCATAAAGCTGGACCCATGGTGATATCTTGCAAGTGTAATTCCTGTATTCAACTCAATCTCTACAATACTTCCCACGGCGTCGCGGTTGCTCTCGGTGCCTTCAAGCCTGAATTTCACCCAATTTTCCTGACCTGGTACTGCCAGATCTACCGTAGGGTTATCGTATAAGGCGAGGGGCTTGTGGACATTGGATACTAGGATTTCATTATCCCCGTCGTTGTCATAATCAAATACAACCAGTCCGTAACTCTCCGTTTCCTCGCTGATCCCAAATTCAAAGTTTGAATCTGAAAAGCCGGGTTCCCCCGAGCTAAACGAATTTTTCATGAAGTGATTAACAGTTTCCAGGAGAAAACCATTGGTCACAAACAGGTCTTCATCGGTATCATGATCGAAATCCGTGAATTGAGCTGCCCAGGCCCAGCCGAGTTTATGAACATTCATCTCTACGGAAACATCGGTATATAAATTATTGCCCGTACTGGTGTAAAACGAATTCTCATCAATATTACAAATGAATATTTCGAGGTTCCCGTCCTTATTATGATCTCCCACCGCGATCCCCATCCCATCGCGATCAAAATTAGTCAGGCCATAGTCTGAGGCATTTTCGGAAAAACCAAGGCCTGCATTGTTAATGAACAGCTCATTAGGATCCTTATAATCGTTGGCGAGATATAGGTCCATCCATCCGTCCTGGTTGATATCGATGGGAATAGTCATCCAACCGTGTAAATAGGCTGATTGTAGTCCTAGCTCCTGCGTCTTCTCGGTAAAGGTGCCGTTTCCATTATTTTCGTAAAAGATATTTCCACATTCCGATCCCCAGTTTGTGATGTATAAATCCAGGAATGAATCATTATTGTAATCCGACCATGTGGCTCCCACGGCATAGCAATTATTGGAAAAATTTATGCCAGATGCAGGAGTGATATCTGTGAACGTGCCGTTTCCGTTATTTTTGTACAGTTGAAGATGATAACGGTTAGTAAGGAACAGGTCGGGAAATCCATCATTATCAAAATCACCCCATGAAGCCCCGGTCTTTAAACCGAAGTCCCATGATATAACTGTTTCTGAGTAATCATGTGAGGTTTGAATTCCCGAGCTGGAAGAAATGTCGGTAAATGTGCCATTCCCGTTGTTCAGGAATAACCTGCTGTCGATGTCGGTATTCGACTGGTTGGGGTTTTGCCGGGTCACCACAAATAAATCCAGGTCATTATCACGGTCAATGTCCGCAACGGCAACACCATTATTATTTGAGCTATTGCCAATGCCTACCCTTGTCTCAATACGGGATGCTGTTTGTGCGAGCAGGTATTCAGGGGAAAGAAAAAGAAAAATGAGTAAAAACTTGGCTAACTTCACGCTTTAACCCGGTTATAAGGATCAAAAATAGTCTTTTAATAGATTAGTTGCACTTTGTCTGCCGTGGATAAATTGGGATGATTATTGCTGTTTACAAACAGTTCATCTAATTTGTGATTTTTAGAATTTGGGAGCCAAAATGCGTCTATTTTTTGCAACAGTCATTCTACTGGTACTATCCTACCCGGTGTTCTCCCAGTCCGAATCAACTTATGTAGTTCTTGAGCCCCAGGGACATACCGGTACAATAGGCAACATTTTCTTCAGTCCTACCGGTGAGGAACTCGTTTCAGTGTCCGAAGACAGGACGATCAAAGTATGGAATTCGGAGACTGGTTACCTGATGAGAACCCTTCGAGGACAGATGGGAAGTGGCTCCCAGGGAGTCCTAAATGCCGGGGCCATTCACCCCAATTCCCTGGTTGCAGTGGGAGGTTTGATTGGTGGCCAGGAAAGCGGCCTTTATGATATACGTCTGATGAATATTTATACGGGTAAAATGTCGCGAACTTTTCAGGGGCTCAACTCTCCTGTGGTTTCACTGGCTTTTTCAAACGGGGGAAATCTGATGGCTGCTGGCACTTTGAGTGGACAGATCGTAATATTTGATTTGAAAACAGAACAAACAACGATGTATACCAGGCACAATGCATCTATAAAGTGCCTGATTTTTTCATCTGATGATCAGCAGCTTGTCTCAGCCTCAAATGATGGCAAGTTAATAATGTGGGATTTGAGCTTGAGAAATACCGGTTCACAGGCTGCATCCAAAGAATTGAAAAGTCACACCGGCTCTGTGAATTCAGTGGCATTCTCGCCTGATGGAAAATATATTCTGTCCGGTGGATCTGATAATAGAATTGTTCAATGGGATTCAAAAGGGAACTTTGTTAAGGAATTAGTGAGGATTTCTGATGATGAGTTTGGTGATCAGTTTGGACTTGGCGATATCCATAGCCTTGCATTTACCGGAGACGGTTCGATGGTGGTTGCAGGTACCCAGTTGATGAATAATGAAAATGCGAGGGTTTACAGTGTTCCTGACGGTAACCTGGTTTCAACCATTAAGATCCACGATTCCCCCGTTTTTGCTGCTGCAGCCTACGGGAATGATTTGGTAGCAACGGCAGGGGGAGAGGAACGCGATATAGTTTTGTGGAATCCGAATACAGGAAAGGTGCACAAGCATATCACATCACACGGCAAAAGTGTGTACAGCATTGCAACATCTGCCGATGGACGTATAGCCTTTGGCCAGACAAGGAAAGAAGTCCCTTTACTAAATGACAGGGGAAATCTGGAGAAGGTATTCGACCTCAATATCCTCGATATTAGACCATTTTCAAATGCTGGAGATTTCAGAACGGTTCTCAATGAATATAATGGAGTTACGTTTTCACTGCAGGGAAATACATTTGCGTGGTCAAACGGGGAAAAAGTGGAAATCCCGGGAAGTTTTGGGGAGCCATTGTGTGCAACCTTCACCACCACGGGAAAATTCGTAGTAGGGACGACACTTAAGATCTTGGTATTTGACCAGTTTGCCAACCTTGAAAAAGTACTTGACGGCCACCAGGGAGAAGTAAATGCAATAAGTCCGTCACATGACGGCAGATATATCTATTCTGCCAGCGCAGACCAGACGGTGAATATTTGGGACCTCAACAGGGGGACAGCACCCTTGGCACGATTGTTTGTCAGCAAGGACAATGATTGGGTGATTTGGACAGATAAACATTACTATGCTACATCGCAAAATGGTAGCGGTCATATTGGATTTCATATCAATAACGGCAAGGATAATGAAGCTACTTTTTACGGATTTGAGCAGTTTGACTTGGTATTTAATCGTGCGGATGAGGTACTCGGAGCCTTGGGAAGCAAAAACATCTCACTGATACAGACACATTATCAAGCATTTAAAAAGAGAATTGAAAAGCTGGGGCTGGATGAATTCGGGTTGCAGAAATCGCTTGTGGCCCCTGAGTTGAGATTAACCATACCTGAAACACATGTCAATTATGAACTCTTGGATTTGAATTTTAGCGCAACGGCAAGCCCCGAGGCATTCTTATCCAGTATACATATAAATATCAATGATGTACCTATTATGGGATCAGCCGGGCTCCCCGCCAATTTGCGTAACAGGGAGGCAAAGATGGTATCCAGTAATATCACAGTAACATTGAATCCCGGAGATAATTATATTGAAATGTATGTCAGGGATGAAAACGGGATCATGAGCAACAAGGAAGTGATCTATGTGAACTATAAGCCTACGAAATCAGTGGGGAGGCCTAATCTATATTTTTATGGAATAGGGGTCTCTGAATATAAAGATGGTAAGATGGAGCTTGACTACGCAGCTAAAGATGCCCGGGACCTTGCCAGTATGTTCGCTAAGATGAAGTTTCAATTCAATGAAGTCAAGATCAAGACCATCACAAATGAGAATGTAACCTATCCCAAAGTAATGGAGATCAAATCGGAACTGGATAAAACCGCTGCCATGGACTTTGTAATCATCTATGTTGGTGGCCATTCAATAATTGACGAGAACTACAACTATTACATGGGTACATATGAAGTAGATTTTAGCGACCCTTCCCGTGGAGGTATCCTTTACGATGATATTGAGGACATTATGGATGGGATTCCTGCGAGGAATAAGGTATTGTTGATAGACGCCTGTCATTCCGGGGAAGTTGACGGGCAATCGGCTGATTTATTGGAGATTGCTGCAGGAAACCGACGAGGAATAAGATCTAAGGTCTTTAAGAACAAAGGCGGGGATGATACCACACTGGGACTTTCCAATTCTTATGAGTTGATGAAGGATCGCTTTGCTGACATGCGCAAATCGAATGGAACCACTGTAATTTCCAGTGCTGCAGGTGCCGAATACGCGATTGTTGAGGGGCAATGGAAAAATGGCGTATTCGCCTATGCCCTGATCGATGGATTGTCGACCAGGAAGGCTGACTTGAACCATGATGGAAAAGTGCTGATCAGCGAACTCCAAAGGTATATCTATCAAACCATTGAAGATTTAACGGATGGAAACCAAAAGCCTACCTCTCGGTTGGAGAATTTGAAGAATGATTTTGTCATATGGCGATAATAAACGGGTAAACGTGTAGACGGGTAGATGCGTTTACGCGGGGGTTTGAGACGGATTTCCTTGCTACCTTGTCTCTCCCAAGCGGTTACTTTCATGCCTTTTCCTATATTTACCCATATAACTAACTATCCCATGAAACGAATTCTTATTTTAATCCTTCCCATACTATTTTTTGGATGTGAAGAGCTGGCACAGTTGACACAATTCAACATGCCTTATGACACCAGTATTACCATATCTACCACCACTCAAATAGACCTTCCCATTGATATTGGAACACCTCCGATTACCACCAATGCGGAGTCTACTTTTTCAGCCAATGGAACCAACCCTGATCTCATTGAAGAAATTAAATTGACGGAGCTCGTTTTAACAGTAGTCGATCCTGCAAGTGGTGATTTCGGGTTTTTGAAGGAAATTACCATCTATATAGATGCAGATGGATTGTCTGAAGTTGAGATAGCTTCTTCAGGCCAGGTGAGTCCTTCCGCGGGGGCTGAACTTTCTTTAACCACTACTGACGTAGACCTGAAAGAGTACCTTAAAAAGGACAGCTTTTCCCTCCGCATCAGCGTGACAACTGACGAGGCCATTACGGAAGATCACGATATCCGTATCGATGCTAACTTCTTTGTGGACGCGAAGATATTGGGATTGTAGGTAGAAGGGTAGAATGGTAGAAGTGAAGAAAGGGTAGAAAGGGTAGAAGGGTATTAACTTAACGGAAAAAGCAGTCTAAATGTGAGTACTCAATACTCACACTCAAACTGCTCCGAGCCCCCTGCCGGCCCCGATAGCTATCGGGGGAACCAGCGAGTTATTTATATTTTTCCAGTAGACGAAATTGAATATCAGGATAGAGGACTAAATTATCAATATAGGTTCTCGATTTGGAGTTTTTTATGTGTTTTTCAACTCGATAAGCCTGGTGTTTTGATTTACAATCTATTGTATGAAATATCTGCCAATCTTTGGCACACGATGAGAAAGAATTTGAGTAAAATCCATTATTGTGCTTATCAAGACGATTTTGAATATCTGTAGTGATACCGATGTAGAACTTATCTATTTTCTCTGAATAGATGATATAAACACAATAGTTTCCCACCCTTTATTACAAGATAATATTACTTGAAATAGTAAGGTTTGAGTTAGAGTTTGTGCAGGAGTATACAGGGAGAGCAGTTTGACTTCTTGCAGCACGACCATTTTAAAAAAGCAGTTAAAGCTTAAGTACATAATACTCACACTCTCCCGATAATTATCGGGACTGCTGTGAGCCCCCTGCCGGCCCCGATAGCTATCGGGGGAACCAGCGAGTTTTTGTTAGGATAGTAGTGGGTGATTTGGAGTTTAAGGCGT
>JAHEKQ010000152.1 GCA_024638265.1 Flammeovirgaceae bacterium
GTATCCCCTTCCTGTATCCCCTTCCTGTATCCCCTTTCCTGTATCCCCTTCCTGTATCCCCTTCCTGTATCCTCTTCCCGTATCCCTTCCTGTATCCTCTTCCTGTATCCCGTGCCCAATCCCATCACCCCCAAAATTCACCCAACCGCCAATTTTACCGATCATAACTTATGGTTGTTGGAAGCGGTGATTTAGCCGTAAAATTGTCTGGTAAGGAAAAGCTATGTCCAAGCGAAGTAGTGTATTTGATATGATCGGACCCGTGATGATTGGGCCTTCTTCTTCACATACGGCAGGTGTTGTCCGAATAGGTCGGACCGCCAAAAGGGTGTTTGGGAAAGCATTGAAAATTGAATCTGCGGATATCACTTTCTATAATTCTTTTGCAAGAACCTATGAAGGACACGGAAGTGACCGGGCAATAATTGCCGGGATTATGGATTACAAGACGGATGATCCCAGGATTAAGCAGGCATTGCAGATCGCAGAAGAGTCAGGATTGAAATTCCGATTCAAGTCCGTAGGCAATGCGTCGACTTTTCACCCAAACACGGTGAAGGTAGTATTGGAAGGGGAGGGTAGATCCGCCACCGTTATCGGGGAGAGCCTGGGAGGTGGGGTGATAAACATTGAGGAGGTGGATGGTTTTAATGCTGGATTCAGTGCAGCCGCTCATACACTTATCATTAAAGCAGCGGATGTTAAAGGTATGGTGGCATTTATCGCCAGCGTCCTTCAGATGGAAAACTGTAACATAGCGAGTATGTCCTTATCCCGGAAGGCCAAGAATGATCTGGCCTGTCATGTAATTGAAATGGATTCCGGTATTCGACCCATTACGCGCGAATACCTCGAATCACTTGATAATATTAGTGAGGTACTTTATATACCTGACATTGATTTTTAGTTATGAAGAGAGTAGCAATAGTTTTTGTTTTAGTTATATCATCGCTTTGGGCCTTCGGTCAGGAACAGCGAGTATGGACTCTCCAGGAATGCGTTGATTATGCCCTGGAGAATAACCTGGATATTCGCCAGTCGTTTCTCGATGTGGAGAATGCCGATGTAAATCTTCGACAGGCCAAATATGGTCTTTTCCCCAACCTGAATGCCAGGAGTTCTTATCAGAACAACTGGGGACGATCAATCGATCCCTTTTCCAATCTGCCGTTTACCGAGGAAATTACCTTTATGAATTTATCGGCCTCCACCAATGTCACCATATTCAACGCTGGTGCATTGAGGAGCCAGATCAAGCAGAACGATCATCTTTTTTCAGCCAGTCAGTATGACCTCGAAAACTCAAAGACTTTCATCACGCTCAGTATGATTAACTTCTACATGAATGTGATTTTCAACCAGGAATTACTGGAGAACTCTAAGGCCCAACTAAATTCTACAAACCGGCAACTGGAAAGAACTATTAAGCAAGTGGAGGCAGGAGCTCTGCCAATCTCTAATCAACTGGAACTCCAGGCACAGCAGGCCACCAATGAATTGAATGTCATAAACCAGGAAAACGCCCTGAACTTTAGCTATTTACAATTGAAACAAGTCCTTCAACTACCGGCATCAGCACCGTTTGAAATTGTCATACCTGAAGTGGAAGTGGACCAGGAATCCATTGCAGATCTATCGGTGGAAAATGTGTATGGCATTGCGCTTGGAAATATGCCCAACATCAAGGCAGCTGAATATCGAACTACCGCAGCGGACTATGGTATACAGTCTGCTAAAGGAAACCTATATCCCTCTGTGAGCCTGGTTTCTGGAATAAGCACCAACTACTCCAGTATCATCAAAGACATCCTCCCTTTTGAGGATCAGCTCAATGAAAATATGAGTTGGTTTGTAGGAGCTACACTTAACATCCCCATCTTCAATAGCTATAATTCATCATTGAATCTTCAAAGGGCATACATATCTAAAAACAGGAATGAAATAATCCTGGAACAGGCCAAGAACCAATTGCGGCAGGATATCGAATCAGCGTATAACGATGTGGTAGCTGCGGCTAAAACCTTCCTTTCATCCCAGAAACAGGTTACCGCGAGGGAAGAATCATTTCGCGTTACAGAACAGCGCTACAATATTGGTGCGGCTGATTTTGTACAGTACCAGGTAGCGGAAAATGACCTATTTGGTGCCCGATCAGACCTTCTGAGGGCCAAATACGATTTTATATTTAAAAAGAAAATTCTTGATTTCTATCAGGGTAAAACTATCGAACTATAATTACTGATGGCAAAAGCAAAAAAGAAAGGCTCCAATAAATTACTCTATATATTAATAGTATTGGTGGTGGTCCTGCTCGTGGTAGCAGTGATCGGCAATAAACAGGGATGGCTGGGCAGAGACACTACTGTTGAGGTGGAACTGGCATCTGCCAAAAAGCTCACGATTGTGGAAAAAGTTTCCGCTTCAGGAATGATCCAACCGGTGACTGAAGTAAAACTAAGTCCTGAGGTATCTGGAGAGATCACCGAGCTCACTATTGAAGAGGGAGATTCAGCGATCATGGGTCAACTGCTGGTAAAAATTCGACCTGATAATTGGCTTTCCGCACTTGAACGGGCGGAAGCGACCCTTAATCAGCAAAAGGCGAATTATCACACCTCACTGGCCAACCTTGAAACAGCAAAGGCAAGTTATGCAAGGGCCGAAGCTGATTTTAAAAGGCAAAAGCAACTCTTCGATCAGAAAGTGATCTCAGAAGCCGACTGGCAGTTGGCCGAGCAAAATTATAAGGTGGCAATAAATGACCTGGAAGCTGCGAGGCAAAGCGTCGAGGCGGCAGGCTATATTGTAAAAAGCGGGGAAGCATCCGTGAAGGAAGCGGAGGAAAATGTAAGGCTTACCAATGTAGTAGCTCCAATGTCAGGTATCATCAGCAAGCTGGATGTGGAACAGGGAGAAAGAGTGGTTGGGACCCAGCAAATGGCCGGAACAGAGATGTTGCGGATTGCAGACCTTTCAAAAATGGAAGTTCGTGTTGATGTGAATGAGAACGATATTATCAGGGTGTCTGTCGGTGATACGGCGGTAATCGATGTGGATTCATATTCCTACCTGGACAAGGAATTTAAGGGGGTGGTTACTCAAATCGCCAATACGGCTAATGACAAAGTAAGTTCCGATGCGGTAACTGAATTCGAAGTACGCATTCTGATTTTGAATGAATCGTACCAGGATCTCGTGCAAGAAGGTAGTAAATATCCGTTTCGTCCGGGAATGACTGCAAGCGTTGACATCCTTACTATGACCAAGGAAAATGTATTATCAGTTCCGTTGGCTGCAGTGACAACTCGCACACCCCAGGAAATGCGGCAGAACAGTGGAGAAGAGGGTGAGATGAGTAGTCGCCAGGTAAATACAGAGGATGATGATGAAGACAAGGAAGTAATATTTGTCAATGTAAATGGAGTCGCTGAAATCCGCCAGGTAGTAACGGGCATAAGTGATTACGACAACATTGAAATCCTGGAAGGACTGGAAGAGGGTGAGCAAGTGGTTTCAGGCCCTTTCCTGGTAGTCAGCAAACGCCTCAAGAATGGTGATACTATTTCAGAGATCAATGAGGATAATGAAGAGAGAGGATCATCTGATACCGAGGGAACTGACTGAGTTCAAGGTTAATCATCATTGAAAAATTCGTAATTTTGCACTTTCTTTTTTTCTATGAAAGTAAGTGTGATCATCAGTACCTACAATAACCCTAAATGGCTTGAAAAAGTACTCTGGGGTTATGAGTATCAGACCTCGAATGATTTTGAGGTAGTAATTGCTGATGATGGATCCGGGGAACCTACCAAAAAGCTGATTGAAGAATTCCAATCACGATGTTCATTTGAAATTCAACACGTGTGGCATCCGGATGATGGATTTCAGAAATCATCCATTTTAAACAAAGCGATTGTGGCCTCCAGGGCTGAATATCTGCTCTTCAGTGATGGGGATTGTATACCGCGAAATGACTTTGTAGAAATTCATATTAACAAAGCCAAGAAGGGATATTTTTTATCAGGTGGATATTTCAAACTGCCTATGGAGACCAGTGAAAAGATCTCGCGGGATCATATTGCCGACGGTCGGGCCTTCGATGTAGACTGGTTGTATGACAACGGGCTGGCAAAAACCTACAAGACCCTTAAGCTTACGAGTAATGATTTCAAAGAGGACTTCCTCAATTTTATTACCCCAACCAAGGCTACGTGG
>JAHEKQ010000153.1 GCA_024638265.1 Flammeovirgaceae bacterium
CGAATTATGGAGAAGGATTACCTTATCGATAAATGGTTAAATGAAGGTCTCACCGCTTCGGAAATGGAAACATTCCAGAAGCGGGACGACTATGAGGAACTGATGGCTATTTTGGAACATGCCGTGATGTTCAAAGCATCTGGTTTTTCAAAAGTTGACGATTTAGAAAGCTTGAAATCAAAATTAGAAGCTAAAAGGAATTTATCGTCAGGATCAACCTGGATTAAACCTTTACTAAGGATTGCTGCAGTATTGCTGGTAGGTATTGGTTTGTTTTATCTCCTCTTTAATGATGACTTTATTCGTATTGAGACCATGGCAGGAGAAAAAAAGCAGATCGAACTGCCCGATGCTTCTGTTGTAGTGCTGAATGCCGCTTCAGAAATAAGTTACGATCGGGACCGCTGGGGGGATGAGCGGAGGATCAATTTGAAGGGTGAGGCCTTTTTCGATGTGAGCAAAGGGAGTTCATTCGAGGTTGTCAGCGCAACCGGCACCGTTACCGTACTGGGTACAGAATTCAATGTCAGGCAGCGTTCAAATCACTTCCAGGTGATTTGTTTTGAGGGCCGGGTGGAGGTCAGCACCGAGGTATATAAGGAGACCCTGTTGGCAGGAGAGCACTTCAATTTATTGGGCGAACGCCTGGTAGTTGGCAAGAACACGTTTACAAAGCCCCAGTGGATGGAGAATATAAGCAGTTTTCAGGGGGTTCCATTCAGCCTGGTGATCGAGGAATTGGAACGTCAGTATGATATAGAGGTTAAACTTGAGGGGATTCAGGCCGATATGCTATTTACCGGTGGTTTCGAACACCAGGATCTTGAAAACGCTCTTAAAGCGATCACCCAGCCTTTAAACCTAAACTTCAGAATCGAATCAGCCGATCAGGTGAGCATCTACCCTAGTGAAAAGTAAAACCGGTCTACTCATATGTTTTTATCTTGTTCTCCAATTGGGGAGTGTGGTTACCGCCCAGGATACAGGAAGGCCATTGATCACTATATTGGGAGAATTACAAACGGCTTATGGTGTTCAATTCAATTATGCGAATAACACCCTCGAAAACATTCGCCTTAAACCACCACAGCAAGAGTGGGACCTGGAAAAGACCCTGAAGTATATCCGAAAAGAAACAGGTCTGGAGTTCGACCGTCTTTCCAATAACATCATCACCATCGTGATGGCAGAGGTTCCTTTATGTGGCTATTTAAGGGATAAAGACAGCGGCGATGCCGTTGTGTATGCCACCATAAGGGCTGGAAACCTTTCCACGGTTAGCGATGCTGAAGGATATTTTGAACTTGCCGGACTTGGAATGGTTAGCGAAATTCAAATCCGTCATATCGGGTATAAGATGCTGCTGCGTGACCTGGTTTTCTTTGATCGGAAAAACTGTGGAGAAGTCTTTTTGATCCCCAAACAACAACAACTTGCCGAGGTAGTCCTTTACAGTTACCTCACCCCCGGCATCGACAAGCTCGATAACGGTGCATTTAGCATAGATTTTGAGCAATTCACTATCCTGCCCGGGCTTATCGAGAACGATGTCTTGCAGTCAGTTCAGGCCTTTCCCGGGATTCAAAGCATCAATGAAACGGTTTCTAATATCAATATTCGAGGGGGTAGTCATGATCAGAACTTTATCTCATGGGACGGTATAAAAATGTATCAATCCGGGCATTTTTTTGGCCTTATCTCTATGTATAATCCACAGATCACCCAAGAGGTAACCCTTAGAAAAAATGGTAGTCCCCCATCGTTTACCGATGGTGTCTCGGGCAGCATTATCATGGAAACAGGGAAAGAGATCACCAGCACTGCCCGTGGTAACCTGGGTATAAATTTTATCGATGCCAATGGATTTGCCGATGTCCCGATAGGAAATCGGTCTTCTATTCAGCTGGCTGCACGGAAATCTATAAGTGATTTTTGGGAAACGCCGACCTATTCGGCTTATTTCGACAGGATATCACAAGAGACTGAAGTGGAATCAAATATAGACCAGGTGGTCAATTCCGATATTAAATTTGATTTCTACGACACCTCCCTAAGATGGTTGTACTCCCCTTCCGATAAGGACGAGATACAATTGAACTTCATTTTGGCCAATAACGAACTAGCCTTTGATGAGAATGCTGAATTTGAGGGTGAACCGCAGACGCGGCAAAGCAATCTGGAACAGAATAGTATTGCGGCAGGACTGCAGTATAAGAGACAATGGAGTGACGTTTTTAGTAGTCATCTGCAGGTTTATAATACAGATTACAAACTGAAAGCCATCAATGCCAATATCCTTGGCGACCAGCGGTTTCTTCAGGAGAATAAGGTGTCAGAGACGGGGATTATGATCAATACGCTGTATCGGGTCAAGACCCATCTGCATTGGAGTAATGGTTATCAGTTTATCGAGACAAAAGTTTCAAACCTCGATGACGTTGATAATCCCATTTTTAGGGATCTGGTTGCGGAAGTACTCCGGATTCATGCCCCCTTCAGCTCCCTCGACTGGAGTTCGTCGGACCGGGAAACCCGTTTAAATCTTGGGCTTCGATTAAACTATCTGGATAAATTCAGCAAGATAATATGGGAACCCAGACTCAGTTTTAACCAGCGTATGACCAAGGGGCTTTTTCTCGAATTACTGGGGGAGTTTAAACATCAGAGCACTTCGCAGATCATCAACTTCCAGAACGATTTTCTTGGCATTGAAAAAAGAAGATGGCAATTGTCGGACGATCAGGAAATTCCTGTGATTAAAAGTAAACAGGGGTCGGTGGGTATGAGTTATTCAAGTAGTGGTTGGCTGCTCAATGTGGTGGGATATATCAAGGAGGTAAGAGGTATTACAAGCCAAAGCCAGGGATTTCAAAACCAGTATGAGTTTATCAAGACAGCAGGAAATTACAACTCAAAGGGGATCGACATGCTGGTCAGGAAACAGATAAAGCAACTCCACACCTGGCTTAGTTATTCCTTCTTGACAAGCGATTATACTTTTGAATCGCTTCCAGACATGAGCTTCCCTGGTAATTTTGACATCACTCATGCGATAACCGCCGGCATTACCTATGATACCGGCCCTCTTGGATTATCTGCCGGGGTAAATTGGAGAACGGGAAAACCCTATACCACTCCAGATCCGACCCAACCTGTTATCGATGACCAGATCAACTTTCAGAACGCCAATAACACGCGCCTGGAGGACTATCTCCGGGTAGACGTTTCGGGCCTCTACGAATTTCCAATTGGGGTGCAAAGTAAAGGCCAGATTGGACTCTCGGTATGGAATGTACTCGATCGGGAAAATCTCATCAATGTTTATTACCAACTATCATCACAGGGAGCAGCGGAGCAAATCACCGAGACCTCTTTGGGGATTACCCCGAATGCCGTATTTAGGTTTTATTTCTGAGATTAGTACTATCTTTCCAGGAACAGAAAAGCCATTGTGATTCTCAATAAGTGGCCGCGCTGTGTGTACTTAGAATAAAATGAACAACTCCGCCTTAAAACATTGGGGTATCCTGGTTACCAACCAATCTGATAAAAAATCATTGATCCGAAATGTAATTTCTGAAAATCGGGAGAAACCATCGGGCTTTGAACTACTCCGGGGTAAAAGAGGTGCTTTGTTTTCAAAAATGGAGTTAGACAAGCTCCTGGAGGAAGAAGTAAGACACGACAAAAAATTGCTGACCTCCCATACCGATCAGAGTTTGCAATCCTTTTCAAGCGGTGAACGCAAAAAAGCTCTTTTTCGATATCTGATGAAGTCTAAACCAGAATTTTTGATCCTGGACAATCCATTTGATCATCTTGATCGCCAGACACAGGTGGAGCTTAGGGATATGCTGCTTGAGTTATCGGATCGTACCCATATCATACAACTTGCCAGCAGAGCGGGTGACTTTCTGCCATTTATAGGTCAAATGGGCGTTCTTTTGAACGGCGGGACACATTGGGTTGCTTCGGTTGACGATCTAAAGAACTTCGCGAAGACTTTACAAGTCGATGCTGATGCCAAGATCCCATCACCCCTCGAATCGAATTCATATGAACAAGAGTATCTCATACGTCTTAGGAATGTGGATGTGAGCTACGGTAAAAAGAAAGTGCTTCATCAAATCAACTGGGATATAAAGCCCGGTGATTTCTGGGAATTGTCCGGTAAGAACGGTAGTGGTAAAACGACCATCTTATCGATGATTAC